>VYFB01000133.1:1624-14169 GCA_009842645.1 Nitrospira sp. SB0677_bin_15 | reverse complement strand
TAGGTGAGGGTTGAGCGAGGACACAACGCAGCCATGCGCCCGATAGTGCAATAAAACAGAGGTTCCCTTACAGTTGACACGGCATACTTGACTGATATAATGAAAAACGTTGGATTTTTGAATGCATGGAGTGTGGGGCGGATAGCTCAGTTGGGAGAGCATTGCCCTTACAAGGCAGAGGTCGCAGGTTCGAGCCCTGTTCCGCCTACCATCTATCTCAGACTATCCAAATAGAACGTCGGACGTACAACCTGGCGGGCTGATTAGCCAAGGCAGGGGGTTCGTTTCGACAAGCACAGTCAAAAGGCTATCCTCATACGTGAATGGGGCCGTCGTTCAGCCAGGTTAGGACGCCAGATTGTCAATCTGGAAGTCGCGGGTTCAAATCCCGTCGGCCCCGCCATTCACGTCGTTGTGGCTGTTCTCACTTGCACGGTGAGTATTCGATTCATCACGTTACATCAGATTTTACATCACGTTTCGGGCTAAGATGTTTTCAACCAACCCTCTTGACCTGTTCGGTTCCCTGGGGACCATCTCCATCATTGTTCTCCTGATCCTGCTGGTGTTTTCCGTCCTTTCGTGGGGCATCATCCTGTACAAATGGCGCATGTTCCGGCTGATCAAAACAGAGGAACGACAGTTTCTTCATGCCTATCAGGAGGAAGACGCACTCAGCGAAAAGGGGTTGCATCTTCTTCAACACGTGGCCGCAGAATTGCCCAATAGTCCCAGCGGTTCAGTGTTGCGTGACGTGTTGAATCGCGTGGGGCCTCTTGCCGGTCACAACCCGGGTGACGTCGCGGCCGCAGCCAGGAAGACGGGACCTTGGCCGGACCGCCAGTATTTGGAGAAGGTCGTCCAGTATCTCATTCAGCAACAAATCGCCCAACAGGAAACGTACTTGCCCTTCCTCGCTACGACGGGAAACATTACTCCCTTCATCGGGTTGTTGGGAACGGTCGTCGGCATCATTAACGCCTTTCAGCAAATCGGAATCGAGGGCACGGCCAGTATCGCTTCGGTTGCGCCCGGTCTTTCCGAAGCCCTCCTTGCCACCGCTGCAGGACTGTTTGCCGCGATTCCTGCGGTCATCGGATATAATTTCTATCTTACCCAAATTCGGAAAACCATATTCGGCGTAGAAGCCTTCAGCATTGAATTTCTGAATGCCCTTGACGCGCCTGCGCCTGCGGGCACAGGAGGTCAAAGTGTCTCGTGATTGTTGAACCCCGGAATCGCCGGTTTCTTTCTGAAATCAACGTCGTACCTCTCGTCGACGTGGTTCTTGTGCTGTTGGTAATCTTTATGGTGACAACGCCGATGTTGCACCGGGGCATTGATATTACACTTCCGCGCTCACAATCGAATACCGTCGTTCCCATGGAGCGTCTCGTGATCACTATTGAACCCGACAAGCGGGTGTACCTGGATAAGGACCTTGTCACGTTGCTTGACTTGCGGAAACGTCTGGATGAAGCCAAGGCGCTGAACCCTCTCGTGTCGGTTTACCTTCGAGCCGACCGCCGCGTTCCCTATGGACGGATCGTCCAAGTCATGGATGAGGTCAAGAGGGTGGGAATCGAACGGTTGGGCATGGTCACGAACCCCCAGGGGAGGGTGGTGGAAGAGAAGGTCCTTGAGCCTCTGTAAGTTGGAATGACGCAATGTCGTATGCGGCGCCTTTCAGTCTTTTGTCATTGCATGTGCCGGAGCGTGACGAATCGGTGGCAGAACGGCTCAGGTGGCCTCTTGCCGGTTCGGCGCTCCTTCACGCGGTTGTGGTCGTCGCGTTACTGGGTCTGCGTTTCGGCTCATCGCTTGAACAGTCCGATGGGGCTTACGAGGTCACGCTTGTCACGCTTCCGGAAATCGCGTCGCCTGCTCCACCGGTAACGAAGGCGAAACCGGACAAGAACGTCGAAAAGGTTCCCCCTCCAAAGGCGAAGGCCAAAAAGACTCCGGCGGTCGCCCCCAAGGTTGTCCCGCCGCCGATTTCAAAGGACCCCGTGCCGATTCCGAAGCAGAACGTGGAGAAGCTTCCCCCTCCGCCCGTGGAGGACGTAAGAGAAGTTCCCAAACCCGAACGGGTGACGGAGTCGCTCGTCAGTGCTCTTGATGCCGTGGTCGTGCCAAAGACGCAAACTCTGCCGTTGCCACAAGAGCCTGCGCCAGTCCGGCCTCCTGCTCCTGTCGAACAGTCGCCTGCCGTGGAGGAGTACGCGCCGGCGTTCAAAGCGCCTCCGCAACCTCCAAAATTGGTTGTCAAGAAGTCTGCGTCTCCACCCACGCCCGCTCCCGCTCCAAGCGTTGATCTGCTGACCCCAAAACTGAAGAAGGCCGTCAGTGCGACGTCCGTTCCCAAAACGCCGGAGCAGGTTTTCAAGCGCATGAGCCCGACCATCGCACCGCAACACAAGAAAAAACCGGACGTAGCTCCTGAATCACCAGCCATTACCGTGCCTGCCCGGGCCCCTCGCTTGGCAGCCGTTGCCCCGCCTGAGACGCGGAAAAAGAAGACCCCGTTGCAAACGGTACGGAAGAGCAGTACCGTGGAATCGCTGAAGGAGGCGATTCAATCCGTGAAGGTTCCCCAGAGCAATCCCAAGAACAGGACGGTGCCCGTAAAGAAAACGGTGCCGCTCGTTTCTGAAACGCCCCCCCCTGCGAAGGCAGCCAAGACTCGAACCCAATCGCTTCGCAAGACCGTGGCCCCTCAGGCTCCGCAGTTAGCCGAGGTCCGGACCCCGGCCCCTTCCGAACCCACGGTTCCCGATTCCGCGTCCGAGCCTGATACTTCTCCCAGGCAGGAGATTGACCCTTCCATTCCCGATTTGTCAGCGTTTAATCCCCAACAGGTTTCCAAATACACGGAGAGTGGAGGGAAGAAAGCGCAGGGGCTGTGGCAGGCGGGATTGTGTGCCCCAACGCATCCCTATTGGAGGAACGTGGAGGCAAGAATTGATGCCGTTCACAGAAACATTTACCGGTACCATTACGACGTTGAGTATCCGGCTATCCTGACTTTCCGTGTCACGCGAAATGGTCAAGTGACGGATCTGGACGTCTTCCAGCCCTCCGGAAACAAAAAATTCGATGAGATTGCCAAACGCGCGGTCCTGGCGGCTGTCCCGTTACCGCCTTTCCCCGCAAGCATGACCAAACCCTTTTGTCAGGTTATACACGAGTTTAAGATCAGGCCGAATTGATGATGAAAAACGCCATGTATTTGATTGTGCTTGTCTGTTTTCTCGTCTCGCCGGTTACGGTCCATGCGCAGGATGAGAACCCCGAAGTGTTTTTGGAAACGGAACGCTCGGAATTTCAGAAAATTCCCATCTGGATCATGGGGTTCGCCGGAAGTGAGAATCCGTCGGAGGATGACGCCGGAATCGGCAAACAGGTTGGCTCAATTCTTCAGGCTGATTTGCGGCGCACCCACGTGTTCAAGGTCATGAAACGAGCAACGGACGTGCTCCCGCTTTCGAAAGCCGGGTGCGAGGAAAAGGCTCCCATCGTGAAAGCCCGGGCAAGCAACGCTCCGGTGGCTACTTGGGGGCGAATCGGCCGAAAAGATGGAAAATTGTTGTTGGAGGCGTGTGCCTACGATGGCGGGGGAACGGATTCGGTCGCGATTGGCAAACGGTACACCGGTAAGCCGATTAACGTGAGGCTCCTGCGGTCGATGGTACACCGCTGGGCTGATGCCTTGGTTGAGCATTACTCGGGGGATTCCGGCATCGCCCGGACCGAGATTATGTATGTATCCGAAGATAAGACAGGCAGACGGCATATATACAAAATGGATTACGACGGGTTCGGTCCGAGGCGCGTGACGTCGGACCCCATATTAAGCCTCATGCCGGATTGGTCGCCGGATCGCCGCGCCGTTGTGTATACGACCTATCACGACAACAATCAGGAAATCGTGCGGATCGAGTTGGGCAAAAAATTGGGTCAAGGGAACAAACGAACCCTGGTGCCCTCTCAAATCTTGAATATCACTCCGGCGGTTTCCCCGGATGGACGACAGTTAGCGTATGCTTCCGCCAAGGATTCCGCCAGGAAGTCGAACTCCGACATTTTCATCATGGACCTGAGCACGGAAAAGAAAACACAATTGACCAGGAGGGCCAGCGCGGAATTGTCGCCTGCGTGGTCCCCGGATGGACGAGAACTGGCTTTCACGTCAGACCAAACCGGCAGACCGCAAATCTATATTATGAGAGCCGACGGCAAAAAGGTCCGCCGGTTGACTTTTGGGGGGCGTTATAATGCTGCGCCGTCCTGGTCTCCACGGGGAGATTGGATTGCCTACGTCTGCCGCCTGCCCGGCTATGGGCTGAAGTTGTGCCGCATTTCCGTGGATGGGAAACGTCGCGTTCAAATAACGAGCGGCCCCCCTAGTGAAATCGACGATTCTCCTTCATGGGCGCCGGATGGCCGTCACCTGGTCTTCAGTTCGACGCGAGGCGGGCGGAGTCACATTTTCATGATTCAGTATGATGGCACAGGATTGGAACAGTTGACGAAGGGGGGGATACACCATAGTTCTCCTGCCTGGTCTCCATTGTCGGAGTAATGTAAGGGAGTGAACAACCATGTGGATTGATCGTGTTTCTTTTTTGACTTCAATGAGCTCAACGCGAATAACCGGCCATAACCTGAAAATGGGGCTGTGCCTGACCTGCCTGGTCTTCAGCCTGACATCCTGTGCCCAGCAGTCAGATCTTGTGAAAGTTGAAAAAGACCTCGGGGGGAAAATCACCAAATTGGATAAGGAGAAAAAGGCCTTGGCTCAAGTCCTGAAGGAAGCCAAGCAGGAAATGGCAGAGGCCTTGGAGCAGCAAAAGTCCGAGTTAAACCAGGAACTGGTAACGGCCCAGGGGCAATTGAACGAGACAATCGTGAAGGCCCGGGCGCAATTGAACAGTAATTTGCGGAACCTGCGAGAGGAGAGCCTGCCCAAAGCCAAAGGTGACCTGGAAACACAAATACATCAGGTCCGCAGAAACTTTGAGAACGCCGTGAAGCAGCAGGGACGACGGATCAGCGGACAGATCAGTGCGTTGCAGAAACAGCGGGAAGAACGTGAAACGGAATTGTCCGGGAAAATTGACGCCGTGGGGGCGCGCCTTGAGCAAGCCTTGAAACAGCAAGGTCAGACGGTCAAGGACCAATTCGCCGCGTTTCAAAAGTCATTGGGCGAGTTCAAGAACGCCTTGAACGACGTAAGAAAACAGTTCGATCAGGAGGCGAAGCGGGCAAGGAATTCCGAGACGCAAGTCAGGCAGGATTTCGACAGGCACATGCAAGTCTTTCGCGCCAAACTCGACGCCGATACGAAGTCGTTGAAGAAGTATTTGGAAACCGAGGTCAAGATGACAATTGAATCTATCAATGTCGCATTGAATGAAAGCAACCGGAATCTGAAAACCGACATTGACGCCCAAACCGCTCGCCTGTCCGAGTTGAACGTCAAATTGGGCGCTGAGCTGACGGAGCTGCGACAGACCGATGCGGTGGACGCCAAGAACCTGGAGGAGGTGACACGGTCCCTGGCTCAACTTCGTGACGTGTTGGGGACGACCGGAACTCAACTCGGCACAAAACTGGACCGTCAAGGCAAAGGGTTGGAACAAACGGCAAAACAGATTGAGCAGTTACAGGGTCAATATGCGGCGTTGGCCAAAAAAATGGACGCCGACCTGAAGGGCCTGCACGGATATTTGGACAAGGACGTCAGGCCAAGCCTGGAATCGATCGCCAAAGCGTTCGACCAGGAAAAGAATCGAGTTTCCCAGGAGTTCATAAAGGTCTCGTCCGGTCTCGAACGCGTCGAACAAACAAACGTCTCGAACGTGACCCAGGCTCAAAAGCAATTGGAAGGTCAAGCCAAACACGTTCAGGAACTGAGTCAAGCGGTGGCAGGGATGCGAGAGGTCTTGGATTCCATGGCCAATATGTTGGGCAACCGCACCGATCAGCACATGAATCAGCTTGGGCAGTTGACGGCACGATTGGCGCAAATGGAAAAAGACCAGGCAGCCGAAGCCGCCAAGCAGGCAACAAATACCCAAGCGGTTTCAACCCATCTCAACGAGGTGACGGCGAGCGTCCAGTCGGTCGGACAATCGTTCGAACAATTCAAGAACCTGATGTCAACCAAACTGAAAGACCAGGCCAATCGTATTGAGTCTCAGGCCCGGCAACTGTCGAAATCGAAGGGAGCGTCCTCTGCCGTCTCGAACCTTCAGCAGGGTTTGAAGGCCAACGTCACGCAATTGAATGAATTGACCAAGTCCGTCGCGCAGTTGAAAGAGGTGGTCAGGTCCATGGGCGAAAAGCTGGGGTCCAAGGTGGATGCACACGAATCCCAACTCATCGAGATGGAACAAGCTCTCAAGAAATTCAAGTCACCGGCCGTCACCAAGTCCTCCAAGCCAAAGAAGTAGTCGAACCGCGGGGACCCCGTCACAAAGCATTACTTATGGAGTCCGTTGAATCCAGAATCAAGGTCCTCCCTGAATCCGTGGCTTCTCAAATTGCCGCCGGAGAGATCGTCGAACGTCCGGCGTCAGTCGTAAAAGAATTACTCGATAACAGCGTGGATGCCGGCAGTACGGTCGTCTCCCTCGACGTGATGGACGGCGGGAAAACGCTCATTCGCGTGATCGATGACGGCGAAGGGATGAGTCGAGCCGATGCTCCGTTGGCTTGCCAACGGTTTGCCACCAGCAAAATCAGTCATCCACGTGACCTGACGGGCATCGCCACCTATGGGTTTCGCGGGGAGGCCTTGCCCAGCATCGCCGCGGTTTCGCGCTTTCGTATGCTGACGGCGAGACATCATTCACTGACGGGGACCGCCGTGGTGATTGACGGAACGGGCGTCCAATCGGTCGAAGAGCGAGGCGCCGCCCCGGGGACACGAATCGAAGTCGAAGAATTGTTTTTCAATACACCGGGACGACGAAAATTTTTGAAGACGACGGCCACGGAGTTCTCCCACGTTGCACACGTTGTTCAGCAAGCCGCCTTGGTCAACCTTCACGTGCAATTTCGATTGACGCACAATGACCACGTGGTGTTCGACTATCCTAAGGTCTCCGCGTTGGAAGATCGATTGCTCCAGGTGTATGGCCCGAGACTCATGGACCTGACGTTGCCCGTGCACTACGAGCAGGCCGACGTGCGCGTGCGCGGCGTGATCGTCAATCCGCATCATGCGAAAACGGGACGCACGCCGCAGGAAACGTTTGTGAACCGGCGTCCCGTCAAAAATACGACGATTTCCCATGCCGTGTATGAATCGTATGGCTCTTTTTTACCGAAGGGACGGCATCCGACGTTTGTTCTTATGGTAGAAGTCGCCCCGGACGAAGTGGACGTCAACGTGCATCCATCAAAACGGGAAGTGAAATTTCGCGGCCCGGACTTGATCCATCGAGCGATCAGGGCTGCGGTTCGTAGTCCGTTGCAAAAAGACGTGACGGGGCATTCCACTCTTTCATCCGGGCGTGATGAGCGGGAGGTTGACGTCGTCGAGAAGGAGACGACCGGAGATAGCGGTGGACCGTTTGTCGCACGGTCGATCCCTTCCATGGCGCGCAACGTACAAACGAGTTTCGGGAATGGACGAGACAACGAAGCGGTCCAGGTTAAAGAATCACCGGCTCTCTATCAGCTTGAGCCGGACGTCCGGATTTTCGGACAAATCCATGCCACGTACATCGTCGCGCAAATTGGGGATGAATTGCACGTGCTGGACCAGCACACGATTCACGAACGCGTGTTGTTTGAACGTTTGAGGCGAGGTTGGGAGGGTTCCGGTATCCGGACGCAATCGCTCCTGATTCCCGAACCGGTTGACGTCCCTGCCCCGGCGGCAACGCAATTGACGGAAATTCTGCCGGAGTTGGTCAACGTGGGTCTCGAACTTGAGAGCTTCGGCCCGTCCTCTTTTGTCATTCGATCGGTGCCGGCGCTTGTCGGGCAGATGAACTATGGCGCCTTACTCGAAGACATCATCGAGGACCTGTCGGAGTGGAACTCCGTGGATTCACTCGAAAAACCGATCCGCTCCGTCCTGGCGTCGATGGCCTGCAAGGGTGCGGTCCAGGCCGGCCGCCGGATGGAGCAACCGGAAATGAAACACGTGGTGACCGAGTGGCTTCGTGAAGGGAGCCCCATGACCTGCCCACATGGCCGAAGAATCTCTTTACGGTTCGGCAGTGAAGAACTGCACCGGATTTTTCGGCGTCTATGAATCCACCGTTTGAACGGTGCCTTTCTTCGCACGACAAGCTCCGGAATCTCATCGGGGCCGCAATCGCGTCACGGCCGCTCGTTGTGCTGGTGGGTCCGACGGCCATCGGCAAGAGTCGAATTGCCGTTGAAGTGGCTCAAGCCTTGGGCACGGAAATATTGACCGCGGATTCGACTCAAGTCTATCGAGGAATGAATATCGGGACGGACACCCCTTCGGAGGAGGACCGGCAAGGCGTGCCCCATCGACTCATTGATCTGGTGGAACCGGATGAGCCGTTTAACGCCGGGGCGTTCCGGCGGCGGGCTCTTTCGGAAATCTCGCGTCTGCACGAAAAAGGCCTTCTCCCTTTGGTGGTTGGCGGGACGGGGCTCTACGTCCGCGCGTTGTTACACGGGTTATGGTCCGGTCCTCCCAGCGATCATGCTCTTCGCAAGCAACTCGAAGAAGAAGCACGGGTTCGGGGAGGGGAGTCGATGTATCAGGAATTGAGTCGCGTGGACCCGGTCACGGCTCGCCGCCTGCATCCGCGCGATACGGTGAAAGTGTTGCGGGCACTGGAAGTGTACCGGCAAACCGGCACGCCCCTTTCAAAGGCCCACGAACAACACGGCCAGGAGAACACTCTTTTTCGGGCACTCGTGTTGGGATTGACCATGGAGAGGGCCGACCTCTATCAACGTATTGATCAGCGAGTCGACGCGGAGTTGGCAAAAGGGTTGGTCGAAGAAACCCGGGTCCTGCTGGCCAAAGGATACCCCAGGGGCCTTGTTTCGATGAAAAGTTTGGGCTATCGTCAAATGGCGGGGTATCTGGAAGGAGAATATTCATTCGCCGAAGCGGTGAGGCGATTGAAGCGGGACACCCGTCATTTTGCAAAACGCCAAATGACGTGGTTCAGAAAAGAACCAGGCCTGGCGTGGGTCGAGGTACACGAGGACGAGTCCGCTTCATCGGTTGCCCGGCGTATCCTCTCGCTGATTGAAAGGTTCGTACACAAACTTCGAGCGTAATCGACAAAGATCAAGCCTATGCCAGCAAAACCACGTGCCGACGTTGCCGTCATTGGAGGCAGCGGCTTATATGAAATGGAAGGTTTGGAAAACGTGCGAGAAACGCGCGTGCCCACTCCCTTTGGCCACCCTTCGGACGTGGTGATGCTGGGAACCTTGTCCGGCAAACGCGTGGCGTTTCTCTCTCGCCATGGACGAGGGCATCGCATCATTCCCTCCATGATCAACTACCGGGCAAACGTGTACGCGCTCAAATCACTCGGCGTGACGCGGATTTTGTCCGTCAGTGCGGTGGGGAGCATGAAAGAAGGCATCCATCCCGGTCACATGGTTCTTCCCGATCAATTTATCGACCGGACGACCAGGCGAATCAGCACGTTCTTCGATCAGGGACTTGTGGCTCACGTGACGTTTGCCGACCCCATTTGTCAGCCCTTGGCTGACGTTCTGGGCGAGTCAGCCCGGTCAACGGGTGCCACGTTTCACGTGGGCGGAACGTATCTCTGTATCGAGGGGCCGCAGTTTTCCACGAAAGCGGAATCCTCGTTGTACCGGCAATGGGGCGTGGACGTCATCGGAATGACCAATGCGACGGAAGCCAAACTCGCGAGGGAAGCCGAGATCTGTTATGCAACCTTGGCCCTGGTCACGGATTACGATTGCTGGCATCAGAGTGAGGAGCCCGTCTCCGTCGAAGCGATTTTGAGCGTAATGCACGCGAACGTGGCCCAGGCCAAAACGCTGCTCCGGGACGCCATTCAACGGATCGGGGAAGCAAGAACCTGTCCATGCGCGACGGCGCTTCGGCAGACCATCGTCACGGCGCCGCAAGCCATGACGGCCTCCGTGAAGCGGCGTTACGGTCTCTTTTTGAAACCAGCCAAAACATCGAACAGGAGCAGATAACATGGGTAAATTGTTGGTTGTTGGTTCCGTGGCGTTTGATACGGTGCGCACGCCTTTCGGGGAGGCCACGGAAGTGTTGGGAGGTTCAGCCACGTATTTTTCCACGGCCGCCAGTTTTTTCACTGACGTCGATTTGATTGCGGTCGTAGGAGAAGATTTTCCTGATGAATACGTCACCTTTTTGAAGAGTCGAGGAATCGACGTGTCCGGGCTCGAACGCCGTAGCGGCAAGACCTTTCGCTGGAAAGGGGAATATACGTATCAACTGAATGAGGCTCATACGCTCGACACCCAGCTCAACGTGCTGGAATCCTTCCGTCCCAAAATTCCCGATCATTATCGAACTCCTGACACGTTGTTCCTGGGGAATATTGATCCCGAACTTCAAATGGACGTTCTGAATCAAGTCGAACGGCCGCGAATCGTCGCCTGTGACACCATGAACTTTTGGATTCATGGGAAGCGCGACGCTCTATGGAAGGTGTTGGAAAAGATCGACGTGCTTGTCATCAATGACGGGGAAGCGCGTGAACTTGGTCAGGATTTCAGCCTCGTGAAAGTGGCGAAAGACGTCCTGGCGCGCGGGCCCAAATATTTCATTATTAAACGTGGGGAGTATGGTGTCTTGATGTTTCATGAAAAAGGCGTTTTTGGCGCACCGGCGTTCCCATTGGAAATGGTCAAAGATCCGACCGGCGCCGGTGATACGTTCGCAGGCGGCTTTATGGGACACCTGTCGTCGACGGGAGATTTCTCCGATGCCGGTTTGAGGCGGGCCATTATTTTCGGAAGCGTGATGGCTTCGTTTACCGTTGAGGGCTTCAGTCTCGACCGCTTGCGGCCACTGGAATATCAGGACATCGAAACCCGTTTCCGCGACTTCAAGCGCCTGACCCATTTCGAGGATCTTTCGTGAGCATTCAACGTTTTTCACGCTTCGTTTGTGCCACCGTGGTTTCTTTTTCGGAGCAAGGCGTATAGAGAAACATAGCAGACAAAGTCGGAGCGATATGGCGTCACTAGGCAACAAGTTGCAAACCGCCCGTGAAGCTAAAGGGTTCACGCTTGGGCAGATCGCCTCAAAGACCCGGATCTCAGAGTCGCATTTGAGGGCCTTGGAGGCAGATTCTCTGGATCAGTTGCCCGAACGCGTGTTCACCAAAGGCTTTGTCCGGGCTTATGCCCGCTCGCTTGAACTCGACGAAGAAGAATGTCTGCGGTTGTTTGAAGAAGGCTCCGCTTCGTTCTACCAAAAAGAAAAAGAGGGCAAAGAGACACGGAAAAGATTTCTGGGCAGGCAAGGCATCCAGAAGGAAAGAACAAGCCGCGTCATGGTTGTTCTTCTCGTTGGAGGGCCTCTCCTGCTGGGGGGGATAGTGTTATTCCAACAACAATCACCTTCCGGATCCATCTTTTCCAGGTTTCCGCAACAGCCCGTTGAACCCCGCGACGAAGTTGTCTCGAAACCGGGTCGAGCGAACGAAGTCGTCGAGGATCATCGGTCTTCGGCGGTTGTATCACAAGATGGCGCCTCAAGCGTTAAAAACGAAGGGCCGGCGACGGAGATCGACGCAGAGATTCCTCTGGAAGCGCCGGTTGACGACGGGGCGTCCACGCCTTCCGCGTTATCTCCGGACTCTGCGCCTGCCCCCACCACGGATTCGGAAGACGTGGTTCTTGAAATACGGACGTTGGACGTGACTTGGGCCGTGATTCGTTCAGATGAGGATACGCCCCAAGAATTCTTATTGCGGGCCGGTGAGGTTATACGACGCCGGGCCCGCGACCGGTTTCTGTTGACGCTTGGGAACGCCGGAGGAGTCGAAGTCCGCCTGAATGGCCAGTTGCAGGGGCCGTTCGGTGAGCCTGGGACCGTGGTTCGGGACGTGGAATTAAGACCGTCACGATCACCTGAGATTCTTGACAGGGAGAACCCACATTGATATGTTCGGTGGGTTTTCAGGTTTTGAAATTGATTGTGATGAGGGTGTAGTACAGGGATGCAACACGGACTTATTATCAAAGGAGGGATTCATGAAGCGGTTTGTAGCCATTTGTAGTTTGTTGACGGCATTTGCCTTCGTCGGCGGCGACTTGGCGTTTGCCGGTGCCGAAAAGGACCCCCTGAAACCACGAGTTCCGAAGGCAGAGCGCGGAAAAGCCAAGAAAATTAAACCACCCGCCGAGTTGTACAAGAAAACGAAAAAGGCCTCCGACGAGATTGTTGCCGAGGGCAAGAAGATTTTTGAAGGGAAGGGCACCTGCGTCAATTGTCACGGGAAGAAGGGTGACGGCACCGGTCCTGCCGGAAAAGTGTTGAATCCCGGCCCGCGGAATTTTACCAACTGCAAATTCCA
>VYFB01000133.1:0-1524 GCA_009842645.1 Nitrospira sp. SB0677_bin_15 | reverse complement strand
TTTACCAACTGCAAATTCCATAAGAAACGGAAAGACGGCGAACTGTTCTGGATCATCAAGAACGGCAGCCCTGGGACAGGCATGGTGCCGATGATTCCGGTGACGATTACCGAGGAAGAAGCCTGGAAAATTTTGGCCTATGAACGAAGTTTCTGCAAAGATTGGAATCGCCGTGCGCGGTGAAGACCGGAAGGAAGAAGGGAGAAGGAAAAATTCTTGGCAGCCCCGCGCGCGGGGACGGCGTCCGGTTGACACCCGTGAGAGCCGTTGACTAGACTCGACCATTCATTGAATTGTCTAACGCCTGCCCTGTCTGTTCTGACCCCTTCGACTTCAGGCGCGGGGTGCCTTACGCTCAGGGCGAAGGCGGGAGGTATTGAGGAGAAAGCAAGAATGGCAAAAAAACGAACACACGAGGAAGATAAGGCGATCCTTGAAAAAAAAGTCAAGGAAAGGCGCGCTGGCAGCGAAAATCCCGAGGGCGATCCTGACGCACGACAGTTGCGAAAGCGCCTCAAACGGGTCCAGCGAAAAATTCGTCTCAGTACGTCACGGATAGCCACGGCTGCCGGAAACAAAGCCAAAGCGGCCTAACGGCGAAACCAGGGTGGAAAGGGGAACGTTTATGACTGATGACGTGCAATCTGCCGCCGAAGATGTTCAAACACCGGATGAGGAGACCGAAGCCGTCTCGCAGGATGAAGTGACGGATGAATACGTGGACGCCGTCTCGGAATCCTTGATGGAGGGCGACACCGTTGTGACGGCGGAGAACGCGGACGGGGACGGGGAAGGTGAGGAGCAGGCGGAAGAGGAAGAAGAGCTTGAAATAGAAGAAGAGAAGGTTAAAGATGAAATCGATATCCAAATCGACCTTCTTCAGGACCCGGATTGGGTCGTCAGGCGTGAAGCCGTCGTCACCCTTGGTGAAATGGGCGACGAACGGTGCGTGGAACCCCTCGTCAGGGCGTTGCGCGACGGGGATTGGCAGGTCCGGGAAGCAGCCGTTGAAGCGATCGCCGAAGTGGGTTCTCCCGCAGTCGAGTTGTTGATCCGGTACATGCGTGATTGGGAGGCCAGGAAGTACGTGATCCAGGCCATGGGGAAAATCAATGACGAGCGGGTTCTGGATCCCCTGATGTCGATGCTGCACAACGACGAGTTCAAGGACGACGCCACGAGAGCCCTTATCGACCTGGGGAAACCCGCCGTGCCCAAATTGATTGCGGCCTTGACCGACAGGGAAGAGTTTGTGCGCAAGCAGGCTATTCTGGCCCTCGGTGAGATTAAGGATTCAGACGCCGTCGATCCTCTGATCGCCATGTTGCAGGATCAGGATTGGCTGACGCGCCTGACGGCCGCCGCAGCCTTGGAACAAGTCGGGGATTTGCGTGGCAGGGACGCGATCAAACCGTTGATGAAGGATTCTGACCTTGTCGTTCGGCTACGGGTGGAACGGATCCTTGCTGCGTGGAAAAAAGAGCCGGCCGGCGCCTGACCCCCTCACCTCAAGCCCCCCTCACC
>VYFB01000006.1 GCA_009842645.1 Nitrospira sp. SB0677_bin_15 | reverse complement strand
TACGACTTGAAGGAACTGGAAACCCGGCTGACCCACGAAATGAAGGAACTGGAAAATCGACTGACCCACGACTTAAAGGAACTGGAAACCCGGCTGGCGCTGCAACTCACGATTCGTATGGGCTCGATGCTGGTTGTCGGCATTGGTATCGTAGCCACGCTGATCAAAATTCTCTGAACGAGAGCAACCCGCCACTCTTGGTCATTGGCTCCCTACCTCGCCAACATTTCCCTTTTGCCGAAGTATCATTGATACGGAGCGATTGCTCTCCGTGTACATTCATCCAGATAGATTTGCAGGGATTTTTTGAATTCACGCTTCAACGCATCCACCGTTTTCCCGTAACAATCCGCGCTGCCGGTTAATCCCAGGATCTCTCCACGGAACAATTCCGCATCCTGATCAAACACAATTTGTGCCTGCACGTTTCCGAGCGTCATGATGTTCATGGTGTGACTCCGTTCTGCCGGAAAGCTTCACTTTTAACATGCCTCTTAAACGAGAAAGCTTGCGGCTCAGAATCTGAAAGCACGGTGAGCGCGACCTGTGGAAGAGCATGAGGGTCATCGGGATTATATGCCCGTTTGCCCATGAAAAATGGAGTAATGATTCAAGAGACGCGAAGACTTATGTGTGAAATAATTCTATTCCTTGAATTTTTGAGCATTAGCAGGCCATTTTACCGATCGACATTCATCCGCATGATATGATAATTCACGTGCGAGTTGTTGCTTAGGTAATTGAACTATAACAATTTGAAGACCAGCAATTCGTCCGTATTTCATTGCAGGCACACAGTCTGTATCACCCGATATAAGAATAATGCGCTCTACAGCTTTTGACATAGAGAAATTTGCAATATCAATACCAAGCCGCATATCAACTCCCTTTTGTTCAAAAACTGGAGAAAAGTCCTCATCAGAAAGTACTTTATTTTTTGCAGGAATATCTTTGAGTTTAAAGCCCCGAAATTTTAAAACGCCACGGCGAACTGCGAAGAAATTTTTAGCTGCCAGAATATCCAACCAGCTACGAGCTTGAAACTCATACTCTGAGCCAGATATTGGACGAGCTGCTTTGCCGCAATAGGGATCGCAATCATAATATAAAACTCGAAAAAGCCGTTCATCTGCCTTAACGATGTTTTGCACCATCGATTCAATAAAGTCTGGATTATAGCGATAAGTTGCACTTGCAATTTTCCGCAGGTAACCCCCATCGATTAAAATTGCTACCTTCGTCATAGATGGACCTCTTTAGTTTTCGTCCACAAAATAAAACCCCCGTGCGTTGCCACACGGGGGCTAAAAATAGGCTCGCCTACGAGCATAACGGATAGTATCCAAAACATACGATCCTTTACTTTTTTTGTCAAACCGAATTTTGTCCAGCAAGCCGATCTGACTTTTTGCATTCACGCTTCAGCTCAGCCACCATTTTCCCGTAACAATCCGCGCTGCCGGTTAATCCCAGGATCTCTCCACGGAACAATTCCGCATCCTGATTAAACTCGATTTTTGCCTTCATATTTCCGAGCGTCATGACGTTCATGGTCTGACTCCGTTCTCTTCCGGGAATTTTTGGACTTATATACGTGTTTACCCAAGATTAGGGCAAGCGTTTCGCCAGCAGTTTGTAGAAGAAGCGACCTGAGACCAAAGATTCCCTAATTTTTCGGAGTGGAGGAATGTAGACGCCGAGAAAATACCGTTTTTTTTTCCGTACGTCTTCCGGGTTGCTTCTTTGCTACTGAACTGGTGTAGCAATGAGGTATGAAGATCACATTTGGGATGCCCTACCAGTGACGGACAGACGACCCGAACCTGTTGTTTCGCAATCAAGGCGTTAATGCATGTGGGCCAGTCAGCCGTCGTATTCACAGGAACGGCATGTTTGACGAAGTGGAGAGCAGCTCGATACGACACCGTATAGGCAACGGTGCCGATCATTTTCAGGCGAAGGATATAGGACGTGTATGTACCCCCCCCCAGTTCCTTGGTCTCTCCCCAACGAACATAGGGACGCAAACCGGAGGAGTAGAGTTGCGTTAATTCAGCATCGCGGTAATGATCGCCATCCAAGAAATCGACCAGTTTAGGATAGGGAATGGCATCGTCTTCCAAAACCAACGCGTATGCGATGTTGCCTGACACAATCCGCCGATAGATGTTGAGGTGGGACAGTGCGCAGGCAAACTCGGCATCTGACAAGATTAGCCCAGCCCTCCGAACTCCTGCACGATCAATCTGATCTTCATACTGGGAATCGAGACCCTGGCGACCATCTACCGCATCGACAAACTCAAACTCGACACCGAGATTGGATAGTGTTTTTGAAATGGTCTCGCGTCGCTCTGCGCAATCCGGGAGCGATACCACAAAGACGGGAATGCGAATCGGCGGCATGGCAGGCTCCGCATGCATGTAGGAAGAGGTGGCTCGGTTATTTTGAACAGTTCGCGGACTGTCGATAAGCGGCTCTCCGCTCTGGTTATGCCGCCGCCTGGATTGGCGTGGACTAGTTGAAATATACCTGCTCAGACGTCTGTCTGCCAAGTGAGGAATGCGGTCGGTGCCGGTTGTAGACGGCCCAATAGCGGTCCAATCCGCGACGCTCATCCGAGACGATGGTTCCCTAAACGCACACTGGTCTTCGGTGAGGTCTTGAGGCCTAAGAATCTCCGAATCTTTGCGTAGACGAATGGAGTGTTATACCATTGGGTAGAACTTTCACTGTTTATAGCTTCGCTAGGGATTTCCGGTGAAAATTGCACAGGTTATGCTCGACCCAAATTACGGGGGTGCGCAGAGATATTTTGCAGATGTTTGTTTGGAGCTCGCCGGCAGGGGACATTCAGTTCTATCCGTAATCCGTCACAACAGCGTCGTCGCGTCTGAATTGATCTCAGTCAAAAATATAGAAGTGGCAGTTATTAGCAACCGGTTTGGGTGGCATGATCCATTTGCTACGAATCAAATTAAAACCGCACTCAACCGGTTTCAACCGCATGTTGTCGAAGTGCACTTGGCTCGAGCGGCGTTTCTCACAGGGAAAACCAAATCCGTTAGCAAGTGGCCGCTCATTGCCAAAATGCACAACAACCTCAACGGTAAGTATTACCGGAACATGGACGTCGTTGTTCCATTTACAGCCCAAGCCGCAAAATCGGAATCCCATACCAATATTCCCCAGCACAAATTTGCCTCAGTCATTCCCAACTTTTCACGACTTCAACCTGTGCCGACAATTGTCAAACCTGCTCGAATAGATAAACTTTTTGCAGCGGGCCGGTTTGTGGAGAAAAAGGGGTTCAATATTTTGCTGGAAGCACTGGCCGAGTTCAAAGCGATGGATAGAAATTTTTCGCTTCAGATAGCCGGGGATGGCCAGGAATTTTCTTCGCTTAAGGCACTGTCAACGGAATTGGGAATACACGACAAGGTGCAGTTTCTGGGGCGCAGAAACGATGTTCCGGATTTGATAAAGAATGCCGACCTGTTCGTCCTGCCGTCTCTTAACGAACCGTTCGGAATCATAGTCCTGGAAGCCATGGCTATGGGAACTCCGATTATTGCGACCCGTTGTGCAGGTCCGCTTGAAGTGCTTGATGATACATCGGCAATACTCGTCGCCAAAGGTGATAAATCCTCGCTCGCTGATGGGCTGCGAAGAGCCATACAAGACCCGGAAGGTTGTCGAATGCGGGCGCAAAATGCGTTGACTGTATACAAAAACTGCTATGCCGCCGATGCCGTCGTGCCCAAAATTTTGGATCTTTATGATGCCATCATACAGCAGTTCGAATGCCATAATGGCACTCGGCGTTAAATTACGTATCGTCTAACTGCGTTGATTTTTGAATGGCTTTGTGACACTACCTCTGAAGCTTGATTACATCTGATCATTCCTTGACGCCACCGAGTATGGCATTAAACTCGCTAAAGACTCTCGCGTAATCCTTAAATCCTTGCCGAGATCTTAATCGTAAGGAGTTTCTATATCGCCTAAGCCATGGTTTTCTCTTTCCCATGAAGTGCCATAGTTTTGGGTCTTGGATTGCCTCCTGAATCTGAACCCGCAAATCTTCTGAGACATCCCGATACTTGTACTGGTTCCTTTCAAAATGCCTTTTGAGTCCGGTGCGCACGTTCCATTCCAACGGTAACTTGAACCAACGACCTGCGAAGAATTCGTTCAATCGGTCCTGATCCGGCATACTGGTGTACGGTCGTAGCTTGTCCATGTTGGTAAGACTTTCCCAATCAGGGTATTGGTCCCTAATGACCCCACAATCCATGATCAGGACACCGCTGTTGAAATAATTCTCTCCTGGAACAAAGCCAAGGTTTCGGATTCGGTCGATGTAGGTTTTTCTCTTGAGTTTGGCACGTGAAGGATGAATCAGGTCCGATACTTTCACCTTACAAATCCTGTCTTCCATCAGCACTTGGCCTATATCCACACAGGCCCCGATAGGCATCCCATTCAAATCTGCCGACACCAGTTCCCAAATGTCCCCCATGACCAGGGTATCGACATCAATAAACAGACACCTGCCTTCCACAAGGCGAGGCAAGAGCAGCGGCAACAGACTGACTACAGGGTACGCCATTGCTTGGGAAGCATATTCCTCAAATCCTGCTCCATCAAAATCCTTCCCCCGGACTGGCACCCCAAGTCGATCACGGGCCAGCTCGATCAAATCCAGACTATGCCGTTGCATGTTCTCAACATAGAGCGTCACCTCAACAGGTTGGCTGGCGTTTTGCCACATGGACCAGATCGACACCAGGGCCGGCAGAACGTAGTTTTCGTTGGCACCGTATATGACTTGCATGTTATCAGGAGACGTCGCTACGGCGTCACGCGCCAACTGCATTGGGAGTTAGTGGCAAGTGATAAGCCCTAAATCATGCGTATTTACTGTTCAGCAACGTGCAATCCAATTCTATGACTGAAAGGTTATCTTTCCTGCTGACAGGGTAGAAGCCTATAACAACGAAACCGTATTCTTCATATTCCTTGAGGACATCAAGATAGTGCGGCATATTAGCATAGATCGGCGTCACAGAAATCTCCGACAAGACGCAAACGATGCTTCCCATCACCTGGAGTGCACCCCTGAAAACATTGAGGTCATATCCTTGCGTATCCATTTTCAATAGAATTCGTCTCTTATCATAATCCGTTACTTGAGTAGTCAGAAAATTTTCGATAGTACTGACTTCGGCCATTTCTTCTGATATGACCTGTATTCCTTTGAAACTTTCTTTCCCATAATCATTAGGCTTGAGAAAGGAAGAAAGTGTCGAACCCCTAGTAACGTGAATGGGGGTTTTCCCACAAACGTCTCCCATGGCTACTTGGTGAACGAACCAACTCTGGTCGCCGGAACACGTTGCTCTCAGCAGCTCAAACGTCTCGCTCACTGGTTCAAACGAATGAATTTTCCCTTTATAGCCTTCTTTTCTTAGCATTGCTCCAAATTGCCCGGAGTTCGCGCCGACGTCCAGCACAAGATCTATTGCATGTCGCTCTATCAGATACGTAAGGTCCGACTTCAGAGTCGAGTGTTTTTTGCGCTTAATTAATTCATATCCGAACAATCTCGCAATTTTATGATGGAGCTTCATGCTTTTGGGGAGAAATTACAGAAAGGAGGTGATGCGAATAGACAAGATACCGGCTAGCTTGGCCGCTATGAGATTGACTATTCGCGCCATGCTTCAATAATCCACCGGGTTGGTAACGTGTAATGTGGCAGGTAAGACAAAAAGCTTTCATTGTCCAATTTACGTCGTTGGTATCCAAGCAGGTGCTCAGTTGCATTGATTTCTTCCCGACCTATCCAGCCACCGCGGATTCCATGCTCGGGATGCATTCCCCCGGGAAAGATCACGATTTTGGTTCTTGAGCGAAGTTTAGGTTGAAGGAAAAGGTTCATTGGAAATCTACGCATACACTGAAGTCGAAAATGTTGGATCCATCGTCCGGGAAAGAATTTGATGCCGCCTGGAGCATGACGGGTGACGAATCGCTGCTCATAGGCATATTCCTCGGCAATGCCAGATGGGTTTTTGCTGAACATCTCCTGAAGAGGGGCAAGCTTGCCCACGGGAAAGCGAAAAACAGAGGTTTGACCAAGCCTTTCCAACGGCTTGACGGGATTACGTGCAAGAATCACGTCGTCACTCCGACCGTAGCTGAACAGTTCTTCCAGATTGCCGGTGATAACAATATCAAGATCAAGGAACAACACCGGGCCTGCAAGATCGGCTAACCTGGTACCCCAGAGACGGGATTTGCCCCAAACTCCCTTTTGGGTTACGGGTATCTCGACGAGGGTCGGCGGCAAGGGATGGCGCTCGACTTCGGATCGGATACCATTATCCTGGTCGGTGAAGCAGACAAAGCGAAAGGGAGGAGTGATATTTCGCTCCACCATCGCATACAGTCTGTTAATGTAAGCCGAGCCAAACTTGGTCCCCCAGTTGATACAGATAATCTGCTTGAGCATTTACCGAGTCTCGTCTAGAAGCAGAAGTGCTCAATTTCAGGCATGTCATTCACCAGCGATGCAGTATGTTCTCTAACCTCAACGTACAGTAAAAGCAAGTCTTATCCGCTGTCCAGCAGTTCACGATAGAGCGCGTTGAGTGCCGTTGCTTCGTCTTCGATTTTGAAGCCTGCTTCGACGTGGTGCCGGGATGCTGTGGACCATTGCTGTAGGGTGGCGGGTGAGGCAAGTGTTGCATCGACTGCGGCGCGCATGTGTTCTGCGTCGCCGGGGGGAATCAGGCGGCCGGTTTTGCCTTCCACCACCAATTCGTCGAATGCGCCGACCGTCGTGGCGATCACCGGCACGCCGCATGCCATCGCTTCCAGCGGGGTCAGGCCGAAGCCTTCCCAGCGTTGCGGGGCCACGAGCAGGTCGAGGGCCACAATGGCACTCGGCATTCATTGCACACAGCCGATGGAGATTCGGCGAATTCCCTGAATTGCATCGATCGTTATACAGAGAAAACTGGATTCCTGTTGTCAAACCGGGTTGCGTCCTCCGGATTACGAAAAATCTACGCGTCATCCAATGGAATATTGAAAGGAGTCATCGTTTGGATTCAACTCTGAACCTATGTGCGCTCATATGAAGAAACCGCTTGCGTTAAGGTGTCTTTCACCCAGGCGTTTAAAGTTTGATTCTCATCTGCCGCCGCGATACTGATCATTTCGTGAATATCCGGACCAACCCAGGCAACAAATTTGCCGGAGTATGATTTATACGGAGCGATTGTTCTCAGTGCACACTCATCCAGATAGACTTTCAGGGACTTTTTGAATTCACGCTTCAACTCAGCCACCGTTTTCCCGTAAAAATCCGCGCTGCCGGTTAATCCCAAAATCTCTCCACGGAACAATTCCGCATCCTGATCAAACACGATTTTGGCTTTCATGTTACCCAGCGTCATGACGTTCATGGTCTGACTCCGTTCTCTTCCAGAAATTTTCTGATTATTGCGACAATACCCTTGTTCGTATTGGGTGAGGGATGCGGCCGATGAAAGACGTGGACCCTGTTGAAAATAAAAACCGAAATACGTGAGCCTTCGCGTTCTTCGATTACCGCACCCAGTTCCCTGAAAAGCGCCATCATATCTGTCCATTTGATATTGCCGCTGACAGGATGTTTGAAGATTAATGCAAGCGTTCTCTCATTCTTGCGTTTCACGTCCAAATGATACTAGATAATAGTACTTCCGTAAACCATAAATCCTCTACATGTTTCTCCGCCGTCCAGCAACTCCCGGTAGAGCGCGTTGAGTGCCGCGGCCTCGTCTTCGATTCTAAAGCCTGCCTCGACGTGGCTTCGGGCTGCTGCCGACCATTGCTGTAGGGTGGCGGGTGAGGCCAGTGTTGCATCGACTGCGGCGTGCATGTGTTCTGCGTTGCCGGGGGGATCAGACGTCCGGTTTTGCCTTCCACTACCAACCTTCCGAAGTTGGGAATCACATGATGATGGCACTTGCGCAACACAGATCTGGAAACGCATACTTGTTCTGGATGGAGGGCCACCTGTCGTCGCTTACTTAGGCACTGCGCATATCCAGTAGATCATAAGGTATCAAAACCACTCAACCATTTTCGAGCAGATACCACTTATCGCAGGCGAAAACGGTCCTCGAAGAAGTCATTGCCAGGACATGACAAAGCTCAACTCGATAATGATTCGCGGTTTTCGATCGGTCAAAGAGGCGACGCTGGAATTTCGCCCTCTCAATGTGTTGATCGGCGCCAACGGCGCCGGCAAGAGCAATCTGATCTCGTTCTTCAAGATGATGAACGAACTTACGGCCGGACGTCTTCAACAATATATCGCTGCGACGGGACGAGCCGCTGCAAACCTGTATTTTGGCCCCAAGGTTACGCCGCAAATGGAAGTAGAATTAAATTTCAGAGTGACGGATGAAATCGAAGACACTTATCGAATGCGACTCTTTTACGCTGCTAATGACTCGCTGATATTCGCAGAAGAGCACCTGTCATTTCATACCAAAGGTCATGTGACTCCCGGGGAAGTGAATCTCGGAGCCGGGCACGATGAAACTTTGATTAGAGACACGGCTTCTGAAGGTGAGTCAACGGAAAAAACGACAGCAAAAACCATTTTGTATATGCTCAACCGCTGCCGCGTCTTTCATTTTCACGACACCGGACCGACCGCAAGAATTATGCAGTATTGTTACATAGATGACAGTCGTTGGCTCATGCATGATGCTGGCAACCTAGCTGCGGTTCTCTACCGGCTACAATCGCAGAATGAGACCGCCTATCGCCAAATCGTGGCGACTATCAAGCAAGTTGCCCCCTTCTTCGACGACTTCGTTCTCGAGCCTACTGGCCCAGGCAAAAAAGATATTATCCTGAACTGGCGGCATCGCGAAACCGATCTGATTTTCGGTCCGCATCAGCTTTCCGATGGGACGCTTCGGGCCATTTGTCTGATCAGTTTGTTGATGCAGCCTGCGGAAGAGCTGCCTTGTCTGATTATCGTTGATGAACCGGAGCTAGGTCTCCATCCTTACGCCTTGAGCGTCATCGCTTCATTATTCCGCTCCGCAAGCCACCACGCTCAAGTTCTGCTGAGCACCCAGTCCAGTGAATTTCTCAATCATTTCGACGTTGAAGACATTGTTATCGTCGAACGTGACGGCGAATCATCAAAATTCGTTCGACCCGATGCGGAGAAATTGAAAGACTGGTTGCAAGATTACTCCCTCGGAGAAGTCTGGATGAAGAACGTTATTGGCGCCGGCCCTCACTGATGGCAAGACTCTACCTTTTTGCCGAAGGCCAGACGGAACAAACGTTTGCGGACACTGTATTGAAGCCGCATTTGGCCCGACATGGAGTCTACATGCACGGGCCAATTCTGATAGCTAATGCTCACAAGAAAGGTAAAATTCATCGGGAAGGTGGCAGAAACTTCGACGCGATGCAAAAAGACATCGCTCGCTCTCTTAAGCAGGACTCCGCGCATGACGTGTTCTTCACGTCGATGATTGATCTCTACGCCTTACCGAAAAGATTTCCCGGAACTGAAAAAGCGGCACGGTACGATAACGATCCTTACAGACGCGTCGAAGTTCTGGAAGAGGCGTGGGCCAAGAAGGCGGGTGATGAACGATTCATCCCTTATATCCAACTACATGAATACGAGGCTTATCTGTTTGCGGATATTTCAAAGCTCTCGTTCTTTTACCAAAACACCGCGGCACTCGAAAAACTGCAACGCATCGTCGATGATGTAAATGGATCGCCTGAACTGATTGATGACGGACAAGATACCGCCCCATCAAAGCAAATTACGAAATTACTGCCAGAATACGCGAGTGAGAAAGTCATTGTTGGGCCTCAAGCAGCGGAACGTATCGGCTTGTCCAAAATTCGTAGTCGATGTCCTCATTTTGCGAAATGGCTTGGACAGCTCGAGAACCTCGGATAAAGACCTCTTATACCTGCTAAATCAGTATGGGTTGTAGTTCGTGAAAGCGTCACAGCCCGTTCGTTTGATCGTCCAGCAACTCACGGTAAAGTGTGTTGAGGGCTGCGGCTTCGTCTTCGATTCTGAAGCCTGCTTCAACGTGGTGCCGGGACGCTGCCGACCATTGTTGCAGTGTGGCGGGTGAGGCCAGCGTCGTATCGACTGCGGCGCGCATTTGTCCCACGTCACCGGGGGGGATCAGGCGTCCGGTTTTGCCATCCACCACCAACTCGTCGAATGCGCCGACAGTTGTGGCAATCACCGGCACACCGCATGCCATCGCTTCCAGCGGGGTCAAGCCGAAGCCTTCCCAGCGTTGCGGGGCTACGAGCAGGTCGAGCACCTGATACCAGCGCGGCATCTCCTCCACCGGCACTTCCGGCAGGAACAGGATTCGGTCCTGGAGCCCGGCTTGTGCCACCTTCTCGCGCAGGCCCTGCAGAAACGGAATATGCTTGTGCGCGGCGCGGCCCATCACCAGGGCGGTCACGCCGGTGTATTGGGGCAGCACTGCGAGCATCGCGTCCACGAACACGTCCGTGCCCTTCTGTCGCCGGATGCGCCCGTAGCACCCGATGGTCACGTTTTCGGGCAGACCGAGCGAACGCCGGTGCGCGCGCCGGTCTTCGGGGGGATGAAACGTCCCGGTGTCGATCCCATGTATGATCACGCGCGACGGCCGGCGCAGATAGGATGCGGATTTGCGTGACGTGGCGACGACGGCATCCATGCCCGAAATCAGCAGGCGGGTATAGCGCGTGTGATGCCGCTGCGAGGCGGAGGTGAACACGAGCTTCAGGTGTTTTCTGAGAACGTGACGCAGGATGAGCCCCATGAGCATCTCGGTGTTGCGCCGCGCATGCCAGACCCGGCACGTCCGGCCGGACATCCTGATCACGGACCATAGCGGGACATGGGGAACGTGCGCCGGCAGTCCCGGCCCGGTCGCCACGATCCCGATCGACCTGGCCTGCACCGGCAACAACCGCACGATCGTTGCCGTGACGCCCGACAGTCGTCGCTTGAGATTCGGCGCGATCACTTCGATCTTGTCGGGCGTCACGGCGATCTTCGACATCAGCTATCGGCCGGGTGTCAATCACGGGCCGGGTTGGGCGGTTTTCAAATCGTCCAGGGTTAACAGGCTGATCAATGACACCCCTTGCGCTTCGATTTTCTGTTTGCCGTTCTGTTCCTGCCGGTCCACGATGACCAGGGCGTGCGAGACGTGCAGTTGCGCTTCCCTGGCGGCTTGGATGGCTTGCAGGAGGGACCCGCCGCTCGTCAGCACGTCATCGACGATCAACACGCGATCATTGGGCTTGCCCGCGCCTTCAATTCGTTTTCCCAATCCATGATTCTTGGCTTGTTTGCGCACGACAAAAGTGCGGCAGGTTTTCCGGGGTTGAGTCGCAAAGGCATAATCGGATATAGCTGTTGCCAGGGGAATGGCTCCGATTTCCAGGCCGCCCACCGCATCGAGTGAGAGGTCGCGGATGGCCGCACATGCGAGTTGTGCCACGAGCCACCGGGCATCGGGATGCGCGAGCAGAGCCCGGCAGTCCACGTAATACGGGCTCGTTTCCCCAGAGGCGAGCACAAAGCCTTTCTCGGGTTCCCATTGAAACGCTTCGTATTGCCAAAACAGGGTTGCCAGTTGCCGGGAACTGTCCATGAAACGCAGATCTAGCATTTGACGATGAGGAATGACAACGTTCGCCAGTGTGCTCTACAGTAGGTCGGGTTAGCCGAAGGCGTAACCCGACAATCACCACGCGCAACGGTCGATGCTTCATGTCGGATTACGCTACGCTAATCCGACCTACTTGCTGTCATCCCCGACTCCGATCGGGGATCCAGGGTTGTTGTCGTTGCGAACGGAGGAAAAAGAAAAGACTCTGGATTCTCGATTACTAACGTCGAGAATGACAGATAAAAACAAAGACAAAAGACCCTGGCTCCTCGCGCCTGCCCTGAGCGTAGCGCCAGCGAAATCGAAGGGTGCGCAAGGATGACAGAAGGAGAAGGCGAGGTGACAAAAGGGAAAAAGGGTGTCAACGGGTGGTGAATTTCAATCATGTTCAAGATAAAAAAGCGGCCGCTTAAGCCGGCTAAAGAGCCGCAGCTTTACAACGTGTTGGAGAATTACACGGATTTCGATCCTCCGGGGAACGTCATGGTCTGCGCCATGGCGGGCGAGGAGAATATCGAGCATCACGCCAAAGTCCTTGGGGAAAGCTATGAGATCCCGTTGGAAGACGTGCGCCGGTTGTTGACGGACGGGGGGCTGTATGCGTATCCGGAAGCCGGGGGCGTGGTGACGCGCGGGATGTTCGTGTGCCGGATCGATCCGGCCGGGCAGGCGCCTAAGCAGACCTGGGTCCTGGATTTGGAACAGACCGCCCAAGCCGAGCAACTCGCGAAATTTTCGGATATCCCCTTGGCAGAGGCCGTGGAGCGCGTGTTTTACCGGGGGCTTCCCGGGGAATTGCAGGAACGCCTCACACAGAAGAATCTCGGCCTTGATTACAGCAAACTGGAGCGGTCGGTGGCTCGAGGGGGCGATATCCGGTATATTGATTTCAGGAAGGATTGGTCTCCGTATTTTAAACGCAAGTGCTCGATGCCGGACGGGTCGATGGTCGAAACCGGCGGGGTCGGGGAATTTGCCGAACTCCACGGCATTACGGTAGCGCAGGCGCAGACGTTGATGGAACAGGGGGGCACGTTAGAGCTCGAAGACGGGGTACTGGCGTGTCAGGTGATCAACAATCAGCCGACGGTGGCCCGCTTCAATGCCAAACAATATGCCAAGGCCAAGGAATTGATGGAAAGCCAGAGCCTTCACGTCATGGACGCGCTGAGTGAAATGGCATTGAACGACCCCGTGCTGATGCGCGCGTTACGGCGGGCCGAACGGGAAAGCTCGGGCTGACGGGGAACAGCGTGGTTCTGCCGTCACCCTGTCGCTCGCCGGCAAGGCAGGTTTCACGTCGGATTACGCTTCGCTAATCCGACCTACGGGACGACACCCTTCGGCTTCGCTCAGGGCAGGCTCCGGGCGTCCCCTACAGGGGAGAAGCAAGGATCTTGAACATAGCAAGGATATTGGCTGTTGCCGCGTGTGTGTTGATGGGAATAAGCGTGAACGGTGCCGCGCTCGAGCAGGTTCGCGCAGACGTGGCCGTTTCGAGCAAGGACGGAGCTCCCATGGTGGTCATTCCCGCCGGTCCGTTTTTCATGGGGGTGCCCAAATGGGCACGAGACGGGGGGCTGGATGAATACCCCAATCACGAAGTCGAATTGGATGCCTATGCCATTGACAAATACGAAGTGACCAACGGCCGGTATTTGGAATTTATTCGTGCGACCGGCCATCGCACGCCGTCCCATCCCGCCGACCCGTCGAAAAATTTATGGCAAGGAGGACTCATGCCGGAGTCCATTGCTCCTTTGCCGGTGGTCAACGTGGATTGGTTTGACGCCGATGCCTATTGTCGATGGGCAGGCAAGCGGTTGCCGAGCGAAGCCGAATGGGAGAAGGCCGGTCGCGGAACCGATGATCGACGATTTCCCTGGGGGAACGTCGAACCCACGCACAAACACCTGAATTTCAACCAGTCCTGGCAAGGTGAAAAAACCCTGGTGCCGGTTGGGATTTATGAAAAAGGCAAAAGCCCCTATGGAGTTTATGATATGGCGGGTAACGTCTGGGAGTGGGTCGCCGATTGGTATGACGCGACGTATTATTCCAGGAGCCCGCGTCGGAATCCTCAGGGGCCTTCGACGGGGACCCGGCGGGTTATTCGCAGTTCCGGGTGGCAGGTGGAAACCCCACAGGTGAGAATTTTTACCAGGGTCGCCAGCAATCCGCTCGACCGGAATCATTCGACCGGCTTCCGGTGTGCCGCCACTCTTCCGACGCCGTAATGTCGTGATATGAAAATAGCCAACAACACCCCAATTTGTCATTCCGAGCGAAGCGAGGAATCTCTCCCTCGATAACCGACTGCCTCAACGACGAGATCCTTCGCTTCGCTCAGGATGACCACCTGTACGATTTTCATCCCTTGGGGCGCAGGCGGCAAGCCCGCATGGGGGATTCCTGTTTTAACTCAATCAGTAGTGGATCAAAAATCGTAATATTGGGGTTGGACTACAAGATGTTGTAGTCTATGCCATGAAGTAGATAAGCCAGGTATTGCGTTCTTCGTTCTTGACAGGACTTTTCATTTACGTTATCTTCTCTAGGTATAATTAGAGATTAATTAGAATGTCATAAAATCAACACGTTGCGAATTAAAATTGTTGTAATAAAGAGGATTGCCCTTGAAAGTTAAGGTTTTTCTGCTCTGTCTGTCAGGGGTTTTCTTTGGCGCCGGCGGCGTTCTGGCTTCCGGTGTGCCGCAACTCCTGCCTGACGCGAGTTCATCTCAATTGCCCGCGCCAGCGAGTTCCGGTGGTCTTATGTATTTCTCCCCTGACCCCCGGCCTGATTCTATCACTCAC
>VYFB01000033.1 GCA_009842645.1 Nitrospira sp. SB0677_bin_15 | reverse complement strand
AGGACGTCGCGGAACTGGGCATTGAAGCGTATCCCGAATTTCTGGTGATCCCCGACCCCGACGACATGGATGAACTCAAGTCAAAAACAGAGCGGCCTCTCCAGGAGAAATGAGAGCAGGCTGTTCCTCATCCGGATAGTCCGGAGATCAATCCAAATCCCTCCTGTCCTCTCGACAAAAATTTTCTCAGCCCGGAATGCCCCAAGTCGCTGGTACGTAAGTTTGGTGTCTCATCTCCTCAATCACTCCCCCCTTGAGGGGGAGTCGCAGAAGCCAAGCCGTCAGGCGCCGGCTGAGGCGGTGGGGGGAGCAGTCGAGGCTAGCCGGGTTCACGTCGCATAACCCAACAGTGACCTGAACGAATCCGTCCATTGTGAGAAATCCGGTTTTTCGGTGTAACGTGGAGGAGAAGGATAACCACTAGGACAAGGACAACCACAGGGGGTTGTCCCTACTCCCATGGTGAAAGGAGCAATGATGGCAAACCGACTTCGGCGGGTTCTTACTGGTTCTGCTTATCCCGTCACTTTGTCTTGCCGAAATCCAAACCAAGGCGATTCCCTATCAACACGGCGACGCGCAACTCGAAGGGTTCTTGTGATGGGCCGGCCAGGCCATGTGTGGTCAGGGCAATCATCCATCATCTTCAAAAAGGAGTGCATCATGAAACATTTACGTCTTGGGGCGATGATGCTGAGTGCCGGACTGTTACTCAGTGCCTGCGGGGGCGGCGGCGGATCAATGATGGATTCCACGCCCCTAAATTCAGATCGAAACACTGCATCTCCGACCCTGCCGTTTCCGTTGTCAAACCTGGATTGCCCGGGGTGTGGGCAATTCCCCGGGGTGGCTTCGCCACTCCGGCTATGGATTTGGTCTCCAGGGGAAGGGACCCATCGAGTCATCCAACAGAATGCGCCATACGTTCATGGGCAACCATTCCTCATACATCCACCAGTCTTTATATTGAGGCAGCTTCACGGCCTTCGGGATCATCATCCAGTTCGTCCCTTTTTTGAATTCCGCATAAATCGCGCCGCGGATGTCCTGAAGGAATTGGATATACTCTCTCACGTCCTGTTTGGTGCCCCCTAAGAGGGGCTGCGCTTTCCCGCTGTGCGCATAGATCGCTTTGTCGAAATCCATTTGTTCGATTTCTTTCAGGGACCGCTCCCATTCCTTGATGTTGAAATCCGGCACAATGTTGAACAGGACTGCCTGCGGATCGACCAGGTCGGCAATATAGGCGATTTTTTCTTTGGGCAGGAGAAACACGGTCATGCCCAGACCATGATTCATGCCCAGGTAATGCAATTCCAGGACGGTACCGCCCAAGGCGAGCTCTTTTCGATTGCCTGCCCAACTTTCGTCCGGCACCATCATGTCCGGACCGGGGTTCGCCTTCATCCATCGATAGGCTTCCTCGTGGGCCATCACAATCGCTCCGGCATCATGAAACACCTGACCGCCGCTCGCATGGTCCCAGTGATTGTGGCTGTGGAGGAGATACCGGATGGGCTGATCCGTGACGGCCTTGATGGCTGCGACCATGTTTTTCGCATGGTTCGTATTCACCGATTCAATGGCGATGACTCCTTCGTTCGTCACCACAAACATCGAAAAATAGGCATTCGCCGGGTTCCCGAAACTATAGACCCCCTCCCCGATCTTAGCGGTGTGCGGGGGTAAGGTTTGAGCGAAAGCGGCACCCGAGAACAGGATGGTCACCAGAACCATACGCAGAATACGTTTCATGTTCCTGACTCCTTCCGTGAAGGTGTGTGCGACCGGTATCGTCATTTTCCCTGGTGAAAATTTTCCTTGCGTCAGACGTTCCCCCACCGGTCCGGTTGAGGTTGAACGTGAGGTCTTGGCGAAATTATATACGCTGGGGCAGTTGTGTGAAAGGGTGCGACTGGAAAATGGTTTTTCCTCAATTCGCTATGGTACAGTGCGCTTCCGTCATCTCCGTCAGGCACGGCTTGCGCTCGCGAGAACGTTTTGAAGCAATTGTAACAACTCCGTTCGGGCTCGCCCTGAAACAGAGTCCGGGAGTCGCACGACCAGTCTTATCGGCATGAAAACCGCAAACCGGCATGTTTGGGGAATGAGGCAACGGGTTGGCCTGTATGCGGCACCCGCGTTGGCGTTTCTGGTGTATCTCAACCCGTTTTCCGGTCTGCCTCCCGCGGCACATATCCTCTCGGCCATTTTGGTATGGGTTGTGGTCAGTTGGGCCACGGAAGCCATTCCCCTGGCCGTGACGTCATTGGTTGGTGCGGCGTTGTGTATTGCCTTGGGGTTGGGGTCGGCCAAGGCCGTGCTGGCGACGTTTGCCCATCCGATCGTCTTTCTCTTTATCGGCAGCTTCTTTTTGGCCGAGGCCTTTGTGGTGCATCGGCTGGACCGGCGGTTTGCCGTCTGGCTGTTGTCTCGAAAGAGGATCACGGCCAGGCCGGTCGGGATATTCGCGACCATGGGCTTGGCCACCGCTTTCCTGTCCATGTGGATCAGTAACACGGCGGCCGTGGCGATTATGGTGCCGATTGCGCTTGGCCTGCTCTCGACGATCCGCGGGGTCAGGGAAGAGCCCGGGGCCCATGAGCCCGGAGTGCTTCTGTTACTCGCCTATGGCTCGGCGGCCGGGGGGATTACCACGATGATCGGCACGCCGCCTAATCTCATTGGCGTGGGGTTGCTTTCTCAGCAGGCGGGCATTTCCATCTCGTTTTTCGATTGGATGGCTATCGGTCTTCCGCTGGCAGGTGTGCTCTGGTTGGGCATTGCCACCGTGCTTTTTTGGCTTCACCCCCTGCCCAAAACGCTCCCGGACCCGGACGGGCATCTTCAGAATTTTTGCCGGCAACAGGAAGGCTGGACGCGAGGCCAAAAGAATACCTGTCTCGTGTTGCTGTTGACCATCGCGTGTTGGATCGGACCCGGGGTGTTGGGGATCGTGTTGGGACGGGATGCCGACCTGGTGACGTTCATCAATGCGCGTCTTCCCAAGGAAATGGTGCCGATTTTTGCGGCGGGGCTGCTGTTTCTATTGCCCGTCGATTTCAAGGCCGGGGAATTTACGTTGAAATGGACCCAGGCCGCAAACGTTAACTGGGGTACGATCCTGTTATTCGGCGGAGGCTTGACGTTTGGACATCTGATGGTGCAAACCCATCTGGCCGAGATTATCGGAGAAAGTCTGGTGGCGCTGTTTGGGAGCAACACATTGTGGACCTTGACGGCCGTTGCCATTGGCATGGCGTTGATGATCACGGAGGTTGCCTCGAATACCGCATCGACGAGCATGCTCGTTCCCGTGGTCATCTCCATTGCCACCGCGGCCGGGGTCTCCCCGGTTCCACCGACCCTGGGGATTTGTTTGGGAGCCAGCCTCGCGTTTATGATGCCGGTCGCGACCGCGCCGAATGCGATTGTCTACGGCACGGGGTTCGTCCCGCTTCCGAACATGCTGAGAGCCGGGGTGTTGTTGAATGTCGTCGGAGCCGTGCTCGTCTGGTTGACCCTCCGGCTCCTGTGTCCGTTGATGGGGTTCGCGTGAACGAGAAGCCAGTACGCCACATTATTGAAGGGTATGGATCATGTCGCGAATGAGTCATATCCTCGTGGTGGGCGTTCCTGCCGGGAAATCTTTCCAGATCCAGCGGGGTGGGGTAGGCGTTCGCGTAGTGGCGGTGGATAGTCTCCAGCAGGTCAAGCAAGAGGCTCAAAAGGTGCCAATCGATGGGGTGGTGCTTTCGGAAAAGACGGCGAAGGAAGGTCTCAGTGACTTGCCACACGTCATCGACGTGTCGAAGACCTTGATCATTTCGGGACCACCTTCCCTTCAAGCGGCTTTGGATACTATGAAATGGCTCCTCGGCAAATTTGATGAGAGGGAAGCCAAGCGCAGATTACAGGCATTCCCGGGTTTGACGCTCGAAGATTACGTCGAGTTGAAGTTCGGCGAGTTTGTGCATACCATGAAGGCGAGTTCGGCCAAGGGGTTGCACGTGACTCTCATCCAGGCCGTGGAACGACCGTTGATCCAACATGCCCTTCATGAAACAAATGGCAACCAAGTTCAAGCCGCAAAGCTTCTGGGCATGAATCGAAACACCCTGCGCAAGAAAATCACGGAATACCACATATCCGTGCCCCGCCGCTCCCGCCAAGAAACTGAATCCTGATAACAGCTATCATAATAGACGCGGATTAGAGTCAAAGGCATCTTTCGCTAGATATTCACGAATCAGTTCTACTGACCAGGGCTCCGCTAGTTTGTTGTTTCCGACGTCTTTGGCGAGTTGATCGACGGAAGCGAAGCTTCCGCTCAGAGACGTTCCGCGCTTCTCGAAAAACTCGGTTCTACTCAGAACCACCGAAACGTCGTTTGTAGACGCGCGCCATTCGTACGCGATTCCCACGTGCTTTGAAGTACTCCCGCCGTTGTCGAAATAGACGGCTCCGATCGAGCGCAGGGAGGCAGGTTCGATCTGAAGTCGTAGTTCTTCTTCGATTTCCCGTACAGCGCAACGAGTGAGTGGGTCACCGTTGACGGCATCTTCACATCGAACGTGGCCTCCGGCCCAAATCACGATCTTGTCATGAAGGATGTTATCAACCGCTTTTTCACGTCGGCGAAGCCGAAGCACCTCACCATCCGCATTTCGAATCACGACGATCGGAAGGGCCTGGACACGTGATTCATCATTTTCGACCACATCCCTTGGGCGGAAATTGCTCTCGTGATCTTCACGAAAGTACCGGGCCAGCTTCTCTGCTTGAGAAGCATCAATGAAATTCCTTTCACCGAAGAATTTCGTTACGACTTTCTTGGAACAGGAAAGGATGTTTTCTTCAAGCTGTGCTTCTATCAAACCGAGAATGGCTTCAGCGACCACTTCCGCCGTGCGCTCGGGGTTTTCTTTAGTTTCACCATCAGACGTATTGACTGAAAAGATCCGAAAATCTTTCCCAAGCTGATCAATGCATTCTTCATTAATCTCCTTAATCTGCTGGAGGATCTCAGAATTCATGATGGATCCACCTGTGCCTTCTACGGGAAGTACCCCTTGCTCGCGCTTCATCGCATCCGATGGGGAAACAAGCATCACAAAAACGGCCGAGATTCGTTTTTTCCAATCATCAATCAAGAGGAATTTTTGGATAAGTTCTCTTTCGTCACGACGGATTCTGGAGATTCGCTCCATCATCGTCATCCAACAAATGGAATCAAAGATGCCTCGATCAAGAAAGAGAATTTGGGGATCATCCGGTCGCGGCGGGTTTTGTGTTTTTTCCAGGATCTGAGCAAGCGTCGTGCAAGCCGTCCAGATATTGAAATTTGCGTGCTTTTTGTCTCGAATCGGGCAGACTGAGGCACGTTCAACTACCACGTCGGTCCGAAAACCACAACGCTTGAGAAAAGTCTGCACGTGCGTGAGCGTACTGGTCTTGCCCGCCTTTGGAACGCCTGCGAATTCTATGACAAGAGGTTTGCGCGCCTTATCAGCAAATTGTTCCGCTGAGCGTTCCGCACGAATTTGAAGATTTGACTTCATGGACGTGTACTCCTCTTATGCGTGGTCCCGACGGTGCTTGAACTTCATTGACATCTCTCAGGTCTTGATGAGAATGGCGGCTATTTTTTTCTAGAGAGAGGTTCATTTGGTTTTCGAGGTAGGTAAGGTTAAATCTACAGAGGGTTCTGTGTCTGTATGCCTAAAGATGGTTATGGTTGGCTTACCGAAACGATTGCCCTTACAAGTTGATGTTATCAATTTTGCATTTCACTGTCATACCCTGGAGCTAACCTTAAATCCGCTACTTTAGCGACTTCCGCCATATTCGCTAAAACATATTGATATGCTTTCCCTCTCAGACTCGCATCTGGTGAACAGTCGACATTCCAAATCCGAAGAAAATAACCGGTCATAGCCGCACGAATCTCAACACTAACACCATCAGTCCCTATAGCAAAAGACTCGACATTTGCCAGATTGTGTGGATGTGCTTTTATTTTTAGATCAATAAAGGAATGCCATTCTTTATCGTTATTTGGATGTTCATGATTCCGTATGGTATCGCCCTCAATCGGGTTCGCTAGTTGGATTCTTCTGAAAACAAAATCAGCATACTTTTCGCGTTTTCTATCATATGCACGTAAGTGCCATTGGAGCCAATTGTCAGCAAAAGCAACGGGGACAATTTGTCGTGTGCTTGTTCCGCTAGAGACAGAAGAATAGGTGATGGTCAACGATTGGGTTCTTTGGATTGCTCGTGATATTACAGCGAGCCTTTCAATTGCGTCATTGTCAACCGGCTTGTGTAATTTGGGCAAAGTGTAGACGGGGATACGCTCAATCACTTTACGAACATCGTAAATAGGCTTGAAGGTCCGGCCTATCTCATAGCGCTTGAGGCGGATGTTGTAATCCAGGTTGCCAGGAGCTTTTTGGCTATACAGACTCAATATGTTCGTAGCCGATGCTGGAGATATGCCGAATCTAGTTGTAATATCTTCGCGGTTCACAATGCCGCAAAAATAAGCAAGGTGTTCGACGAATTCCAGTTTTTCTTCTTGTGCGTCTGGCAAGTCTCTTTTACGTTCTTTCAATTTTCTTCTCTTTATTTGCCCTCGACATCTTCCAAAGACAACTCATCAATTTTCTTAGATTTCAGTACATGTGCCCTGAATTTCTCTTTGTATTTTAGAAACTTGTTGTTCGGTATTTGTTCTGTACTACCCATACAACCGTTATATTTTTCTTGTATGTTCTGCATTTTTTCATTTACCAAATCACTTGCATATTGGTGAATGCCCTTCTCAAGAAAATCTGCCTCTCTAATCCAATCGCCCCAAATTGCTACTGCTGACTCGTGTCGTGCTACTTTGTGAGTCCACTGAAATACCGTGCAATCCAGTGCCTGTATTAGCGTTATGCCAAGAGGCAAGATCCAAATAAACGCCAATGTCCAATCGCCCTCAAGCACTTTGCGATAATAAAAATTGACTAAGGCAATCAAAAGCACAGACAATAAAACAACCGAAAATTCCTTCAGGTTTCGACAAAAGATATATCTTGCTTGTAGCTCCGAGTGAGAGAATCGACAAAGCTCAGCCTTTCCTCTCAATTTTTTGAGAAGTTCCTGGTTGGATTGAACTTCTTCATTTTGCATTTAGGCAATCCTGGGGCTTGGTTTCACAGCTAAGACGGTTTCTTTGAGAACATTAAACGTTAGTGCCCGATCAGGAAAGACCCGAGCAAGAGCTTCCGGAAGAAATCGCAACCTAAAATCTGAATATGAATAACCGTTATTTCCGTGGTGCCCTCCTTCGGACGTCAGGAAGGCTAATTCACTTAACTCTTCCGGTTTCAAGCCTATTCCTTCAAGATCATGTGTCAATAATTTCAAACACTCTTCTTTATTTGGGCGAGCAAATTCCAGGTGTAACGCAGTGCGCCTAACGATAGCCTGATCAATGACATTTGCTCTATTTGTGCATAGAAATACAACCGCTCGTCCGCGGACTTGGCGAATTTCATCAATTTTTTGTATCAGTGTGTTGACGGCAGCCTTTTCCTCTTGATGCATTTGTTCGGTTGACCGAAGTGATGCAATGGAATCGGCTTCATCTATCAGTAGAAAGGAGAGGCGTTTTTTGCCTGCTTGAATTGCCAGATTCTCAAATGCGTCCTGTATAAGCTGACTCATTTCTCCGTGCAAGCCTTTGCCTCTTACGCGGGTGCTCAGCTTGAGGAGAAAGCCTTCTTTACCCATATCCTTTGTCAGCCGATTTGCCGCACACTCGGCTGTGACAGTTTTCCCCGTCCCAACATCACCGCTAAACAGAAAAAGCGGATATCTTTGTTGGATCACTTTGCATAAAGGAATAATTTGTTTGTGGTGATTGCGACTCCATTCATCTACATGATCGGGCATTAACGCGACCATCAGATGATTTTTCAGTGCCTCATAATTCCTCTCAAAGCCAACGAGCGTCTCGGCAATATCTTCTAACTCACGTGATGGAAGTTCTCGTTGAGCGTCAAATGTATCTTGTACCACGGTCTTGCCCTGTTTAGTTCGCGAAAGTATCACGCCGTAATCCATAGCTATTACTGGAATAGAGTCTCGTCCCATCGCTTCGCATTCCAGAGTAATTAGTTGACCAGTATGAGGGGCCCCAATTTGTTTTCAACTGTCCTGATCTTTTAAGCCTTTCCAATTTTTGCTCATCAGAGTATTCAATAATCACGTATAGTGTGCCATCAGGTAAGCATGGCCATCTATTGGCTCCTGGTCGTTGAGAATCTGATGATATGTCTTCTTGCACAGTATACTGATGAACTCTTACAAGATTTCTATAATAGTCGCGCAATTGAACATGAATATACCTCAAACACTTTACTTCGGCCATTAGAGCGACGTCATGGGCAAGTTGCTGGGCATGACCCAAGCTCATTGCTTGCGTTCTTAAAGCAAGCATTTCTAGGTCAGCTCGAAACATTTCGAAAACTCGACGTATATCTGTTCTGGTGTATGTTTTTGTTATGGTGTTCATTCGAGTTACTCCTGCTCCTGAATGTTGAAACTTGGCCCAAAGATTTCTTTCCACAAATCTAATGTTTCACCGGCCTCTCGCACGGCTCGTGCGTAAGTAATAGTATCAAAGCCGCATTCGGCCGCTTCTACAACTTCCTCCCATTCACTATGAGATAATCTGACCGTATTGTTCTCGTTATTTGTTGGATCTGCTATCCACGGGGCACTGCCCGCTTGTTCTCCTATGGCCCCCGGGAAATATACTTCGATGTCCTTGCCATTTCCGAAAAACTCGAAGAAGGTAATAACTGCCAAGTTTATGAAAGAAGCAGATATTCTGTCTTGCCTGATCAAGTGAGCCACTGCCAATTCAATGGAAAAAGATGAAAGTTCTAGTTCTTGGTAGTTTCTCCAACTTTTCAGGATGCGAACAATAGAAGTAAAATTCGAGCACTTCTCTTTTATCTCGCTTATAAAATCCAGCTGTTTATCAACGCTAGTTTTGAACTCACCCGAGTTGAGTCTTTTTCGGGGTTGCCTGCCATAAGTCGTATCGCTTCTTTCGGGGATAAATGGCACGATATCAACTTCAAGACCGGAGCCCCTGAATACAACGCCGATAGTTTTTTGGCCATCGGTGAAATCTGATCTTTCCTTGTTGGGATACGCATCACATAATACCTTAATAATCTCTTCACGAAGCTCCTCGGCGTCAAATGAAGTATCTTCCTCAAGATCCAAGAAGAACACCATATCTATATCGAGAGGATAGTCGCCCTTGGGTGCCAGGGCTGTACCTTTCTTCCACGAACCGGCTCTTCTTACTCGCGTCACTCTGGTATTCTCCATACCATTTATGGCTTGGATGATCTTTTCTTTCAAATTATCAATTTGCTCGGCGTAAGACGATTTTTGCTCTTGGGTAAGCTTAATCCGGTTGACGTAGTTGCTTAGTTGCTGATTTGTGTATTCCACGGAAAACCTCCGTAAATATTACTAAATTAACAGACCATCATAAATATTAGTATTATCATAAAAAATAAACTCACAAAAGGTCAAGACCTAAAATGAAAGAGTCGTTATTTTTCTGGTTTGGATGGATTGAGAGTGCTTTGACGCTATTCGCGGTCAGGAAAGCCTGATTCAATCTATCCACTTGACAATCTTCGCTCCCATGCTACAGTAGCTTTTCTACAATGCTAAAGGAATTTAAGGGATGATACAGGAAGATACAGGAACATCTGAGATTCTTACTCGCGCCGAGGCAGCGGCGTTTATTCGCGTCAGTGAAAAGACGCTTGGGGAGATGGCTCGGACCCGACGGATTCCATCACAGAAGGTAGGGAGGGAGTGGCGCTTTTTGCGTAGCGCGCTCGAAAATTGGTTGGTTGGAAAAGGCATTCGAGATGACAATAGAGTGCTGGAAGCGGGAGCCCACGACCAACCAGCCGTTGCCGAAGCGGTGGTGCAATACCAATTGCCGATCTCGGACTTTCGCGATACGGCTTTTTCCGAAAATCACGACCGGACCCTGCATCGTTGGACCCCTTGGATTGCTGGATTTTCCGGATCGTTTGTCGCCGGGGTGCTCGAAGGTGTGAGACGTGAGCGCCACCGGTTGCGGGTGTTGGATCCGTTTGCCGGCGTCGGCACGACGTTGATCGAAGCCCTCAAATATGAATGCGATGCGACCGGATTTGAGATCAATCCGTACGCGGCGTTGGCATGTAAGGCAAAAACCCAAGCTGCTTATTATGATACAGATATATTAGCGGCGACTCTCGACCGCTTCGAAGAATACGGTGAGGAAAATCTGTCGCTTGCCGAAAGAACTACGTCTCTTCCTCCCAAGGGGTTTTCAAGCCGTGTCCCGTTTTTCAGTCCTGAGGTGGAGCGGCAAGTCCTGGTGTGTCAGGATTTTATTGCGCAAGAAACAATGGATTGGGTCACGGATTTGTTTCGGATGGCTTTCGGAGCCGTCATGGTGAGTTTTTCGAACTACTCGTATGAACCGAGTCTTGGAACGCGAGCCGGTGCGGGAAAGCCCAACATCGACCATGCCGACGTGTTCAGCATTGTGAAGCGCAAGTTGCGCGAAATGCACGAAGATATCGTCACGTTCCAAGGGTGGATGCGCAAACACAAACGGATTCCGCGAGCAACGGTGTATCCCCTGTCGTATTTGGAACATGCCCAGCGAGTCAGACCGAACAGTATCGACGTGCTCATTACCTCACCTCCGTATCTCAACAATTACCATTATGTTCGCAACACGAGGCCGCATCTGTTCTGGCTCGGGATGGTGAATACCTCATCGGATCTGAAGACCATTGAACACAAGAGCTTCGGCCAATTTTGGCAGACGGTTCGATCCGGTCCGGAGGTTGCGTTACGGCCACATCTGCCTCGGTTGGCCGAACAACTCGAAGACCTCAGGACGCGCCACATGGAGAAAGGGGCCTATGGCGGCCGCGGGTGGGCGAACTACGCTACAACCTACTTTAACGATTGCCAGCTCTTCTGTGCTCTCACACGAACTCGTATGCGGCCCGGAGGGAAGGTCGTCGTTGTCATCGGCAACAACATCCTGCAAGGTATAGAGTTTCAGACGGACAAGCTGTTTGCCGAAATTGCCGAACAAGAGGGATTTGAAATCGTCGCTCTACATGAAGTGCGCAAGAAGCGCACGGGCAACAGCATCGTGAACTCGTCGGTCAGGAACGGGACGGTAGCCCAGCGAACGCGATTATATGAAACCGCGGTTGAGCTTCGAGTGCCTTGAGGCATTACGTCTGTGTGTCAATAAGTCGAACGATTTCTTTTGCCGTCTCAGCGGCTTGGAGTTTCATCGCCCAAGACCGTCCCGGATGGACAATATCCCAGCGGGGACGCCGCATATCACGACGGCCACTCCCAGGAGGGTGATTGCCGAAGCCGTCAATCACGGTGTTCCACACCGGTCGGAAATGACCGATGAGAAACCGTTCCGCTAACGTGATCCATACCGGCATGACCACCAAATAGCGAGTCTGAAACTCCACTAAGTCGAGATTCTCGACCTGTTCAATGGATTTGGCGTGATCGTGTAAGCGCCGATAAAGCTCGGCACTCGATTCGGAATCTCCCCGGCGGCTACCTTTTCTCGTGCCGGTCGGGACGGCTTTGCCGACGTAGATCGGTTTATCCAAATTCGATGAAGAAATGTGCGAATAGAAGGGAAGAGTGCCCGTGTAATAGAGTGCATACACGCCGGAACCAGAAAATTTTTCGGTGGGTGGGAAAGCGGTTGAGGCCGATTCCAAAAGGGCGGTTACGACACTGCGGGCCAAGTTTTCATAATCGAGCGGGTCGTACACTTTCGTCATGGCCGTTCTGATACGTGGGTGTTAGAATTGCGTGAAAGACAAGATGGACTTGAAAAAACGGTATCCAGTGTTCGTACGAATGTCAAACAATGCCTCGGCACATCGCAGGAGCTTCCACCAGCTTTCTTTCGTGGGGCTAGACAATCCTGGATTTCTTGACAGAATACGTAATGCTCCTCTAGCATATTCCGTTCGTGATAGGCGCGTAGCTCAGGGGGAGAGCGCTACCTTGACACGGTAGAGGTCGGCGGTTCAATACCGCCCGCGCCTACCACCTTCTTCCTTCGAGGGAAGGGCAGATAAGGAGAGTTTGAGGAGTATGTCAGTTTCGATTGAAGCCGAAAAAATTCAGGGTGAATGCATCGAAATCTCCTTGCCGGGGACCGGTCCGAAAACCTTTCGATCCGGGATCACGGCGCGTGAGGCGTTGGAGGAACTGACGGGTCCTCTTCCGTCTGAGGTGTTTGCCGTCAGGATTGACGGACAACCCGGTGACTTGGGTGCGCCCCTGACCAGAAGCGCCACGCTGGAACCCCTGACCTTTGAGTCGGAAGACGGGAAGGAAATTTACCGGCACAGCAGCACTCATATCATGGCCCAGGCCGTGAAAGACGTGTTTCCGTCGGCCAACCTGACGATCGGACCGGCCATACACGAAGGCTTCTATTACGACTTTTCCTTTGAACGGCCGTTCACGCCGGAGGACCTGGAAAAAATCGAGGCCCGGGCGCACGAGATCATTCAAGAAAATTATTCCGTGCACCGCCTGGAAATGTCGAAGGAAGACGCAATCAAAATGTTTCGGGAAAAGGGGGAAGCCTTCAAGGTCGAAATTATCGAGCAGATCGAGGACAACGTCGTCTCCCTCTACCAGCAGGGCAACTTCATCGACTTGTGCCGGGGGCCGCACGTGGGCGCAACCGGTCAGGTCAAAGCCTTCAAGTTGTTGAACGCCGCGGGCGCCTATTGGCGGGGTGATGAACGCAATCCGATGCTCCAGCGCATTTACGGGACCTCGTTTCCCGCGCAGGCTGACCTGGATGCCCATCTCCGGAAACTCGAAGAAATTAAACGACGCGATCATCGCAAACTCGGCAAGGAACTGGATCTCTTCAGCAGTCCTGAGGACACGGGACCGGGCTTGATTCTCTGGCATCCCAAGGGAGCGCAGGTTCGGTTGCTGATCGAAAATTTCTGGCGAGACAGCCACGTGCAGAACGGCTACGAACTGATCTATTCCCCACACGTGGCACGGTTGGATTTGTGGAAGACTAGCGGGCACGTGGACTATTACAAGGAGAATATGTTCGCGCCCATGACCGTGGAGGCGGGGGAATACCAGTTGAAACCGATGAATTGTCCGTTCCACATCATGGTCTACAAGTCGCACTTGCGCAGCTACCGGGAGTTGCCCATTCGCTATGGTGAGTTGGGAACGGTCTATCGCTACGAGCGGTCGGGGGTGCTGCATGGCCTCATGCGTGTGCGGGGATTCACCCAGGATGACGCGCATATTTTCTGCCGCCCGGACCAGATCGAATCCGAAGTCAGAAAAGTCCTGGATTTGACGATGTTTGTTCTCCGGCGTTTTGGTTTTACGGAGTTCGCGTTGTATCTATCCACGCGACCGGACAAGGCGGTCGGTTCCGCGCAAAAGTGGGATCAGGCCACGGAGGCCCTCGAAGCCGTGCTGAAAAACAGTGGGTTTCCCTATGAAATTGACCCCGGCGAAGGCGTGTTTTACGGGCCAAAGATCGACCTGAAAATTCACGATGCGTTGGGACGGGCTTGGCAATGTTCGACGGTCCAGATCGACTTCAATAATCCCGAACGATTCGGGTTGTCCTATATCGGGGAAGATGGCGCGGCGCACCAACCGATCATGATTCATCGGGCGCTGATGGGCTCCATCGAACGATTTTTCGGCATTCTGATTGAACACTATGCCGGTGCCTTTCCGACGTGGCTCGCTCCGGTCCAGGCCATCGTGCTGCCCATTACGGACAAACAGGCGGAGTATGCGTCACTCGTCCGGGACCGCTTGGCGGGCGCAGGGTTGCGTGCCTCAATGGACTTGCGAAAAGAAAAAGTTGGGTTCAAAATCCGCGAAGCTGAAAAAGCCAAGATTCCCTATATGCTCGTCGTTGGAGACCGAGAACGGGAGGCCGAATCAGTCTCCGTGCGGAAACGCAGTGGGACCAACGCGGGGACGCTGCTAATCAGCGAGGTGATAGATCTGATTCGACAAGATATGCCAACAGAACCATTGACCAGTTCATCTGTTCACTGATGGGTAGAACGGTCACTGCCAAACATCGTGTGAACCACCTGATCCGGGTGCCCGAGGTCCGGGTGATCGGATCGGAAGGTGAACAACTTGGGATCCTCAAGACGTCCGAGGCACTCAAACGGGCCCATGAGGGTGGGCATGATCTGGTCGAAGTCGCGCCCACCAGCACGCCGCCGGTGTGCCGGATCATGGATTATGGAAAGTTCAAGTATGAACAGAGTAAGAAGGAACATAAGACGCGCCAGCATCAGAAGTCGACGCAGGTAAAGGAAATCAAGCTTCGTCCGCGAACGGATAAACATGACCTTCAAACCAAAGTTCGCCGGATAGTGGAGTTCTTGCAAGAGGGGATCAAAACCAAAGTGACGGTCATGTTTCGAGGCCGGGAAATGGCGAACCAAAATCTAGGCCGGCAGGCCATGGAAAAGGTTCGAGAAGAACTCAAGGACGTGGCAACAATCGAAATGGAGCCGAGGATGGAAGGGCGCAATCTGTATATGATTGTGTCGCCCAAGAATTAAGGGGATGGGGACATGGCACGCATGAAGTTAAAGAGTCATTCGGGAGCAGCGAAACGGTTTAAGCGTACGGGGAGCGGAAAATTTCTGAGGCGGAAGGCGGGATTGCGACACATCCTGACCACGAAAAACGCCAAACGGAAAAGTCGTCTGGGCGATACGGTGGTGGTCGCCAAACCGGATCAAGCCTCACTGGCCCGGCTCTTACCCTATTCCTAAATTCAATATAACGGAACCTCTGATTTATTGTGATAGCGGGATGCAGGGCAAGGCGTCCCGGAGCGAA
>VYFB01000096.1 GCA_009842645.1 Nitrospira sp. SB0677_bin_15 | reverse complement strand
AGGTTTACTGCACTATCGGGCGCAGGGCTGCGTTGTGTCCTCGCTCAACCCTCACGCCATGGACGGGGCACAGCGTGACTCGTGTTACAGGCCCCAGCCGCCGCTGACGTGAATGTTCGCGCCCGTCACGTACTGGGCCTCATCGGATAACAGATACGTCACCACTGAGACCACGTCGTTCACTTCGCCGATGGACCCAGCGGGAATTTTTTTCGCCATCCCATCGAGTTCTCCAAGCGGGGCGCTTCCCGAATCAATAAAACCCGGTAAAATCGCATTGACCGTAATTCCGTGCGGGGCCAACAGTTTCGCCAGGGTCCGGGTCAGGATCAGAATGCCCGCCTTGGCGATATAATGCGCCGTGACCATAGGCTGAGCTTCCATCTTGTCCGCGTTGGCCATGCCGAACGAGATGATGCGGCCGTACCGTCGCGCTTTCATGCCGGGCGCAACCGCCTGGGCCAAATAAAAAATCGGGTGCAGGTTATTGGTAAACATGTCCGACCAGCCTTCCGGTGTTTCGTCAAACAGGTTGACCCGATGATACGGTCCTGCCCCGTTCACCAGGACGTCGATCTTTCCCCAGCGACCTTCAACCTGCCGAACCAAGTCCAGGCAGGCCGCGGGATCGGACACGTCGCAACGAACGGCGAACCCTTGACCGCCTTGCTCGACGATAGCCTGAGTGGTCACAGTGGCATCCTGTTCGCTGGTTCGATAGCAAATAGCAACGGACCACCCCCGTGTTGCCAGTTCGAGGGCAATTCCTTTTCCGATACCGCGCGCGCCACCGGTGATCAGGACGACTTTCGGTTCCATAGCCGTACCTCCTTCTGTCCCAATGATAGCCCCTGTCGCGAAAAATGGGAAATAATCGTGAAAGTCAGTTCCTGACCGTCAGGCACGGCCTGATCTTCGCCAAGGTTTTCTCCCCGATGCCCGGAATCTTCAACAGGTTGTCAACGGATTGATAGGGACTGCCGGCGACGATTGTGGCCGCATTGACCTTGCCAATGCCAGGGAGTTGTTGGAGTTGCTCAGTCGAGGCGACGTTCAGGGCGAGGGGTTTGTCGCAGGAGGTTCGTTTTGTGGAGAAAAATTAGCCTTTGCCCGACTCGATTTCGAAGCAAAGATCGACAAACACCGACCACGCCGCGTGCGTAGTGATGGTGCCCCCTGGTCTTACGCGGAGAGCACGTGGTGACTCTGCTCATGCTCTTAGCGCGTCTGGCAATTCGATTTTATGACATTTTGGAATATAACACAATGGAATATTAGGATAGAAATTCATGGCAAAGACTATTTTCTCAAAAGACCACAAATATATTGTCGAGCAGCTCAAGAAAGCTCGACTTGAGGCGGGCTTGGGGCAGGTTGAGGTCGCCAAGCTACTCGGCAAAACCCAGTCACACGTCTCAAAAGTTGAGGCCGGACAGCGACGGATTGACATTGGCGCATTGAAAGAATTTGCAAAGATCTACAAAAAGGAACTTTTGTTTTTTATCAAATAGCTATGGCAGCTATGAATTATCAGGAACAAATTAAGATAAGTGGTCTCACAATCTATGATGAGCTTGTTGGTAAGAACTCATCTCTCTTAATTCCTACTAAAGAGCTTGAGAAGCTTTTGAATAAATCATTACAAGGTCTTAATTTGAGCGGTCTAGCACTGAGGACACGCGCAAAAGTCATTAAGACAAAAGTGGTTGAAACGCTTGGATACCCTGTCCCTTCAAGTTTCCGGAAAACACAGCCAAGGTTCCCATCTCAAATGTGTGATGTGTATGTTCAGAAATCAAATAATCTTCAAATATGGAATGAAGAAATAGCACCCGAACGACGATATGTCTTAGTAAAATTGTCGGAGGCTGATGAAGTGGAGAAGATTCGTGTGATTGAAGGAGTTGAGTTGGCTACGCTAGACACAACGGGAACACTGACTCACAAATATCAAGCGCAGATGCCGTCTTCTGGTGGTAGTGCGCTTTTGAGTATGGGTGATACAAAACCAGTAGAGAAAATTCTTGAAAACAATTCTGAGAGAGTTATCACAACGCCGGACAATTTCCCTACTGATAATTCTCTGCTGTCGATAAAGGAAATTTTTGACCGACTTTACCCGTTGGTCGGAGCGTCATTCCAGGATAGCGGTATCACTCGTGAAAGAAGCCGTGGGGACTTGCTGCACAGTATGGTAAGTAAAGCACTGGGTTATGACGACCACCATGACAACGGACAGTTTCCCGATGTACGGAACCAACTTCTTGAGGTAAAACTTCAGACGTCACCCACTATCGATCTGGGATTGGTAAAACCGGATAGTAAAGAGATTCTTAATTTTCCCAAATTGCACAAAATTGCTCTCATGCACAGAGATGTACGCTATGCCCTCTTTGGGGCGGAAAGTTCTAAGAGTTACGTTACGCTCAACCGCCTGTTTTTAGTCACAGGTGAGAATTTCTTCAAACACTTTAGGCAGTTTCAAGGCAAAGTTCAGAATAAAAAGATTCAAATTCCATTACCACGAGATTTTTTCGATCGGTAAATCGAAAGCATGCCATACGAGAGTGTCTATTTTCTCTTGTGTGCGTACACGAGTAATTTGGTTTTCCGTTTCTATGAGACGACCAACCAAGGCAACGATTGCTTTTGAATGAGGATTTTGCGGATTTGGTATGGGAAAATCTTTCACGTATTGCGTGATGAATCTTCTTCGCTCCGCATATAGCTTGTTATTAAATTTCCGGTCGTAGAAGAGTGTAATGAATTTGGAATTTGCAACAGCAAGAGCAAGATAGATGAGATCTCGATTCATTTTCTTGCAACTGATCCAATAACAATCACCGTTGACAACGGCGCCACTTTCGTCAAGCCAAAAGAAGGGCTTTTTGGAAATATCGCGAAATACGATTTTTGATTGCTTCCACTCGTCAGGATCTTGAGGAACCCATATCTCATACCACTTCCTTCCGGCGTCTCGAACATACGTTCGGCTTTCAAGTACATTGCGGTGCTGCTCTAAATATTTTGAAGACTTTGGATAGTTCGCAATTTTGATTGCCTTTTTCTTCCCATTAACTGATTCGTGGGTATACAAAACTTGCTTGTCAAAGCTTTGCGCTTTGAAGTGATCTGCAACGTGATGTGTGATGAGTGGCCGTAACAGTTCCGGTTTTTCGTCGCCAAATGACTCCCAGTCGTCACGAATAAAAACTTTGTCGGCTGTTGTCTTAATACCAACCCTAATTTTACCAAGATGACTGAACAAACAGTGAGTCTGTTCAGAAACTTTTTTCAGCCAGTTATCCGTGGATTTATTTGATAAACGCCAGATATCCCAAGAGGTTGCCCCCGAATTTAGCTGGCCGTTTTGGATCAGATATGATCCACTGTTTGTTGTGATTACGCCATTATTATTCAATACAGAAAAAATATTTTCTACAGGATCGGATTGAACATACGCGCTGTTTACGGAGTAGATTGTTGTCATTTTGGAACTTGGAGCATCGTTCCGTTCGCTCTTTTTTTGTAAAAGTAGCAGGGCTGGTAATACGGCAGCCTCAAATAATTTCGTGTCACCCAGATCCCAAACATGCAAAATATCAAATTCTTTTTTAATAATGGAGCGGGCAGTTGATCCCGCCTGTGTTGTCATGAAGCGATTCGATACAATCAGCCCTGCGATTCCTCCCGGAGCCATTACTGCGGAAATTGCTTGAAAGAAAGCATGATAGATATCAACTCGACCACTTAGACCAAAAGCATCTGATAGACGCCTCGATTTAGAAGATCCAAGTACCTGCGTTCTGATATATGGCGGATTGGTAATTACGAGGTGGTACAGTTTCTGTGTTTTATCTTCCGAAAAGAGTGAACTGACGGTCAAATAATTCTCTAAGACGTGATTCAAAAAGTCCTCATGCTTTAATATCGCTTTGGTCCCGAGCTTGTTCCATGCAACATCAAGTGCATGTTCGTCTATGTCAAATCCAGTAGTCTCCACACTCGCAAACTTCCTGCCTTGGAGCTCTTTGATCAAAGATTCCAAAAGCACGCCGTCACCGATTGCAGGATCAAGTATGTTCAGTCTTTGTTTCTTAGGAAATCTGGTCTTCTCTAGCCCGTCCACAATTTCGCGAGCAAGAAAGTCAGCCATCTCCACCGGAGTGTAATGGGCTCCTGTAGCCTTACGCTCCTTTGATATGCGATACCCTTTTGGTTGTACGTTAGAAACTAATGGAGGCATAGCCTATCTCTTAACCACACCAATAATTTTACCATTGACCATAAAATCATCCTCACTCGAAATGTAGATCGGTTTGTGCTTTGGGTTCTTCGATTCAGAAACAAGCATAATGTCTCCTGTCTTTGGGTCTCTTTGGAACTTCTTTAGATTCGCACAGTCGTCAATGACAGAAAGTACGTAATCTCCGTTTCTTGGCATTCGATATGTGGAATCAATTAATACAAAGTCACCTTCCTCAAGGTTCTTCCCTCCTATCTTTGCTCGGTTCATTGAGGTACCCTTGACGCGCAACGCGAAAACACCGTCTCTACGATTGAGTACACTACGCGACACTTTGAGATAACCGGCCACATTTTCTTCCGCAAACAACGTCGCAGGACCAGCATTCGCTACGCCGAGTACGGGAACACGAACAGCATCCAATCCGGTCTTCTTGAAGACTGGACTTCTTACCACTCTATCCGCAAAAATACCAATCGAACGTGGATGGTTTGATTCACGTTCAAGATAACCCCCGGCCTGAAGCTTCTTCACGTGGTAATGCGCGGATGATGGGTACTGTAGGAAGTCAAAGTGGTCGGCGATTTCCTCCAAAGAGGGAGCGACGCCATGCTCCTGTGAGTACGAGACGATGAAATCATATATTTGTCTTTGCTTGGGGCTTATCATGGGGGTGACTTTCAAAATAATTTCAAATGGAATACTACTGTACTTGAAAATAAATACAAAAGCAATTAGTATTTATCCACACGACAACCCGCACTGCCATTATGCTAGACATCATAATCTTCAGGAACCTCTGATCCTCGATTAGATCCCCGATTAAAAACGTCGGGGACAGGCGTCAAGGACAGGTTTATTGTGATAGCGGGATGCAGGGCAAGGCGTCCCGGAGCGAAACCCGAGGCTTATCAGAGAGATAAGTGAGGGTTGAGCGAGGACACAACGCCGCCCTGCACCCGATAGTGCATTAAATCAGAGGTTCCTGAATCGGAGATCCAGTCTATAGGGTCGGGAATGACGGTAGAGAAGGTTGTCACCCTCTCCCTATGGGAGAGGGCTGGGGTGAGGGAAAAGTCAATTCCTGACCGTCAGGCACGGCCTGATCTTCGCCAAGGTTTTCTCCCCGATGCCCGGAATCTTCGACAGGTCGTCAACGGATTGATAGGGCCTGCCGGCGACGATTGTGGCTGCTCTGACTTTGCCAATGCGGGGGAGTTGTTGGAGATGATCGGTCGAGGCGGTGTTCAGGTCGATGGGCTCGTCGCAGGAAGTTCGTTTTGAGTTCAACTTCTTCCTCAAGCTCTTCCGTTCCTGGTCTTTTTCTCGCTGGAGTTTGTGCATGTCGGCAAGGAGGCGCGGGTCGGTTTCTCCCCATATTCCGGCATGGTTCAGCATGGCTATCGAGCGCATGTCCTGGAGTTCTTCGAGTACGGTCTCGCTGGGTGTGTCGTGAGGGTCCGGACGGGTTTTGCCGTGTATTCTGGCCAGGCCTTGCTCAACGAGGACGTGTCCGAGGTCACGCCCGTCGTGGGTTTCGATAAAGGCGTAGTAGCGGCCCGTGGCGGAACGTCCCGGTGCAAAAGCGTAACCGGTATGAACGGTGAAAGGCCGTGAGAGGACCCGTTTGACGTAATCGGTGGCCTGTTTACCGAAGCGCACGACTGCTTCGGGGTCTGCGAGGCCGAAATGATATTGTTGTTCGCGGATTCGTTCCAATTCGGCATCCGTGCCCGCGGTCGTCTCCGGACAATCCACGTAGTAGAGTCGCAGGTGCAATGTCTTGCCGTTAGCCCGAACCTTGAAACTGTCGCCGTCGTTCAATCCGGCCTCGATCAGCGTGGCGTTCTCGATAGTCTCAAGCTCCGCAGCGGAAAGGGCCGTTGCCAGACAGCATGAGAGGAACAAGGTGAATAACAGGCATTGCTTCATCACAGTGATGCCATCGCCGAACGTCTTATGTGTGGGATGCCCACAATGAGGAGATGACGTAATCACGTACACTATCTACAATATCTGGAAAATTTCTGACAACTCGGATCTGTTCTCAATAGTCAATAGAACAAACACTGTGGTGAACCATGGTACCAGGCTGGAAGCATGGGAGAACAGTTTTTGTTCAAGATAAAAGCAACTTGATTTTCGGATCGACAAAGGAGGACTGACGATGAGTGCTATTACTTGGAAAGGAAACCATCTCATTCAACATGCGGGAGAGCATGATGAAGAATTGGGATATGTAAAATGTGACGAAAACTCGGGAAAGTGCTTTTTATGGTTGAAGGACACGTGTGGTGTACTGGGGTTGAACGGTGGATATATACGGGGAGACGAATTTCCTTCGACGGCTGCTGCCAAAGAGAAGGCTGCGTCATCGTCATCCGCGTGGATTCTTCACTATATATGGATGAGGAACGTTGTCAAACGGGAAACCATACGAGCCTTGGATGATCATTGGGCTGAAATCTCGACAAATTTACCTCATGACGCCAGCAAGGATGATTTGCGTGAGAAGATCCTTAGATACTTGGAACAATTACCAATCGATGAAATTAAAGCTTGGGCTGAAAAAATTAAAGACGTTTATAAGATCGTGAGTACGATAATCGAATTGGCTAAGAGTGTGATGGGTGGATAGCAGAGGATTTTGCTCGTGTCTAATAGTTATATAATGTCACTTTCAAGATTTCATTCGTTCTATATAATTCTGTTGCATGCCAAATTTGGAAAGAGTGATGGAAAACAATGTTCTCGAAATAGCCATGAGCCTTTTTGATCTTGAGGTCATTTCTCATGCCATTGTTATCATTGGGGCTATCGGTGTTATTGGTAAATGAATGTTGGCGTACCAAAAAAGACGGAATCAGAAAAAATATTTACAGCAACGTATATTAGAATGGCATGCAGGTATTCAAAATCCAAGAGAATTACCTGGATATAGACCGGAATATGGATCTACACCCAATAAAACAAAAATAGAGATTACAAAAAATGTATTCGAAGATCTAAAACTTGCAGCTCAAGAAGAAAATGCCTGCTTAAACGAGAAAGAAAAAAAGAAATTTCGACGCGTGCTTTTCGTTATTCTGAGACGTAATGAAGATCTGCAACACAGGTTTGCAGATCTCTCTGAGATTCCGATCGGAAAATATGAAGAAATATTTGAAAAATTTAAAGCAGAATTGCCATGGCTGAAATTATAGTGCGTGCAAATTGACTTATTTCCCCGTTCAGGCTTTCACCTTTGGAAGAGTTTCGGAATCCTCCATCGGTTCAGGAGAAATTTCTGTTGGGGTAGGTTCCAGTGGTTCATCAATCATGTCCATATAGCCCTTGAAACACGGCCATATAAATTGATACCCCAAAACGCCCAAGGTATTGGTTTCTTCCTGGCGGCATTTTTCAATAACTCCGGCGTACTGGTCTTTGCCCTCTCGCCTCACTTCGTAGACCATCAAGGCGGAAAAGCCGGTGACGTTCTTCGTGACGCATTGCGTGACGTATTCTTTGAGGATGTCCAATTCTTAGGGATACCAGCCTGTAATCGCTTATTTACTCGGAATTGTTCTGTTACGGTGTTGCACATATCCGTGATGGCTTCCATGGTTTGTACGCAGTTGACAATCTCGACAATTTCCAGGTGATCGTCAACCGGCTTCAAGGTGGCACGGCAATGCCTGGCCCGATGCTTGCTTTGAAGTGCTTTGCTCTTGGCGTCAGCGATAGCGGCGTCGCTGGCGGCTGATCTTTCTTTACTCAGAGCCATTCCCAGGGCCATTTGTTTTTCCATGGCGGCCCTGTATTTATGAAATGCGGCCTTCTTCTCGGCATTATATTCACTCCGTATGGCCGTGTCCCTTGAAAAAGAGCGGGCATCGTCACTCAAAATGGCATCATATTTATTCCATGCAACCGTCGCTTTTTCCTTAGCGGCTTTATATTCTGGTGAAGCAAGGGCAATCTCGAAATCAGCTTCAGCTTCAAGAGTAGCCAAGGGAACGATCAATGCCTCGTCAATCGCCTTTTGCAATGTATTGGCATACCCTGCTGCCGGAAGGCACTCCATTACCATCAGACACAAGAAAACGATTTTTAGCTTTATCGCTTTCATGATGCGGCCTCCTTTTTATTTTCGGTGAAGGAGACTATAAACGGTAGCCAATCTTTTTCATCCCTGCAACCTCACAATAGAAAGCCCGTCGACCGACAGCGTCAATGATGACTGGTTGCAACATGGACAAGAAAAGCCTCACCCGGCTGCCTCCTGTTATTGATACGAAAATAACCAACATTACTACGAATAGGTCATTCCCGACGCCTGTCTCCGACGTTTGCAATCGGGGATCTAATCGGGAATCCAGTTTTGCTTTTGGTGAAACGGACGGACGCAAGGAAAAGACGGAAGACTCTGGATCCCCGATTAAAGATGTCGGGGATGACAGAAGGAGGTCCCTGATACGAAAATGGCTCTCAAACATACCGTTTTCATCTCTTGTGGTTCAGGCGACGGCCTGGAAAGACCATCAAGAAAAGAAAGCGCGATAGACTTAGCCCCACTCCTTGCTCCCAGTTTTCCAGTGTCCGTTTGCTGACACCGATCAGCATGGCAAAACGGTTCTGGCTGAGGCCAATTTTTTTACGGATCAACTTGACTTCCGGCTCTGGAAACTTCGTAACTCTGGCAGTGGCTTTTTTACCTTGGAAAATGTCGTCCATCTCCTGCAAGCTGGCCAACAACTTGTTGAACAGTTCATTTTTCATTGATACGAAAATAGCCCTCTTCTGTCATTCCCGACGTTAGTAATCGGGAATCCAGAGTCTTTGCTTTGTTCTTCGTCCGGGAAGATAAACGACACTGGATTCTCGCGTGCGCAAGAATGACAGAAAGAGAAGGCAAGGATGCCTCCCCCTCACTCCGGCCCTTTTCCGATGGGAGGGGAGTCGGGAGTGAGGCACAAACACCGCTGCCTTAAAAGTAGAAGCGGGTGAGGATGCCGAAGGTGCGGGGTTGGCCCACACGATAGGCCATCCGGGCTGCACCGTTGCGTTCCCGGTCGAAGGAGAGTTGCGGGTTTTCGTCCGAGACGTTCTTGATGTAGAGCATGACTTCCCACGTGTCGTACAGCAGGCCCGTGTTCAGGTTGAGCAGGTGGTACGCGTCCAGTTCCATCTGATCCCGGAAATTGTCCGAAGCCATGTCCGCTCCCGTCAGACCAGTGATAAGTCTGGACGGGTAACTCGTGCTTTCCTGATCGCCGGGTTGGGTGAACTGATTGCCGACGTATTGCCAGGATGCGGTGACGTAACTTTCCTTGGACTGGAACAGGCCCGGGAACGTGTACGTCGCCACCGCGGAAAGTTGCCAGTTGGGTACTGACGGGATGCGGTTGCCGTCCTTGATGCCGGGCACGTTGGGGACCGTGGAATCGAATTCTGCCTCCACGTAGCTGCCGGCAAACGTCACCAGCAACGCATCCGTGGGATGTACGGCGAACTCCAGTTCCCCGCCCATGGAATGCGCTTCGGGCACGCTGACGGTCACCCGCGATGAACATTCACCGGCATCCACGTTCACGCCCAGGTTGTCGATGTCGGCGTAGAACAGCGAGGCATTCAGCGTCACCTTGTCGTATGAGGATTTGAGGCCGACTTCGTAGTTCCACAGAGTCTCGTCCTTGAACCGCTGGTATCCACGGTAGGTGTCATAGTCAGCCCCGCACAGCGGCGCATTCAACGGATCGTTCACGCCGCCAAGCCGGAACCCGCGTGACGCCTGGGCGTTGACGGCTACGCGGTCGGTCACGTCGTATTTGACCATGAACCGGGGCGTGAAACCGTTGGAAGAGACGGTGACGTTCTGGTTTTGGGCCGCTGTGTTGGAGAAGGCTCCGCCCGATTTGAAGGTCTTGTCTTCTTCCCAGTCGTACCAGCGCAATCCCGCGGTCAGGTCCAGGCGGTCGAAGAGTGTATAGGTGGCTTCGCCGAAGACGGCAATCTGGCTGAGGTCGTAGGTCAAATCCGATACGTACGGCGAATCCATGGTGTTGAAGCCATTACTGGAATCCTCCAACGCCCCGAGCGGGCTTCCGGCATTTGTATGGGTCCGGTCCCACCCCGGCGTGGGCAAACGCTGGGCATAGTCGCGTTTGATGTTGGAGTAAAAGACGCCCGCCTGCCATTGGAACGGACTGTCGTCGGTGGAAGCGACCCGCACCTCATGGGTCATCTGCTCCAACTCGGTGGTGTCCCGCAGGTTGGACGGGATGAGCACGCCTTCCGGCGGAAATCCGATATCGACCGCCACACTGCCTGCCAGTGCGCTGGCGTCCCGGCTCACCAGCAGGTCGCGCTTGGTGTAGCTGGCGACGTAGGTCGCCTCGATGCGGTCGTTCGGGTTCCATTTGATGGTATTGTCAAGCAGCATCGTTTCGTCTTCGAAGGCCTCGTCCCGCAGCAGGAATTGTTGGCGCTTCCCAAGCTGCACGCGGGGCCGCGTGGTGGAATACGGGTTGGCGAACAGGTTGAAGATCTCGTCGCGGTTGAACCCGTCCACGTCGATCGACTGATACACCAGCCTGGGGGCGATGGTGACGTTCGCGGCGGGTTGCCACAACACGGACACGCGACCGCCGAAGCGACCGCCGTCGTTGACGTTGTCGTCCTTTTCGCCCGTGACTTGCAGGGCGTCGATGAACCCGCCGTACCGGGTGCCGTAGCCCACCACGCGCACGGCCGCGTTGTCGCCCAGGGGCGCGTTGAAGGCCGCTTTGACGTGCCCGCCTGACGAGCCGCTGTCGATGGTGTTGAGGTCAAATTGCGTTCTGACGTCCTTGACGCCGATTTGCGGCTTGTTGGTGACGTACCGCACGGTGCCGCCGATGGACCCGGAGCCGAACAGCGTGCCTTGCGGGCCCCGCAGGGTTTCCACGCGCCGGACGTCATACAGGTCCAGGTCCGGGGTGAACAGTGAGATCGCAATCGGCACGTCGTCCAGGTAGACGCCCACCTGTTCCTTGACGCCGGGCTGGTCGCGCACGATCTGGCCGGATGAAATCCCGCGGATGTTCACGACGCTCTGGCCGGGTCCCAGGTTCTGGATGTTCAGGCCGGCGATGTTCCGGGAGAGGGTTTCGAGGTTGAAGGTGTTCAGGCGCCGGATGTCGCTTTCTTCCTGCACGTTGACGGAGAAGGGCACGTCCATGATCGTTTCGGTCCGCCGGGTGGCCGTGACCACGACTTCTTCCAATTGATGGATGTCGGAGAAGCTGGAATTTTGCGGCGTATCGGCGTCACTCCCTTCGACTTCAGGCGCGTTGCGCCCTACGCTCAGGACAGGCTGCGCGGCAGTTTCCCCCGCGCCCAACAGGATGGCCAACGGGAAGATCAGGAAACACGGTATTGTAACAATTAAACATGCTTGCTCTTTTTTCATGGATGGCCTCAACGGAGAGTGATTTTGTCAATTGCGTTTTCAAACTTTCATGTATTCTAGTACTCTTTTACGTATTTGTCATCGGTTTGACCCTCCCGCGTGCCCTGACCCTTCGACTTCAGGCGCGGGGCGCCTTACGCTCAGGGCGAACGGGAGGAGGACGGGCTCAGAACCAACGCCCTCTCCCGTTCATCCTGAGCGTAGCCCCGTAGAGGCGAAGTCGAAGGAAACGCAAGGATGACGAAAAGAGAAAGGGCTTACCTTGACAAATTTTACGGGCCGGTTTTAACTGCCTACATGATGCCGTCTATTGAACACGCTGCCAGTGATTCCACGGGTAAAGCCGTGTCACAGTGGTCGGGCCAGTCGCGGGAACAGGCCGTTCAGCACATGTTTACGGCGATCGCCGCCCGGTACGATCTCAATAATTCCTTGCTCAGTTTCGGGCTCCATCACCGCTGGAAGGCGTTGGCCGCCGGATTGATTCCCATGCTCACGCACGGGCGCGCCCTGGATCTGGGCGCGGGCACCGGAGACCTGGCCCTTTTGCTGGACCGCCGCATGGGCGAACACGGTCGGGTGGTGGCGATGGATTTGAACTTCGCCATGCTACGCGTAGGCACAGCGAAGATCGCTCGGCGCAGCCTGGCCTCCCGCATCGCGTGTTTCCGCGGGAACGCGGAATGGATCACGTTCCGCGACGACACGTTCGACGCGGTCACCGCGGGGTTCTGTATTCGGAACGTGGGCGACCGGCCGCGGGCCTTTCGGGAGATTTACCGCGTACTGAAACCGGGAGGCCGGTTCGTCTGTCTCGAGTTTTCCCGGCCGGTATCGGCGTGGCTCCGGCGCGTGTATGACTGGTATTCGTTTCATCTCCTGCCCGCGATCGGCACCTGGGTGGCCAAGGATCATACGGACGTGTATCGCTATTTGCCTGAATCCATCCGCACGTTTCCGGATCAGGAGGCGTTGGCCGCGATGCTGCGGGAAGCCGGCTTCGGCCTGGTGGAGTACCACAACCTGAGCGGCGGGATCGTGGCCATTCACGTGGCCGTGAAGCCTGTGAACCCAACCCCCCTGGCCCCCCTTATCAGGGGGAAAAAGAAAGGGAGGGGGGACAGGATGCTGTCGTCCCCCTGATAAGGGGGAGTAAGGGAGTTGTCTTACAAAGGAAGTGAAGAAACAAGCCCAAGTCATGAACGAATCCGTGAACACAGACAAGGATGCCACGTGATGGATTCCGTTCTCTACGTGTTCCTGCCGTGCAAGAAGGTGTATCCCACCGGCATTACGTACCTGGCCGATTTCATTCACCGGCGACGGCCGGAGGTCCGCCAGCAGATTCTGGATCTGTCGCTGTTTCCGCCGGACGACCGCTCACGCGCGTTGCGGGAGACCGTGCAATCGTTCAGGCCGGACCTCGTGTGTTTTTCGTGGCGCGACATCCAGATTTTTTCGCCGCATGAAGGCGACGCGTCGCTGGAGCAAGCGTTCAATTTCTATTATGCGAGCAATCCCCTGAAGCGCGTGGTGGCGTCGGTCCGGGGCCTGCGCAACCTGTATCGCTATTATCAGGACATCCGCCGGAACCTCTCGTACCCGTGGCTCGTACACAAGGAGTTTCCGGACGTGCGGTTGATGATCGGCGGCGGGGCGTTTACCGCGTTCGCGGACCAGTTGATCGAACGGCTCCCCGATCACACGCTGGGTATTTTGGGCGAGGGCGAGGACGCGATCCTCAAGGTGTTGAACGGCGAGCCGCTGACGGATGAACGGTTCATCGTCCGGGAGCATGGGCGCGTGACCAAGGGCGAGAAGCACACGCCCGCTTTGCTGGATTCATTGACGGTGGACTTGCCGTACCTGACGTCGATTTTTCCGCAGTACCGCGAATACGTGGGGGAATGTGTCGGGGTACAGACGAAACGGGGCTGCCCGTATGACTGCGCGTTTTGTTTGTATCCGTACATCGAGGGCAAGCGCGTGCGGTACCGGCCGCCTGAGAACGTGGTGCATGATCTTGCACAGTATTATCACCAGTGGGGCGCACGGCGGTTCTGGTTTACGGATGCGCAGTTCATTACGGGGAAGGATGCGTATCCGCAATGTACGGAGATCCTGGAACGGATTATTCGTGAGGGCTTGGCGATTGAATGGTCAGGATACGTGCGCACGTCGCTGATTTCCGCGGACTTGGCGAAGCTGATGGTCCGGTCCGGCGTGGGCGACCTGGAAGTGGCGATTACTGCGGGGTCACAGAAGGTGTTGAACAGTTTGCACATGGGCTTCAAGCTGGAACACCTGTATGACGGTTGCCGGTATTTACAGGAGGCGGGATTCGCGGGCCGCGTGATCCTGAATTATTCGCTCAACTCGCCGGAGGAAACCGAAGAAACGTTGTTGCAAAGTATCGAGTCGTATAAGGTGGTGGCGTCGATTCTTGGGGAAGACCGGGTGTTCCCGCTGATGTTTTTTCTTGGCGTTCAGCCGAATACGGACCTGGAACAACGGCTGTTGTCCGACGGCTATCTGTCGGCGGGCTACAACCCCCTCAGCCTCACGCCGTGGAACATCAAGAAGATGCTGTACAACCCCGCGCCGCTGAACAAACTGATTGCGAAGGCGTGTCTCGCGGCTTGGAACCGGAAACACGGGAGCCGCGACCCGCGGCCATGGTCCGGCAGTTTGAGTCAAAGCGCCACGCAGGAGCACGGCCATACGTACGCGGACCAGAGCCTGTCCAAAGGCCTGGAAGCCAACTCAGGCCGGGATGCCCTGCTGACCCTGGAAGAACTGTTGCGGTCCCGCCCGTCGGTGCGGCAACGCGCGTCGTAAGAAACCCTCGTCCTCTCACCCCCGCCCTCTCCCTATTTCCCGCTTAATGCAGGAAATGGGAGAGGGAGTGGATGCAATTTCCTCTCCCTTGATGGGAGAGGATTAAGGTGAGGGTGAGAGAAATTTTGGAAAACACGGCAAAGACACTGAATCCCCGATCAGGTCGGGGATGACAGAAGGACAGAAGGTTCACGGGGAGAGGGTTTTGAAGAAGCCTGACGGATCGATTGGGCCAGGGCGATAAATTCCTTGACCGTGAGCGTTTCCGCGCGACGGCGCGGATCGACATTGGTTTCTTCCAAGGCCCGTCGGAGCACGGGTTCTTCCCAGCCTTCTTCGCGGCAGGAGTTGATGAGGGTTTTGCGCCGATGTGCAAACGCACCCCGGACGACCTTCATGAACACGTCGTCAAACCTGGCATCAGCGGGGTTCCAAACGGCCCGGCCCGTCAGACACACCACCGCCGAGTCCACTTGCGGGACCGGGCGAAAACAACTGGCCGGCACGACGAATGCCTTGCGGGGTTTCGTCAAATATTGGGTGACGACGGACAAGAGACCATAATCCCGTGAGCCGGGTGACGCGGTCATGCGTTCGGCCACTTCGCGTTGCAGCATGAGGACCATTCTGTCGATCCGGTCGCGGTCCTCCAACAACCGGAATACCAGAGGCGTTGATACGTAGTAGGGTAAATTGGCAATGACGACCGTGCCCGCGGGCAGGGTCTCACAGGGAAATTCCAGGGCGTCGCCGTGATGCAACTCCAAATTGTCGTATGGCGCGCAAGTGTGCGCCAAGTACTCGACCAGGTTCCGGTCGAATTCTACGGCAATCACCCTGGCGACGCGTTCGCACAACGCGTGCGTGAGAGCGCCCCGTCCGGGGCCGATTTCGAAGACCACGTCTTCCGGATTCAACGCCGCGATCTTCAGTATCTTGCGGACGATGTTGAGGTCGATGAGAAAATGTTGCCCGAGGCGTTTTCGCGGGCGAGGCAGAACGGGCATCGGTATCAGGTTGACGGGGTTTTGTCCTGGCCTTGCAGCCCCTTGGTTTCAATTTCTTGAGAGAGTTGGTAGAGGTGGCGGAGGCACATTTCGATGTCGTCACTCAATTCATCGTACATATCCGCTCCGGCAAAGGCCGTTTCCAACCAATCCTTGGACAATCGTTTCCGGTAGCCGTCGCCGAGTTGTTCTCCCACCAGCGCGACCACCTGTTTTTTCCATTTGTAGAATTGTTCTTTTGCCAGGATCGCGTTCACGGCCTCCAGCAGGTGCGGCTGAATGATTTTGAGTTCGCGGATTTGCTTCCCGATGAATTCTAATGCCTGTTTGGTCTGGTCACTCATAGGGAACCTCTGATCCCCGATTAAGAACGTCGAGGACATGTTTATTGCACTATCGGGCGCATGGCTGCGTTGTGTCCTCGCTCAACCCTCACCT
>VYFB01000012.1 GCA_009842645.1 Nitrospira sp. SB0677_bin_15 | reverse complement strand
AACGCGGTCTCCGTCACCCCGTCCTGGACGCCGGCGACGACGTTGAGCCCGTCCGTCGCCTCCCATTCCACCCGGTAGCCCGTGGCCCCCGCCACCGCGTCCCAGGTCGCCTTCGCGCTCGACGCGTCGAGCGCCGCGAGCTGGAGGTTCGCCACCGGGTCCGTCGGCGGTCCGGCGACCTGGAGCGCCGAGTTCTGCGAGCCCATGCCCGGACTCGACGACTTGCCGGTGATCATGGGGCAGCGGAACTCCTGTCCGTTCGGGCCCTGGCGGCTCTGGCTCATCATATGGGCGCGGATGGTGCCGGCGGACCAGCTGTACGGACCGGTCATGCCGCGCACCCCGCCGCCCGTCGCCGTATGGGTGATGTCGGTGCAGCCGCGCACCCCGGTCTTGCCGGCCGCGAGGTCGTGCACCCAGACCTTGCGCCAGCACTGCCACGACGTCTCCGGCGTGTTGTCATGGTCCTCGCCGCCCCCGTCGTGGTGCGAGTTGTCGCAGTGCGGGGAGGGGTCGCGGTCCGAGAAGGTCAGCGTCAGCGAGTTCTGCGGCGCCCCGTCACGGGTCAGCGAAATCCCCGCCAGGTTCGAATCCCCCACCGTCGCCGTCACCGTCACCGTGCCCCCCGTCTCCGGGCGGTTCGACAGCCGGATCACGTAGTCCAGCGGGCCGGCAACGATGTCCTGCCCCAGCGACAGGCCCGGCGTCGAGGTGACGGTCCGCGGGCGCTCCATCTTCCGGTTGGGATCGAGCGCGCCGTGGTTCCACTTCCAGCCCTCCCACGCCTCGACCTCGGGCGCGTCGTCCACCTTCACTGCCACCGTGCGGTTCATGCCGCCGTAGCGGCTGTCCGTCGAGGCGAACGCGTGGCTGAGCGTCAGCTCGCGGTTGGCGTTGGTGCCCGACTGGTCCGAGCCGGTCACGGTGATGGTCACCGGATCGTCCCAGGTGCCGTTCGTCCCGCTGGTGAAGGTGTGCGACGACGGGCTCACCGTCGCCGCGCCGCTGTTCGTCCCCTCCCTCGTGATCGCCATGGTCACGTTCGAGGTCGGCTGCGCGTCCAGCGACACCGTGTAGATTGCGCTGCCGGTCTCCAGCAGCCGCACCTCACTCACCGCGAAGGTGACGCCGCCGCCCTCGTTGTCAAGCATGGCCACGCTCACCTGAAAGTTCGTCGCGTGCCGCGCTGCCCCGCCGCCCACGGTGGTGCCCGACCCGCTCGCACCGAGCACGCTGTTGCTTGCCAGCCGTGCGGTCACGGTCTCGTCCGCCGAGTCGCCGTCGTCGCGGTTCGCCACCGGCGTCAGCGTCACCGTCGCCGTTTGCACCGTGTTCGTGTCGTGGCCGGTGAAGGTGAGCACCGGATTGGCCGTGTTCGCCTCGGTGAGCGCCACGCCCGTGCCCGATGCCGACACCGTGAAGTCGTTGTCCGGGTCGCCGCCGCCGTCCGTGCTCCCCGGCAGCCGCGCCCCGGTGGCGCTCGCCAGAACGAGTGGCGCCACCACGACCTCGCCCGCAACCAGTTGCCGGCCCAGCGTCACCGTCAGCACCGCCGTGTTCGAGGCGTCGCCCTCGAACATGGAGAGGTCCGAACCCGTGAGCTCGACCGTGGTTGGGTCGTCGTCTGTCACCGTCACCGTAGCTGTGGACGACGAGCCCACCTCGTAGCCCGTGCCGGTTCCGATCGTCATCGTCACCGGGCCGTCCGGCTCGTCCGTGCTGTCGGCCCTGGTGGCGACCTGGTAGGTGACCGATGACGCATCGGCCGGAATGGTTACAGTCTTCCCGCCCTCATTGCCGGCATCCACGAAATCGCTGCCTGAAGCGTCCGCAACTTCCAGCTGGACCGTCAACATCGAGGACGGCGCCACATCCGCCGTCACCGTGAACTCCGCCGCCGCGCCTTCCGTCACCGGGGACGTGCCCGGTTGGACCGTGATCCGCGGGGACGCCTCCGAACCGTTGATCCGGAGCTTGAGGCTGGAAGGCAGCAGGTTAGCGTTCCAATCATTGCTGATGCCGGAGTCGCTGCTGTTGAAGTTGGTTCGGTATAAATGCTCGTTGCCGATGGTCCAGCCAGCGGCGGCGCCCGAATCCTCGTTGTCCGACTCCGTGATCCGCCATTGGGCAACCGGTTTTCCCGTATGCCCCGTGGCGTCAACGACCACGAAGTATTCCGTATTCGCCGCAAGGAGGATGCCGCCCGCGGCTGCCGAAAACGTCAATACCGTGTCATCCGAAAACGCACTGAATGCGGGTTTCGTCAGCGTGCCCAGAACCGTCCCCGGCTGGCTTCCTGAACTGCTACGGACGGTGACCGAAAATTCGATGCCGGTATCGAAGCGGCTGAATTCAATTTCGACACTGCTCAGCCTGTAGCCCTCTGCGTGGCTGCCGGTCGTGAACCCCTGCGCATTGCCGAACCGGCGGTATCCGAAAAATCCGTAATCCTGGGCCACCGGACTGGAGCTAACAGTGTTGTCGGAGTCCGCCTGGCCGAGGTTGCTCACCAGCACCTGGGCCTCGGCCGGGACCGCAAGCCACACTGCCAGGACCAGACCCCGAAGAAGAACCGCCAGCCCGCGTCGCCGCCCGCCGGAAATCGGGACGGCACAGGCAGGCGTGAGGACTGCGTTGAGCCCCGGCGAAGGGGAAATCAATGCCTGCACCCCACGCGCACCGGCAATACCACGCCGCGAGCGGCTCCGAATCGCTTGTCCAGTGACTTCCTCGTTCTGTCCAGCATCAACTCGGTCAACAGGGGACGGTATCTGGCCCGGAACAATCCGGTTTCAGGGAGCGGGAATATGGCAGGGCGTGAAGTTCGGACGCAAACGCGCGACGGGGAAGGGAAACCTGGACGGGTGCGCCCCGGACGTCCGAGGAAACAGCACCATGCCGGTGCCATCACAGGACGCAGGCTTGGCTTAAGCCGAGTCTGGCATGCGGAGTGCCGATCGCCATCATTGTCAAACCCCGGGACGCGGGAGCCTCGCCGCGCACGTGGGCCGCGAGGCCGACGCCCCCCGACTCCACTCCCTGGGAGACCGCTTGATTGTCGTTGATGCACACCGTCATAGTCAGCCCTTCTTACCGGGCAGCTCCGGACAGCCGGGCCTGTCGCCATCCTCTGCACCTGTCACTGTGGCAGCTATGGTATGCCAACGGCGCGGCCAACGGCAAGGCCCGGTATGGAGGTGTCAACCCAAAGCTGTCATTTGCACAAAAGGGGACATTTCAGCTTTGGGTTGACACACGTCATTTCAATCTTGTGTGACCCAAGCCATGTGGGGTACCATCGGCTCCTGTTGCTTTAAGGGGGCTTTAAGGAGGCATCATGGATAAAACCAAAGGGTCGATTAAGGAGAAAAGCGGCGCGCTCGATCAGAATATCGATCGGTTTCGTCAGCAAATTGCGAGCCTGAAGACGTTTGTGATGGGAGGCTCATCCACGCAATCATCCATCGAAGAATTTGACTTGGCCATGGAGGAACTCATTGCCGAAGTGTTGGGCAGTTCTTCGAGTATGTTGGAGGCCTATGAATATGCGCAGTTGGGAGAAGCGGGAGGACTCGTCAATATATCGGATGAAGCTCCGGAAGGGGCGGGTCTGGATAATGAACGGGAAGCCCTGCGACAACGGCTACGAGTATTGGAAAGCTGCGTCGCGGATTTGGAGGCCCGGAGGGCTCAGGCCAGTGCCGGTCAACGCTCTCAGTCGGCGGGCGGCCCTACCGTGAGCGAATTTATGTCCCGGTCAATTCGCTCCGTCCCACATGACGCCACGTTGCGGGAGGCCGGAGAATCCTTGCAGAAGTGGAAAGTCGGCTCGCTGTTGGTCGAAGGCGGCGATGACTTCATCGGAAGTATTACGGAAACCGAATTGAGCCGGGAAGTGGTCGCCAACGGGGTCGATGCTGCGACAACGACCGTCAAGACCTGCATGCGGGAACCGCTTCTGACGATTGAAAGCAGTGAGTCGGTGGCGGCGGCCGTGCAGCTTATGAAAGAAAAAGCGACCCGTCACGTGTGCGTGACGGAAAGTGGTAAAATCATCGGCCTGATTTCCGTGTCGGATATTCTGCGCTACTACTCCGGGGTGGCCTGACGCCTCTTCCCCTCCTCGCGTGTTAAGGAACCTCTGAGTTATTGTGATAGCGGGATGCAGGGCAAGGCGTCCCGGAGCGAAACCCGAGGCTTATCATCGAGATAGGTGAGGGTTGAGCGAGGACACAACGCAGCCCTGCGCCCGATAGTGCAGTAAACCTGTCCTCGACGTTCTTAATCGGGGATCAGAGGTTCCTTGATTCGAGCCTGTCGACAACCTCGGCGGCGTCAAACGGGTCGCCTGAGTGAAGCCGCAGGGTCGAGACTCGTTCGTCCGGCGCGAGCGGTTCCTGGTCCCGCTCCTGTTGTTCCAGCACGGACAGGTCGGCTTCCGAGACGTCATCCGACGCGACGGCTCTGGCCGCGATCCTTTGGCGAAGAGTGGCTGACGTGGCCTGCACGTCGAGTATCAGGAAGGGGACGTTGAGCGAGGCCGCGAGCTTTCTGAACGCATCACGATGCTGCCGTTTCAAAAAGGTCGCATCCACGATGACCGGATATCCAAACAGCAGAAGCTGCCGTGCAAGGGCTCGCAGGCGGTCATAGGTTTTTCGCGTCGTTTCTGTTCCATATACGGCGTCCTTGATTTCCCCGGAACTCCGGTCCGACGGTGATAATCCGAACAGGCGTTTGCGTTCGACGTCAGAGCGGAGACGGATGGCGCCTGTCTGTTCCAGCAACGTTTCCGAGACGTTTGATTTTCCGGTTCCGGTTACTCCGTGCATGATGACAAGCCACGGCGCTTGAGCTTCGGTCAAGGATTGGGCAGCCGAGAAATACCGAATGAAATCGTCCGCGTGGGACGAAATCCGCTGCCCGCGGACTTGGGCGAAAGTGAGTGCAGCGACCTTCACCCGGACGAGGGCCCGGTAGACTTCGTAAAAGGGGAGAAGTCCCAGGCCTTCATAGTCCCCCGTGAATTCGAGGTAGCGATTCAGGAACCGTCTTGCCGCTGCAGGCTGTCCCCTGGCCTGGAAATCCATCACCGTAAATGCCACGTCGTTGATGACGTCGATCCATCGCAGTCGTTCACTGAACTCAATACCGTCGAATGCGATAATCCGATCGTCCAGAAGCGCCAGGTTGGCCAGGTGAAGATCACCATGGCATTCTCGAATGAACCCGCTCACTTTGCGTTTTTCGAAATCACCGGCATGAGCCGCGTGAAAGCCAGAGAGCCAGTGCCGAAGTTGCTCCAGGGATCGGTCACGTTCGGAAAAACGGCCATCAGGGGGGATCTGTTCAAAGACTTCTGCGATGACTTGTGCTATCAATTCGGGACTTCCAAAGGATGCCTCCCGTTCTGCTCCGGCCGCGTTGCGATGAAAGGTTGCGATGTCCCCGGCCAGTCGGTCGATCTGATCCGGTCGAACTTGGGCCAGTACGTGATCCAAGGTGGCCTCGGCCATGAACTGTCGCATTTTCACGGCGAATTCGAAGGGTTTCCCTTGTCCATTCAGACGCGGGCGCTCGGGCGTTCCGGAAATCGGAAGCACGTCCACGTAGATATCCGGTGCCAACCGTTGGTTCAAGCGAATCTCCTCATGACAAAAAAATTGGCGTTGGGCGAGGGAAGAAAAGTCCACGAATCCAAAATCAACGGGTTTCTTAATCTTGTAAGCATAGGACCCCGTCAGCAGGACCCAGGAAATGTGGGTTTCCCGAAGATCGAAATCGGTGACCGGATGGGGATAAAGAAGGGGATCCTGCAGGGCCAGAAGGAGTGTGGGCAGATCGTCGTGGTTCATGGTTAAAAAGCCACACAATCTTTCCCCAGAATCTGGGGGATAACTTGGTGAAATTTTTTTTAGAATGTTTATTCCATGTCCGAATAATCAAAGAGCGAGCAGATTGCACATTTTTTAGGCATTGTGGCGAATTGTATTTTGCCACTACATGTAGTGTTTTTAAAATAAATACGTGTATTTGGAGTTATATTTCAATATGTTATAAAAAATACATGCCTTGGTAGAGGCTTTTTATCATGACACGCTGAAATTGACCGGGAAACTGATGATTATCCACATAGGCTGTTGACAAACAGCCGGGTCAGCCGCTCAATTTAGGCGTAGTCTCATCCCTTTACGGGAAGTTAGGCTGTATGTTTTGATCGTCGTGACGTCGTAGCGCGGTCCTTGTCGAGATGATTCGATTCAGCGTTGTCCAGTCGATCGGCGGACAATCAGGCTGGAAGAGCTGGTTCAGGGTCAATTGCAGAAATCTCGGTAAAAAGGGATCCATGATGGTGGTGTCATGCAACACGTTGCCGCCATCTTCGATCCTGAAGTGATTTTCGAAGAGACGTCCGGTGAACCTCGTCTCGTCATGAGGTTCGAGTTGCAGCCTGAACCGGAGCGCCCCGGCGCAAACCTCAATGTAACGATGGCAGATCAGTTGGTCATATGGCACGAAAGCAGGAAATTCGTACTTGCCCAGCATCGACGATCTGAGCCGGATCGTCGTTCCGGACGGTAGAGCAGTCCGTTCTTCAAGCTCGGAGACGAATTGCACGTCATCGAAGGTCGCTTGTAACTCCGGCGACAGGTCACAATACGTTGCCCAATCATCTTCGCCGAGGAGCTGTTGAATAATCGTCAGAATATGCGACCATTCGTATCCAAGAACCCCGAAGTGTGAGTCGACAAACCGGCCCGCGTCAACGTCCGGCCGGCGATCCTTGCTGAACTCGATCCGAATCAGGTCGATGTGCGCAACGTCGTATCGCTTGAGCGCATGCACGAGTTCCCTGACGGCGTGAGAATCGGCGTACTGCCTGTTGATCAGGACGCGCGCCTCGCGGTGTTTCTTGAGAAGCGTCCGGAACAAATCGACTTCAAAACTCAGGCAAGCGGGTTTCTCCACGATGACCCGTGCGCGAGGATTTCTCGATAGAATCGTCTCAAGGCTCTCGAAGTGTTTTTCCGTGGGCGTACAGATGCACCAGACTTGAACGCGATGGAAGAGGTCGCCGGGTACGTCACTCAATGCGGCATAGGACCGGAGATCCGGGGCATCGGCCCCTCGAGGGTCAACAATGACGAAATGGTCAGACAACGGGTCAAAAACCTTGCGATAGATGCGACCCATCTTGCCGCAACCGACGATTCCGATGAGTTCAAAGTCCTTCTTCACGACAGCGTGACGTCCCGGTATGAGAATAGCTACAACACCCCAAACCCGTTCTTCCCGACTTCTCCTGTCTGTCATTGGTATGAAAATAACCGCTTTTGTCATTCCCGCCCCGCTCCGTCATTCCTGCGAAAGCAGGAATCCAGTGTCTTTTCTCTCCACGGACGAAGAACAAAACAAAGACTCTGGATTCGTCCCCGACATCCTTAATCGGGGAACCAGCTCTTTCCGCCGGGAATGACGGATTCGGGAGGCTATTTTCGTATCAATGACAGATATGGTGTCGTCAGCCTCTTACTCCGTCAATGCCTTTCCTGACCCTTCGACTTCAGGCGCGTGGCGCCTTATGCTCAGGATGCACGGAGTCGAAGGAAATCAGTGAACATTGAAAGTCGTGGCGGGTTCGGGTAGTTGACGATCAATCTCATCAATCCTGTACCCGAACCCGGGTCCGCTGATTGTCTTGAGGTCGAGATACCCGCCCACCCGTTGATATAAGCCCGGATGCACCCTGGCTTCGTCTGCGGACGCGCCGGGATAAAACTGCATGGAGTTGGTCTCGAGGCCAATGCCGGGTGACGCATGCGCCCCAAGTTGGGCGTGCGCGATTTGCGCAAGCATGGGGTTGGTCAGATCCTGGGTCAGGACCTCCAGGCCGTGGCGTTTCGCCCAACTGAGGGTCAAGATCGCTTCCGTCTGAGTCTTGCACGTTTTCACCACAACGCCTGAGTAACCGAGTGTGCTCGCTTTTTCCATCACACGCCAGTCATGGGCGCTTTCATCCAGGACGCAAGGCGCCCACTTGGCAACGGCGGACACGTCCGTCTCGCGTTCCAGCAATTCCGGCGCGAACGGCTCTTCTATGTAGCACAGCGCGTCCGGGACGCCGGGTCGGTTCCGACAAATGCGCTCGAACAGGTGTTCCACGTACATGGGGTCCGTCACCGTCCCATTGAAGTCCACGCCCAACATCGTGACCCGTCGTGGCATCGAAACGTCGACCACGTTCATCATACGCTCATAATCCCACTCGAAATCGGTGCCGCTCAACTTGATTTTCAGGCGACTCAACTGGTCTTTGCGTATCCATGCTTCAAGGGTCGAGGGAATCCCTTCTCCCGCTTCATCCGAAGCCGTCGTCTCTCCGGACAGGGCGTCCAACCCTCCGACGGTATGCCATGCGGGAATTCTGCTTGCGCCGTGCGAGAGAAAGTCGCTTGGGTACAGTCCTTTAAAGTCGGTCCCGCCAAGGTAGACGGCTAAATCTTCGGGCATGTCAGAAGAGGAATAGCAATCGTAGACCGGCCGGTCCGTGGCGTGGCCGTAGGCATCGTGGAGCGCGATATCGAAGGGCGCACAGCACATCAATGCCGCCAGATAAGGCATTTGGCTGTCCGCGCGTTGCCGCGCATTGAACGAAATCAGCAACCCGGGCAACGTCTCGCGCAGAAAGGCATGTCCGAGTGCCAGCGGGTGCCCTCCTGCGTCGTACGCCGACCATGCCGCCAGCACCTCACGGCAGAATTGTCGTAACGCCGCCTCGCGTTCCGGTAACGGAACGTCGCTGGGCCATGCCCATTGCGCGGAGAGCGGGGACTCCCCCCAACCTCGAAAGGACCCGCGAGAGGCTTCCTCCACTTCACACAGCACTCGGGCGCACGTGACCCGCTCGAGCGTCTCCTTGCCGAACCGAAACGGCGTCTGTGCCCGGACGTCGATGAAGTAGAGCGCCAACCTGTTCGGACGAATCGCAACCATCATTCTGAACCGCCTGACGTCATTGCTGTATGTGCTCAGGAATTCGTTGAAAATGTCCCCCTCACCCCAGCCCTCTCCCTCAAGGGGAGAGGGGGTTCTTTTCTTCCCCTCCTCTGCTTGTCCTGAGCGTAGCGAAGGATCAGGGGGGGTGAAGGGGAGGTAGAGCCGGCGCCGAAGTGAGCAGGCCGCGTGTGGCAGTCCGTGCCATGGTAGCCCGTCTGCTTTGACCCGTCAAAACGGCTTTGATAGTTTTCGAGTTATGCGCAACGTTGACAACTGGAACCGGTTGTACCGAACGCAGGGGTATGACCTGCCGTGGTGCGTGGAGAAAATGCCTGCATGGTTTACGGAAGTCGTGAATTCAGGTTGGATGAGCCCGTGCAAGGCGTTGGACGTGGGATGTGGGGTTGGCAATTATGCGTTCCACCTCGCTCAAAAAGGATACGAGATTTTGTGTATCGACCATTCCGAGACGGCGATCGCGCTTGCGAAAGAAAAAAACAGTCATCCGTCTTTACGATTCGTGATCGAAAGTACGGAAAACCTGAGTGCCCTTGGTGAACAATTTGATTTGATCTATGACATCTCGTTACTCCATCATCTGGAACCCGGGAAAAGAGACGAATACGCGTTTCAATTGTCATCGCTCCTCCATCCCGGGGGGAAATTAATGGTGTGCGTGTTTTGTGATGATGAAGCGCGGTTTGGAAAGACCGGCACGTTCATGAATCCGGTCACCGGAACCATCACTTCCCTGTTATGGAAAGAAGAACTGGTGAGTACATTTGAACCGCATTTCACCTTCGACAAACTGGAAAAAGTCCCCTTCGACAACTACCTGCGCTATCTCTGTTTAATGAGAAAGCAACAACAAAATCCCCTCTCCCTTGATGGGAGAGGGCAAGGGTGAGGGTGCTGAGTGAGGGTGATGTTTCGGCATTTCACGATTTGGATTATGGCGATGCTGGCGGTCCTGCTGATGGCGTCACGCGCCGCGGCTACAGAAACCCCGCCTCCGAGCCAGTTTCTGCACCAATCGATTCCCGTACTTGGGATGACCTTGGACAAGACCCGGCAGCCCGTTGGAATCGTGACGTACGTGATGATTCACTTTCACCAACGGTCAGATCACGATGGACTCAAGGTCCACTTTCGAAAAATCCCGGGCCGGTTCGGACCTCTTGCAAGAAAAGGCGTGGCGACCGCCATTGACCGCGTCGCAAAATCCGCGAATCTGCCGGATGACTCGTGGACCGTGGTGTTGACGTTTCCTTACTCCGGGCTGACCTTGTACGGCGACAGCCTGTCGGCGATGGTGGCGCTCAGTGTCCTGGCCCTGGCCAAAAACGAAGCGATCGTGTATGGCCGAACGCTCACCGGAAGGATTACCGAGGATGGCCACATCGGGAAAGTCGCCGGGATCCCGTATAAGATTTCTGCAGCGTATTCGGAACGTCTCGACCGGGTCCTGATTCCTGATGAGCAGCATCCCGGTGACGGCGAATGGCGCACCCCTTTCCTCATGCACGTCTCACACGTTGGGACGCTGGAAGAAGCCTATCAGGGCTTGACGGGTCGTTCCCTGGTTCCTACGCAATTGTTAAAATCCAGTATGGAATTCGAACCTCTCGCGCATCCTTATCCCCGACAAAGTGAACGGGATCACATGGTGAAGGCACAACTCCTCACGCGCGGGATCAGCGACCGGGACGTCATTCGAGCCATGAGGGATGTTCCTCGTCATGAATTCGTGCCGGCCGAGGATGCAACCGAAGCCTATGACGATCATCCGCTACCCATCGGGTACGGACAAACCATTTCACAACCCTACATTGTGGCCTATATGACCGAAGCGCTGGGCCTGAACGGAAATGAACGTGTGTTGGAAATCGGTACGGGTTCGGGGTATCAGGCCGCGATATTGGCAACGTTGGGGGTTAAGGTGTTCACCATTGAGATTGTCGAGGAACTGGCCGAACGCGCGCGACAAACTTTTGACAAGCTGGGCATTCCTCATATCACGAGCAGGGCGGGTGACGGGTATCAGGGTTGGCCGGAAGAGGCGCCCTTTGACGCGATTATTCTCACGGCGGCTCCGGAACATATTCCCCAGCCATTGCTGGATCAGCTTGCGCCAGGAGGACGTATGATTCTGCCCCTGGGAAAGACGCTGCAAAAACTGATCATCCTCACCAACACCCCGGCGGGAATCCAGCGCAAGGAGTTGTTGCCGGTCGCGTTCGTGCCGATGACGGGGGAAGCGGAAACACGGCCGTCGGACCATTAATCGACCTCCGGTGTTTTTGTTGGATTGGTTGTCAATGCTCCTTGACATTCGACTCTACCCCACCTGGCCTCCCCTTACAAAGGGGAGGAAAAGATGATGCCTTTCTTCGTTCCCCTCCTTTGTAAGGAGGGGCGAGGGGAGGTAGAAATTGAAATCGAAAAGAAAAGGAAGAATGCCAATGACTAAGGGGAACGTCCACGTCCCGCGCCGTAAGATCGGCCTCACGCTGTATCTGATGGGAGCCATGGTGTTGTGTCTGACAGGAGGCGGTCTTGCTCAAGCTGAACATCTACCAAGAGAAACTGTGCTGCCCTTGGCGTTGGCCCAAAAAACTGCGGCAGCAGGCTTGGCCAAATGTGAAGAAGGCGGGTACAAGGTCAGCGTCGCCATCGCCGACCGAGGAGGGAATCTGAAGGTCCTGTTGCGCGGCGATGGGGCGGGACCGCACACCACGGACAGCAGCTTTCGGAAAGCCTATACCGCGGCGAGTTTGCGTCGTTCCACGCTGCACCTGGCCGAACTCGTCGCCAAGGTTCCCAGCATCCAGGCGTTACGGGACATGAACAATAAAATTCTGATCCTTGGCGGAGGCTTGCCCATTAAGATCGAAGGCGAAGTCGTGGGCGGAATCGGCGTCGGCGGTGCCCCCGGAGGTCACCTGGATGAAGCCTGCGCCGCAGCAGGACTCGCCAGTCTTGAGAAAACCCAGGCGCCAAAGCCCGCGAATGGGAAATGAGCCTGAGGCTTGGGCAAAGCGGTTTCAGGGGGATCCTTTAAGGAAACCTTGAATTGGCTGGAAATCTGGCTATAATATAGCCAGAATGTGGCATGAGATTATTTTGGCCCCTGAGGCCATTGAAGATTTAAGGAACCTCAAGGCCAACATCCGAGCGACGGTCCGCGCTGGCATTGAAAAATATCTTCGTCATCAACCGTCGAAGACGAGCAAGAGCCGAATCAAACGGCTACAAGGTATCTCGCATCCCCAGTTTCGGCTTAGGATTGATGAGGTTCGTGTGTTTTATGACGTGAGGACAGGAGCCGTTGAAATCTTAGCGATCATCCCAAAATCTCAGGCTCAAGAATGGCTCAGGCAATATGGAGAATCATCATGAAGGAAATTTCGCTGTCACAAGTCAAAGATGACTTGTCGAAATACTTGCGACTTGCTGAAAAAGAGAACATCGTAATCACAAGGCACGGAAAACCGGCTGGCGTATTGATGGGGTTCGAATCAGAAGATGAATGGTTCGATTATCGGCTGGAGCACGATCCTCGCTTTCTCCAACGCGTTGAGAAAGCCAGGCGAAGTCTACGCGCCGGACGTGGTGTCACGCTTGAAGATAGCGAGAAATCGCCTTGATCAGCATCACGTTACTGCTCTGTAGGGGCGACCGGCCGGTCGCCCCTACAACTCTCGATAATTTCACCCGATGGTCAGGATTCCGGCGCCGTTGATTGTTCCGGCTTTGAGGGCTTGAAGGGCTTGGTTTGCGTCCTCCAGCCTGAAGGCTTGGGTGTGCGTGCGGATGGGAATTTCCGCCGCGATTCTGAACAGGTCCAGTCCGTCCTGCATGGTATTGGCCGTGACGCTTTGGAGGGACCGTTCGTGGAACAGATCGCGGTCGTACACGAGCGGCGGAACGTCAGACGAATAAATGCCGGCCATGGCGACCGTGCCGCCTCGTTCAAGGGCTTGCAGCGCATGGGGCACGATGTGCCCGACCGGGGCAAATACGATCGAGGCGTGGAGCTTGTGCGGTGGTGATTCGGTCGAATGCCCCACCCACGTTGCCCCCAGTTGTTCGGCGAGACGCTGATGGGCAGCCTTGTGTGAAAAGACGTACACCGGGCAGCCCCAGTGCCGCGCGATCTGGATCGTAATGTGCGCGGATGCGCCGAACCCGTACAGACCCAATCGTTGCCCGGGCTTCAGACCGCTCCGGCGTAACGCCCGGTATCCGATGATCCCCGCGCACAGGAGCGGTGCGGCTTCCGCGTCGGTAAAGATCGAAGGTATGGGGTACGCAAAGCGCGCGGGCACCAGCGCATATTCCGCAAACCCGCCATGCACGTGATAACCGGAAAATGTGGGGTGTTCACACAGGTTTTCACGACCCGCCGTGCAAAACTCACAGGTCCTGCATGTAGCTTGGAGCCAGGCGATGCCCACACGGTCGCCAGGTTTGAGGGTGGTCACGCCGGCGCCGAGTTGATCGACGACCCCGACTGTTTGATGGCCGGGAATGATGGGTCTCGTGGCAGCCGGTAACTCGGCCTCCACCACGTGCAAATCCGTCCGGCACACGCCGCAAACGTGCACTTTCACCCGCACGCGGCCAGGTCCGGGTTCCGACACGGGCAGGTCCCGGAATTGCAGGGGAGCCGTGCCGACGTCGCCGGTATGATCGAGGATCATCGCTCTCATACCACCACCGTTTGAAAATATACCACTGAAAGGGCTAACGCCCTTCAAATTTCTATTGACTCCAGAGCGGAAGAGGCATAGGATTTTCTCCTGAAATTATTGATTCAAACAAGAGGGGTCAACCATGAATGACCTCAGCCCACCGAAAGCGTCAGGCCCGTAGTGAGCGAAGGTTGTACCTTCTTCGGAATGCGGGTCCACGTGGTTGCCGAGAGGCGATGCTTCCGGACCGTGCTTAGAAGCACAGCGTCGGAACGACTGGAGAACAGCCGGAACAAGAAGGGTTCCTAAAGGAATTCTCCCACGGGCAACAGCTTCTCCCGGAGAAAAACAGGCCGCGCCACTAGCGGGTCAATAACAGCAGAAAAAATACAGCGCAGAATGCGCATATGGCCATGAGCCCGCTTTCTTTGGAAAGCGGGCTCATCGTCGTTTGAGAACAGAATGCGTTCAACACACGTTCCATGCAGGTTTCTCGCAACGAAACCCGAACCTCAAATTCCTCACAAGGCGGCAGGCGCCGTCTGCTTCCTTTGACCGCAAGACAAGCTTCCGTGTACATTTTTGTCAATAACCATCCCGCAACGGACAATGACCAATTCCTTTTTCAAAGGCCATGGCTTGGGCAATGATTATATCGCCCTTGAGCCCGCACAGTTGACGTTTAAACTGACTGCCAGGACCATTCGAGCGATTTGTGATCGACATTGGGGGGTGGGGAGTGACGGGATCCTGGCCCTGGTGCCATCCAGAAAAGCCGACTTCGGGTTGCGGATTTTCAACCCGGATGGGAGTGAAGCGGAAAAATCGGGAAACGGGTTGCGTATTTTCGGCTGTTTTCTCTATGCCACGAAAAGGACCAAACGCCGGTCTTTCTCGGTTGAAACGAAGGGCGGACTGGTCCGCGTGGAATTAACGTTGGACGGAAATGGACAGGTGAACGGCGCGACCGTGGATATGGGGCGAGCCTCGTTCAGGCCGAGGGATTTGCCCTGCACCATTAAGGCCCCGGAGTTGATCATGCAGCCGATCAAAGCCGTGGGGCAGTCCTTGCGCTTTACGGGGGTGAGTGTCGGCAACCCGCATTGTGTGGTGTTCAGGGACCGGGGCGGGTCGTGGACGCGCGAAGATTTACTTCGCATGGGACCGGAATTGGAAACGCATCCTACCTTCCCCAAGCGCACGAACGTTCAACTGGCGTTTCCCACCGGCCCGCACGCCGTATCCATATTGATCTGGGAGCGGGGAGCCGGAGAGACGCAGGCGTCCGGGTCCTCCGCCTGCGCGGTGGCCAGTGCGGGAGTGCGCTTGGGGTTGGTGAAAAGCCCCGTGAGGGTTTTGGCTCCCGGCGGCCGACTGGACATCACGGTGGATGCCCAGTACAACCTGACCATGAAGGGTGCCGTCACCGAAGTGTATCAGGGACGGTTCAGCAGGGCCTTGTTGTTTGCCGCGCGGTAGTCGTCGTCAAGACCCGTCTACTTGGGGAATTGGGTCGGCGGCGTGACGTTCCAGCCTTCGCCGTTCAACGATTCCATAAACTCCACCAGGTCTTTCTTTTCCTGCTCCGTCAACTTCAAGGGTTTGATCACGGGATCAACGTGGGCATTCGGCAGTCCGCCCTGATCGTAGAAATCCACCACCTCGCGCAAGGTCGCCAGGCTGCCGTCGTGCATGTAGGGTGCGGTGTTGGCGATTTCACGTAGCGTCGGCGTTTTGAACGCGCCCGTGTCTTCGGCTTTTTTCGTTACGGCCTGCCGGCCGGCGTCGCGCTCCTTTTTGTTCGAGCCGACCCCAAGGTTGTGATATTGCTCGTCCGTAAAATTGAATCCGAAATGACAGCGGAGGCATTGACCCTTGCCCAGGAACACACGAAGTCCGTTTTGGGCTTTGGCCGATAACGCCTGTTCTTCGTTCCCCTGGGTGAAACGGTCATAGGCGCTGTTCCCTGAGAGGAGGGTGCGTTGAAAACTGGCAATGGCTTTGCCGATCAGGTCGGTCGTAATGGCCGGCGAGCTAAAGGCCCTTTCAAATAAAGGCCCATAGCCTGCGATGCTCTTCACTTTGGCCACGAGTGCGTCGTGATCCTTGAATCCATGCTCGATGGGGTTGGCAAAGGGACCAACGGATTGTTCCTCGAGCGTGGCTGCCCGCCCATCCCAGAATTGGGCCGAACTGAAGACGCGGTTGATAGCCGTTGGAGCGCTGCGTCCCCCTTTTTGTCCATGAATGCCCGTGGAGACCGGCTGCCCGTCCGTAAAGGCCATGGATGGCACGTGACAGCTTGCACAGGCGATGGTGTCATTCGCCGACAATCGTTTATCAAAGAAGAGCAGTTTTCCCAGTTCAACTTTTTCTTTGGTCAGGGGGTTGTCCTCGGGGATCACCAAGTTGTCTTTTTCCAGTCCCAACGGGAGGGTCAGTTGAAAGGGTGTTTGCCCCGAGCCCGGCGAAGGATCTGCCTGAATCATGCCGGTGGCGACGAAGATCAGCAGGACTCCTGCGATCAGAACCCATCGAGGGCAAGAACCTCTGAGAACGTGCTGTGCTTTGTTATCGGTCATTTCGTGCCTCCTTCTTTGTAAATCATATACCTGCCCTCGAATGTTTAGGAACCTCTGATTAAGTGCACTATCGGGCGCAGGGCTGCGTTGTGTCC
>VYFB01000063.1 GCA_009842645.1 Nitrospira sp. SB0677_bin_15 | reverse complement strand
TCAGGTAGACTTCTCACACCCTTCGACTTCAGGCGCGTTGCGCCCTACGCTCAGGGTGAACGGCTTTTCTTTCGTTCGTCTTTCCACCCTCCGTTCGTCCTGAGCGTAGCCCCTGTAGGGGCGAAGTCGAAGGACCTTTCTACAGGCTCAGGACAAGAAAAAAGACTTCAAAGGGAAACCGGAGACTAGACCGGAATCTACTGGATACGGGAAAAAAGTGTCAAGACAGACGACACAAAACCACGCAGCCGCCAGGGCGGATACCGCCCCGATAATCTTGACAAAGACCAGACCCTCCCATAGGATCGCTGAAATGGGCGATGGACAACCAGTCGTTCAAAATTCCCTGACGATGGACGAAGTATGGGAGCTGTATCGCCCGGACATCGAAGAAATCGAATCGCATATCCGCCGGAATCTCAATTCCGAAGCTCCGCTCATCAATGAAATTGCCGCGCACATTCTGGACGGAGGCGGCAAACGCATTCGCCCGCTCCTGTTGAGCCTCTGCTCCCGGCTCACGGGCTATATCCCTAAAGACGACCTGGTTCTCGGCAGCCTCATCGAATTCATCCATACGGCGACCCTGCTCCATGACGACGTGCTGGACGAAGCGACTCTTCGCCGTGGACGGCCCGCGGCTCGACGCATATGGGGTAACCGGGCCAGCATCCTTGCCGGAGACTACCTCTACTCACGCGCCATGCATCATATCGCCGCATTCAAGAACCATGAGGTCAACGACGCCATGGCCTTGGCCTGCAAGCGATTGGCGGAAGGAGAAATTCTTCAACTGTGCGCCAACCGTCAACCGCTGTTGCCTGAAGCGGAGTATCTCCGGATTGTCGAGTACAAGACCGGAGCCTTGTTGGCGGCCGCGTGCAAGGTGGGTGGCCTGATGGGTGGCGTCTCATCCCTGCAAGCGGAAGAGTTGTATCACTTCGGCTTGAACGTGGGCATTGCCTTTCAATTGGCCGACGACTGGCTCGATTACACAGCCAATGAACGGAACCTCGGGAAGACTCTCGGGCAGGACTTGATGCAAGGGATGGTCACCCTGCCCCTGATCCACGTGTTACCGCGTCTGCCGGCTGAAGAACGAAAGAGCATGGTCGCCAAAATTGAACGTAACGCGATAAAGGAAGGCGACCTGCTCCGGCTGACCGCATCCATGCACGAACATGGTTCCCTGAGCCACACCCGGACCCGTTCCCGGGAATATATCGACGCCGCGCTCTCAAATCTCACAACCTTCGACGATTCCACTGCCAAGCGGGCCCTCATCGTTGTAGCCGATTACATGGTCAACCGGGATAGCTGACGCAGCCTGCGATTCATTCGGGACGAGACCCTTCGACTTCGCCCCTACAGGGGCTACGCTCAGGACGAACGGAAGTGGGACCGTCGGTTCTGAGCGGAGCGATAGCGAAGTCGAAGGGTCAGGGCAGTCCCCGTAGGTCGGGTTAGCTGAAGGCGTAACCCGACAACCTTCCCGTTCGACGAGAACAGAAAACGTCGGATTACGCGACGCTAATCCGACCTACGCCTACTTCGCTTACGCAGTCGGAGTAAGGTGAGCTTTGTCCCGCAGCACGGCCAGAAAGAGAAGACCGATCAGAATCCAGAGGATTTCACGAATCCGGCGGATCACGGCAAAGGTGATACCCGTCACCTCGCCGTACCCCAAGGCCATCAGGAAAACAAGATACCCGCCTTCCTGAACTCCAACCCCCCCGGGAACAAACGACACGCTTCCCTTGATCAGCGCCGTCATTGCGGCGATCGACAAAGACGATAGCCAGCCGGCCTCCACTCCCAGGAAATAGAGAATCGCATACACTTCAAACAACTCCGTCAACCACGCGATCAAGTGGACCTCCATCGACAAGATGAACGTCCGGCGGCGCTGCCCGTAAAAGGTGCGGATCGTCCGGTCCAACTCCAACAACCGCGGTCTATACGCCTCCAGGCGTTGCGACCGGATTCGGCACGTGTCGGCCACTGTCAACAACCCTCTTCCAAGCCCATAGCGTTGAACCACGAGAAACAGAAAGACGCCGAACCCCAACAGGCCCACGCTGACGAACGCCACCAGGACGTTGTACTCGTTTCCACCGATGAGCCAGAACGTCGCACTCAACCCCAACGTCATGTAGAGGATCTGAGCAAGTGTCATGATCGTCTTGGCCGTCACCACGGAGGCCAACCCTTCAACCATGGGGACTTCATAGCGCGCCAGCAGGTACGCCTTCATGGGCTCTCCGCCCAACATGGCCGTTGGGGTCGTCGCGTTAATGGCTTCACCGGCCATCCTCACCATGAACAACCGGACAAACCCCACCCGGCTCGCCCACTGCCCCAGGGTCAGAGACCATCCATACGTATCGAGCAGATACACCACCAAAAACGGGACGAGAATCATGCAGAACGCGACCAACCCAACACGTTCCACCGTCTCCCATATCCGGAACAGACCGATATGCCAGAGCAATCCGCCCAGGACAACAAGACCAGCGGTAAGAAACAACAGCCGAATCATGTGATGATCATTCCAACGCCCTCTCCCCTTAAGGGAGAGGGCTGGGGTGAGGGGAAGAAATGAACGTGACGATGCGACCCGAACAACGCCTCAAGAACCGGTCAGGACCGATGAATGGGAAACGCCCGGTACAGGCTCCAAACCATCATGATCGCAAACCCACTCGTCCCGGCGGCAACGAGCCATAAGAACCAGGGCAGCACACCCAAACAGGCGCACGTCAGCACGACGATGGAAAAATCTCGATTCGCCACGTGTCTCAGGATAAAATCAAAATGGGTTCGGACGGCCTGACGCATGCGTCGCCAACGCACGGTGTTGCCTTTCAGGAATTTAACCCGGTTCACGCACCACAGAGACACTCCGGTGGAGAGAACGGCAATGCCTCCCAAGAGCAACGGCAGGTAGCCGGAAGATACGGGATTCGCCTGGTACGCCCCCCAGGCAATCCCCGCAAACACGGCCACGTGAACGATATTGTCAGAGACAAGATCCAACGCCTGTCCCAACGGGGATTCTGCGAAGGTGAGCCGCGCCACTTCTCCGTCGCAACAATCGAGAATCACCGCGAGTTGAAACAGGAGAGCCCCTGCAATCCCTCCCGCATACGAGCCTATCGCAAAACACGCCGCCCCACCGAGACCGATAATCATCGACAACAAGGTAATGACATTGGGAGAGCATCCCAGCCGGATGAACAGCCGGCTCAACGGCCTGGAAATTTTCCGGTTCACGTAGCGATCAACAACCCCATCCAAGGTCTGTTCCGCTTTTTGGGGTCCTTCGACGCCCTCTACGGCCGCCTGTTCCAAGGCCAACCAGGGCAGGATCTCCTGTTCCGCGCGTTCCAGGTCTTCGAGGAAGTCGATCTCGATCCACGGCAGGCCTCCGATTTTCTCGACCCCGACCGGGACTTCGCGGAAAAAGTCCGCCAACGCATCTTCGTATTCCATGTCCAGCAGGCCTTGGCGCAGACGCGTTTCCACCGCTCGCAACAATTGCGGCACGGCAGTTTGCGCCACGCGCAAAAACCCGACGCCCTCACCCACCAGGTCATACTCGTCAGGCACCTGTTTGGACAAGGCAGCCACTCGCCCCTTCCGCGTCACGACCATACATTCTTCCGTGTGTTGCGTCACGGTTTCATCCATCAACAGGGCATTGGCATGCGATGAGTTGAGCAATCGCTCGAGCACGGCGGGATGAAACAGCACGTCGGCATCCATGATCACCACGTCGTCGTCCATGAACTCACGGGCCGTCCACAACGAGACGATGCTGCCGCGTTCGAAGTCGGGATTGACCAGAAACGTCACGTCCGCCGTGGCGGGATAGGACGCCGCCGCTTCACGAACGTGTTCCTGTTTGTATCCGACCACCATACAGATGCGGGTCACGCCCAGACGCGCCAAGGCATCGAAATAGCGATACAGGAGCGGCTTGCCCCCAACGTCGATCAAACACTTGGGACGATGCCTGGTCACGACGTCCAGCCGCCGCCCGCGGCCGGCCGCCAGGATGACCGCTTTCATGTCGCCCGGTTCGCGTGCGTCAACACCTCTTCAAAGGCACACAGAAACCCTTCAACGTCGGATTCCTGCAAGGCCCCCATATTGGCCACGCGGAAGATCTGTGATTCCAGGTGGCCCTGCCCGGCGTAAATCACGAAACCGCGCTCCTTCAGGCGGTCGTGCAGCACGTCATAGGCTAAGCCCTCCGGCACATGAAAAGCCGTCAACGAATTCGACTGAAACTCGGGGGGCAGCACGGCTCGCACCCCAAGATCGGCCATGCGTTCCCGGATCAGGGCGGCCAGCTGCGCGTATCGTTGAATGCGATTGGCCACGCCTTCTTCCAGGAGTTCCGACAAGGCTTCGTTGAACGCGGCATACACCTGGACGGCCGGCGTAAAGGGGACCGTACCGTTTTCCTGGTCCTTGTAGTAATTGGCCAGGTTCAAATACCACGTGCGTTTGGGGTACTTCAGCACGTTTTCCATGAAGCCCTTGCGAACCAGGACAAACGAGACTCCCGGAAATCCCTGAATGCATTTGCCCGCGGTCCCGGCCACCATATACATGTGCCGCCCGGCAATATCCAAAGTCTCCCCGCCCAACCCACTGACGGCGTCCACGATAAAGACCCCCCCGCGGCTATCGACCAGATCAGCCACTTCGTGAACCGGATTGAGGAGCCCCAGCGTGGTTTCATGATGCACCATAACCACCCCATGCGCCGACGGCTGCTGCTTCAGGGCTCTCAGAATCGCTTCCGGGTCAGGCACGGCATCCCACTTGTACTTGATTTCCACGATTCCGAGGCGTTGCGTCGCGATGATGGAGGAAATCCGTTCGCCGTACACCCCGTTATTGACGTGAATCAGCCGCTTCCCAGGCGGCAGAGAGGACATGATGGAGGCTTCCACCGCGGCGGTGCCGGAGCCGGTGAGCAGAATCGCGGTATACTCCGATTCCGCGCCCGGGACAAAGGCTTCCAACAACTTGCGACGAACGTCACCGATCAATTCCGCGCATTCGGATTCCCGATGACAGATGTCCGGCCCCAGCAAGGCGTTTCTGACCCGATCCGACACGTTGACCGGACCCGGATTGAGCAGTATCATGAGCTTGCAATCATCCTCTGTAACCTCACCCTTCTTCCTTTTTCCTTCATCCTTTTTCCTTCATCCTTTTTCCTTCATCCTTCTTCCGTTCAGTTTTGTTCCACGGCCGAGCGAAAGCGTTTGGTAATGTCAGCCGGATCCAGCGCGACACGATCCGCGTCTTCTATCTGTTCGTTCACTTTGATCAGCAGGAAATGCGGGCCGTCGTTGGCGAGCATGTGTGTAAATTCATAAATGATATCTTCCCGTTCCCAGACCCGCTCGACGGTGGCGTACCCGGCTGCCTTGGCAACCTGATCCAACCGCACGATACGCGAATAGGACGCCTGGTTGCCGGTTGTCCCGTAGACCTCGTTATCGAACACGACGTGCGTCAGGTTCTTGGGACGTAAGGCACCCACCGTCGCCAACGTGCCCATACCCATGAGCACGTTCCCATCGCCGTCGAACACCACAACCTGCCGGTCCGGTTGAGCCAGGGCCAACCCTAACCCAATGGACGCGGCCACGCCCATGGAACCGATCATGTAAAAGTTCCCGTCCCGGTCCTTGATCTTCTGGGCTTCCCGCGAAGGAAAACCGTTACAAATGATGACCGGCTGATCGCCGACAATGTCAAACAGCGCCTGCATCGCCTGAGCCCTGCTCTGCATCACGCCTTCTTCGGGTCGCATTGGCTTGAGCCTTCCATTACCTCCCCCTCCCCTTAACCCCCTCGCCCTTGAGGGAGAGAACCTGCCCCGGACTTGATCCGGGGGCAGGGATGAGGGGGCAACCATCCATCCCTGACCACCCTCACCTTTATCCTCTCCCATCAAGGGAGAGGACATTCTATTCCCTCCCTCTCCCCCGGAGGGAGAGGGCCGGGGTGAGGGGGGGGGTAGAGCGTATTTACTTCAGGGTTGAATCGTTTTGACCACGCCTTTTTTCAAAAACAGCGCCACGGGGACACGTTCATCCATGAAGGTCTGCGCGGTCCATCGCAGATCCTCGACCAGGGTTTCCGCGACCAACGTTCGATGCGGAATCCGGATCGTGTCCATCAATTGCGGCATGGTTTGCCCCATCACCAGGTGTTCCGGCGCATCTTTCCCTTCAAAGCCTCTCCAGGAAATGATGAGCAGACACGGAATCCGGTAGATCAAATGGAGCGACATCAACACGTTCAAGGCATTCCCCAACCCGGAATTCTGCATCAGCACCACGGGGATTTTCCCGCCGAGAAATGCCCCGGCAGCCATGGCCACTGCCTCGTCTTCTCGCACCGACGGCGTATAGAGCCGCCGTTCGCTCAACACTTCGATGATCCCGCCCAGGATGGTGTCGGGCACGCCGGTAAAGAAATCAAACCCCATATCCTGAAGGGCTTTCACAAAATCATCACTGTCAATCACGGCCATGACGTCGTCCCCGCCTTCCCCCTTTGTCATCCTTGTATGTGTTTAGGAACCTCTGATTAAGTGCACTATCGGGCGCATGACTGCGTTGTGTCCTCGCTCAACCCTCACCTATCTCCATGATAAGCTTCGGGTTTCGCTCCGGGACGCCTTGCCCTGCATCCCGCTATCACACTTAATCAGAGGTTCCTTTAGTAATTGGTTGACGGAATAGAGGGCTGGCTTCGCCAGAGTTGTCATTCTGAACGAAGTGAAGAATCTGCAGTTCCAGGCATTCGATGGCCTCAACAACGAGATCCTTCGCTACGCTCAGGATGACAACTAGCGCGTGTTCTTACAGATAGTGCCTCCTCAACCCATCGACTGAAAATGCCAACGAATTAGTGAACACATACAATCCTCGCTGGGCAACCCCGAAAAATACCAGACGCCTCCCCCGCTTCTCAACACGTCGATGACTTTTGCAACCGTCTCGCATGATTCCAATTGCGGAGTTGTGGTACGACACGGTACAGTGGCGGATGTCACTCACGAAACGCGGCACGAATCGCAAGAAACGGGGAATCCATGAAACGCGGCCAGAAAGCATACACGAAACGACACGCCGAAAGCGGGATTGCCACGCCACTCCCTCCTTTGGAAACATGGCCCAACCAATATCCCGGCTATGAGATCACGATCGAAATCCCGGAATACACCGCTATCTGTCCCAAAACCGGACTCCCGGACTTCGGCACGATCGCGATTCACTACATGCCACAGAAAGCCTGCGTCGAACTCAAATCTCTGAAACTCTACATCCACGCCTATCGCAACGTCGGCATTTTTTACGAAAACGCCGTCAACCGGATACTCCGGGATTTCGTCAACGCCTGCAGGCCCGAATGGGCCGTCGTGACCGGCACCTTTACGGCTCGCGGCGGGCTCAGCAGCACCATTCGAGCGCAATACCCGCAAACAAGCCGCGGGTCATGACGTCTCGGCGGTTGACGACGGCCGACACACTGAGTATGTTGAACACCATAGGACGTTGAGCAGGCAATGGGTCTCACTTTTATCAAAGCCAGCATTATCAATCCCGCGAATCCACGCCGAAAGACCCGCTTGGAATTTTTAGTGGATTCGGGAGCGATCTACTCCGTCGTCCCCAAAAAACGCCTGAAACGAATCGGTATCCAGCCACATGGCACACGGGTCTTCACGCTCGCTGACGGCACCCACATGACCAGGGAAATCGGGGCCGCGCTCTTTGCCATCAACGGAGAACGAGCCGCATCTCCCGTCATATTCGGCGAGGATGGCGACAGCCTCCTGTTCGGCATGGTCTCCCTCGAAGCCCTGGGGTTAATCCTCGATCCGATCCGGCGCGAACTCCGGCCGCTCCCCATGGTCCTCGGATAAAACGGGCTTAACGGCTGTTGTAAAATTCGCTGATCCGCGTCACCACCGTTTCCATCTGGGCGTCGGTGAGTTCGGGATACACCGGCAAAGACACCACTTCCTGAGCCAGTTGCTCGGACACAGGAAGATCGCCCTTGGCATAGCCCAGTGGCTGGTAACATTCCTGCAGGTGCAGAGGGACGGGGTAATAGACTTTGTGGCCGATCCCGTGTTCCTTCAGATAGGCCATCAGTTCATCACGGTTTTCCGCGCGCAGGGTATATTGGTTGAAGACGTGGACGTTGTGCGGGTCCGTGACCGGCAACGTGACGTGGGCCAATAACCCGGCCTCGGTCAACAGACGGTCGTAGGCGGCCGCGTTCCGGGCGCGTTTGGCATTCCATTTGTCCAGATGTTGCAGTTTGACGCGCAACACCGCCGCTTCCAAAGCATCGAGCCGGCTGTTGAGACCGATGTGGTCGTGATGGTAATCCGAGCGGCTGCCATGCACCCGCAACGAGAAAAGCAGTTCGCAGAGATCCCCGTCATTCGTCACGATCAACCCGCCGTCACCCACGCCTCCAAGGTTTTTGGACGGGAAAAAGCTGAAGCATCCCGAATACCCGAAGGTTCCGGCTTTGCGACCGTGCCGGCTGGCGCCGATGGACTGACAGGCGTCTTCAATGACCTTGAGGCCGCGTCGATCGGCCACCTCCATGATGGACTCCAAGTCGGCGCATTGCCCGAAAAGATGGACAGGAATGATGGCCTTGGTGCGAGGTGTAATCTTACGCTCAAGCTGTTCGGGATCCATCGTAAAGGTATCGGGAAGGACGTCCACGAACACCGGCACCGCGTGCAAACGCGAGATGCCGCCTGCCGTGGAAAAGAAGGTAAACGGCACGGTGATCACTTCATCGCCGGGGTTCACGCCAGCCGCCATGAGAGAAAGCAGTAAGGCGTCGCTTCCCGAGGCCACCCCGACGGCGTGACGGCACTCGAGATACCCGGCGATGGCCGTCTCAAAAGCCTTGACCCGTGGACCGAGCACGAAGCTCTGCGCCTCGCAGACCTCTTCAATCGCCGACAGGACGTCAGAACGGATCTGCTGAAACTGCGCCTGTAAATCCAACAAGGGAACCTTCACGAACCGTCTTGCTCCTGTTATGATGGGTCAACCGGAGAGCACGTATTCAAGCACACCTGATAAGAACGAGCAAGTCGGAGACGTCACTTTCGTATGTGTTCACTCATTTGCTTTTCATGCCCCCCTCACCCCAACCCTCTCCCTCCTGGGGAGAGGGAGCCCCATGCTTTTCCCCTCCTTTGTAAGGAGGGGCGAAGGGGAGGTAGAGGGAAGGAAACACCATGAACTATTGCAGCGCCTGTGGCGCACCACTCGTTATGAAAATTCCCAAGGGGGATACGTTGCTCCGGTTCGTCTGTGAACGGTGTGAAACCGTTCATTACGAAAATCCCAAAATCGTGGTAGGCTGTCTTCCCGAATGGGAGGACCGGATCCTGCTGTGCAAGCGGGCCATCGAGCCGCGCTGTGGCCTCTGGACCTTCCCCGCGGGGTTCATGGAAAAAGATGAAACCCTGGAGGAAGCCGCGGCACGTGAAACCTTGGAGGAAGCCGAAGCCGAGGTCGAGATTTCGCAACTATACGCAGTCTTCAGCATTCCTCACGTAAACCAGGTGTACCTCGTCTTTCGCGGAACCATGAAACGTGCCGCGTTTGGTCCGGGGACGGAAAGTCTGGAAGTCGATCTGTTCAACCGTGAGGACGTTCCCTGGTCGAAGCTGGCGTTCCGGGTGATTTACGAAATCCTGGATCACTATTGCAAAGACGGACCGCACGCAACGATTCACGTGGGCACCATCCCGGGCCCTCCGCGACCGTAGGTCACATATCTCCTCTCCCTTGATGGGAGAGGATTAAGGTGAGGGTGAGAAACAGCAAAGCATCACCCAACCTCCCCCTTACCCTAACCCTCTCTCCGGTCTATACACCCACCAGGGGAGAGGGAGGGAGACTGCAGGGATCGACGATCGTTGATCTCTACAAAACCGCATACAGAATGACGCCATACCGCAGGGCTTTCCCGATGGCGATCCACACCAACGCCGTCAACCACGGCACGCGAAGCCATCCCCCGACCAGACACAACGAATCGCCAACGACGGGCACCCAGGACAACAACAGCGCAGGGCTCCCCCATTGCCGCAACCATCGGAGAGGTCGATCATATTTGGGTTGCGTGAACCGTGAGGCCGGGAACCACCACCCGAAAAAACGGCCGACTGCCCATGTGCTCATCCCGCCCAATGTATTCCCGGTCGAAGCCACGGCCAACAGGAGCCACGGCTCATGCTCATCACGGACGGCCAATAGAGCCAACACCGCCTCAGACCCGCCGGGAAGCAGCGTGGCGGCCAGGAACGCGCTCACGAACAACGCCCCGAGACCGGTCCCTTCAACGGTCATCACGTTCATTCCTCCATCCAACGTACCGGATCACCGACCAGGATCTCGCCGTCGTTCAATACCTCACCAAACGCCCCACCGGCCCAGGACCGGGACATGGCAGCCTGCAATCCTGGCCAAGCTTCCTCCATGCGTTCACACGGCCTTGTTTCGCCCAGGATACGAATCCGGCACGAGCCGATACCGAGGACGCGCTTCCGGGAACGGGATAAACTGAGACCGCCAATCAACAGGTTCGCCCGGCGCGCGGACGGCGTCAACGCGCCGTCGATTTTCGTCATCAACTCCGCCCAGATTTCCCGTTCGAGAATTGTGACCTGTCGCCTGCCGCCCTGATTCGCATTGCCGACCAGTCCCTTTCCCGATTGCAGGGTCGCCTGTTCCACGCAATCCATAGGACCGCGCTTCATGCGCTTGATCCAAATGGCTTCAAGCCGGCCCGCCGCCTGCCTCTGCTTCTGACCCTGCTTTGACACAATCCTGCCTCCGAATCCGCCGGAATTCGTTTTGACTCTCCGGTGCCGACGTTTTATAGTAAATTATGGCGCGAGAGCAAAGCCTTCCCCAACCTGAAATCCGAACCGCCGGGACAAGAGGCACGTGGCCATACGTGCTCCTGCTCGTGCTGGCAGGAAGTCTGTGCGGGTTCTGGCCCGGACAGGCCTTGGCTGAACATCCTTCCCAACTTCCCCTGCCGTTTGATCTGATCAAGACGTTGGTGGGGACCTGGCAGGGCAACAAGCAGACACTCAACGGGCAGGAAACCATCACCGTGGAATACGCCTTGACGGCAAGAGGCACCGCGGTGGTCGAACGCATCTTCCCCGACACCCCCAAGGAAATGGTCTCGATCTATACGCAAGACGGACACGAGATGGTCATGACTCATTACTGTCTGTTGGGCAACCAGCCACGGATGAAAACGAGCAGCCCGGTGACGGGGAATTTCATTCCCCTGTCCTATATCGACGGCACGGGCATGCGTTCCGTGCAGGACAAGCACATGCACAAACTCACCCTCACCATTATCGACAACCGCCATATCAACCACGAATGGACGGTCTTCGAAAACGGCCGGGAACTAGCGACCCATACGTTTGCCTTTGCCCGGCGATAGGAACTCCTCGCAAGACATCCTACCTCCCCTTCACCCCTCCTTACGTTCGATGTCTTACTCCACGGTCACGCTTTTCGCCAGGTTTCGCGGGTGGTCCACGTCAACGTTGCGTTGCGTCGCGATAGAATACGCCAATAATTGCAGCGCGGCCGTAAAGGGAATCGGAGAGAGTAACGCATGGGTGTTGGGAATCCTGAACACGCAATCGGCCAGGGCTTCCAGTTCTTCTTCGCCCTCGCTCACAAACGCGATGACCGGCGCGCTTCGCGCCTTGACTTCCATCAGGTTGCTCACGGTCTTTTCGTATAACCGGTCGCGCGGGGCCAGGACCACCACCGGCATGTCCTCGTCGATCAGGGCAATGGGGCCGTGTTTCATTTCTCCCGCGGCGTAGCCTTCCGCGTGGATGTAGGAAATTTCCTTGAGCTTGAGTGCGCCTTCCAACGCAATCGGATAATTGATTCCGCGTCCGAGGTAGAGAAAGTTGCTCTTCCGGTGAAACCGTTCCGCCATCGCCGCGAATTCGGCTTCCCGCCTGATGACGCCTTCCACGTGTCCGGGCAGGGCCATGAATTGATCCAGCCACCATTGCCCGTCTTCCACGCCCAGAACTTGACGCACGCGCCCGACGTGCAGGGCCAGGAGATAGAGAGCCATGAGTTGGCCGGTAAAGGCTTTGGTCGACGCGACGCTGATCTCCGGGCCACACCTGGTGTCAATCACGCCGTCGGATTCCCTGGCCAGCGTACTGCCTACGACGTTGACGATCGACAGGACGTGCGCGCCCAACCTCCTGGCTTCCCTGGCGGCAGCCAGCGTATCCGCTGTTTCTCCCGATTGGGAAACGGCAACGAACACGTCGCCTTGCTGAACCATCGGGTTGCGATACCGGAATTCCGAACCGATATCCACCTGGACCGGCTTGTGGACGAGTTCTTCAAACAAATATTTGCCTATCAGGCCGGCGTGCCAGGACGTTCCGCACGCAACGATCCAGATCGACCGGGCATCCCGCAACTGGTCCGGCGTGATGGCCAGATCCGGCAGGTCGGCTTCGCCAGAGTCGTAACTGTAGCGGCCTCGCAACGTATCGAGGATGGCCTGTGGTTGCTCATGAATTTCCTTGAGCATGAAATGCGGGTACCCGCCTTTTTCCGCGGCCTCCGCGTTCCAGTCGATGCGGACCTCGTCCCTTTCGACGGGTTGTCCCTCCGCATTGGTCACCATGACGCCCAGCGGGGTCAGCGTCCCCACGTCACCGTCCTCCAAATACCGCACCTGGCGGGTATGCGCGAGTAACGGCGTCACGTCGGAGGCCAGCAACGCAGCTTTCTCGCTTTGCCCCAGCACCAGAGGGCAACCCGACTTGGTCACCACCAGGGTCTCAGGTTCGCTCACGCACATGCCGGCAATAGCATAGCTCCCGTGTAATTCCTGCACGGTCGCGCGAAACGCCTGCTCAAGGGAATACCCCTCTTCCATATGAAACGCCAGCAGGTGGGCGATGACTTCGGTATCCGTTTCCGATTCGAACCTGTATCCTGCGGTTTCCAAGCGCCGTTTATGGACCAGGTAATTTTCGATAATGCCGTTATGCACAATGACAAGGTTGCCTGATCTGTGCGGATGGGCGTTCTGCTCGGACGGTTTGCCGTGCGTGGCCCATCGCGTGTGTCCGATCCCGATTGTCCCGGCGAAGTGTTCTTCCTTGAGCGCGTCTTCCAGATGCACCAATTTGCCGACGCTTCGACGGATCTCGATCCGGCCATGCTGCAACACGGCAATCCCCGCGGAGTCATAGCCCCGGTACTCCAGCCGCCGCAAGCCTTGCATCAGCACCCCGGCGGCATTCTCGTCCCCGATATATCCTATAATTCCACACATGCGCTATTTGTTACCTTACTCGTTCCCCTTTTTCCCCCTGCGGGAAGAGGTGGTGGTTTTCGGCTCTGGTGACGGCTCTTTCGCATGATAGGCTCGCCGTTTGGCCGCCCATTCCTCTTTGGTGACTTGCGGGCTTCGTGACAACACCAGCGCATCAGAGGGAACGTCTTCCGTAATCGTGGAACCCGACCCGACCACGGCGCCCTTGCCTACTCTCACGGGTGCAAGCAGTTGCACGTCGCTGCCGATGAACGCCTCATCCTCGATTGTCGTCCGGTCCTTTTTGTACCCGTCGTAATTGCACGTGATGGTGCCCGCGCCGATATTGACCCGTTTCCCCACGGTCGTATCGCCCAGGTAGGTCAGATGATTCGCCTTGGACCCGGCACCCAGTTCCGTGTTTTTCACTTCGACGAAATTGCCGACCTTGGATTGCTTCCTCAGTACCGCGCCGGGACGAATATGCGCGAATGGTCCGATTGTGGCATGGTCTTCGATGACCGCCTGATCCACGACTGAACTATCCTGAATGGTGACGGCCTTCCCGATCACGCTGTTTGTAATCCGGGAAGCGGAGCGAATGACGCAGCCGGGTCCGATATTCGTTTGCCCTTCCAGGGTCACGCCAGGATGGAGCACGGTGTCCATGCCGATCATGACCGTATCATCGATGAACGTGGTCCGGGGGTCGAGCATGGTCACGCCCGCGCTTAACCATCGCGCCCGAATGCGGTGGCGCATCGCCTCTTCGACATCGGCGAGATGCTCACGGGTATTGACCCCGAGACATTCCTGGGAGTCAGAGGTCTTCAACCCCGCCACCCTGCGCCCCTCGGCCGCGGCCAGGCCCACGACGTCGGTCAGATAATATTCGCCTTGCGCATTCTGCGCGCGCACCCGGGACAGGGCCTTGAACAGGAACGACGTATCGACGACGTAGGTGCCGGCGTTCACTTCATGAATGGCGCGTTCGGACCTGGTCGCATCCGCTTCCTCCACCACCTTGACCACCTGCCCTTTTTCGCCTCTTACCACGCGGCCATAACCCCGCGGGTTGGACAACTCCGTGCTCAAGAGGGTCAAAACGGCTTTTTCTTTTTCATGACGGGCCAACAATCGCTGCACGGTCGCTCGACTCAGCAACGGCGTATCCGCGTTCACGATGAGACAGTGCCTGCTCGCGGCTTTCCCATTGGGCATCAGGGCAGCTTGGGCCTGTCGCACCGCGTGACCGGTCCCCAACTGCTCGGGTTGCAGGGCCACGTCGAACGGCTCGAAATCCGCTTTGGATTGGGCCAGAAACGCCCGGACCCGGTCGGCCTGGTGTCCGATGATCACCACCACGCGCGCGTCCGCAACCCGCCTGGCCAACGAGAGCATGTACCAGAGCATGGATCGCCCGGCCACGGGATGCAACGCCTTGGTCGTCCGGGACCGCATGCGTGTTCCCCTGCCCGCTGCAATGACAATCGCGGAAAACTTTTTCATGGATGATGCCTCATGGTGAGGCGCGGCGAAGAACGCGGAGGCTACCCCGTCCTGACTTCGACTTTTTGCTCAGGAAAGGCGGGGGACTCGCGCGCCGCATCGAAGGCCGGCACGTTCATGGATTTTCCGGAAGAATAGAGCCCGCCCGAGACGATTAATTTCATGGCTTCTTCCACGCTCATGTCCACGGACACCACTTCACGCTCCGGGACCAGCAAAAAGTATCCGGACGTGGGGTTCGGCGACGTCGGAACGTACACGTGGACCAAGGGTTCCGGCGCCAGGGTTTGGACTTCCTCCCTGGTCTCCCCGGTCACGAAAGCCAAACAGTAGTTCCCGTCCTTGGGGAATTGAATCATGACCACCTTGTTATACTTCTTCCGCTGTTTGAACGACAGGATATCCATCATTGATTTCAAGGTCGCGTAAATTCCCCGTACCACGGGCACCCGTTCCAGCGATTCCTCCCACCGTTTCATCAACCGGCCCCCGATATAATTCGTCCCCATGAACCCCGCAAAGAGGATCAGAAACAGCAGGGTCAGGATCCCCAACCCGGGCACGTAGTAGTCTTCAGTCACCACTTCGGCCAGCATGTTCCCCAGAATGCTGTCCACGGTGACGAACAGGGTCTTGAGGACGAGGACCGTCCCCCAGATCGGCGTAACGACCAACAGGCCCGTCAGAAAATATCGCTTGAAGACCGCACTGGACATAGTGACTGGCATGTTACAAAGCCGGAAACCTTCCTGCAACCCTGTTTCTGTATATGGGAACCTCTGATTTCAGAAACCTTTGGCACTCCTACAACACCGAACGCCCCCACCAGGCCCTTCGCTTGCAATCTCCAGGACAATTCCTCATTCAACACCAACCCGAGTGTCAAAGGTGGCGGACCGATACACGGTGATTGGTTTTCGTGTGCAATGTATGATAAGAGGCCGTTCTAAGTTATTCTAGAATCTTTATTTCAGAATGATTGATTTTCGTGTGCAATTTATGATAGTAGGCCATTGTAAGTTGTTCTAGAATACTTATTTCAGAATCTCTTCGGCAACCACGTTTGGGGGTTACCCCGGAAAAAGAAGAATCAACGATGAGAAGCAGCAGCCGGTGAATGGCAGCGGCACTGGCGCCTTCCGGGAATCCTTCATACAGGCTTGCAGCTTGCACCCCAAGGGATGAAAAGGGGCAGGTTCATTTCGGCTCACAGCCCGAAAAGAAGCACCTTGCTCCAGGTTGTCATCCTGAGCGAAGCGAAGGATCTCGTCGTTGAGGCGGTCGTCGTTGAGGCGGTTGGTTATCGAGGGAGAGATTCCTCGCTTCGCTCGGAATGACAAATGGGGCATCGTTGGCTATTTTCATACCAAGGAGATAGGAAAATGGGCTTGACAAATAGGTCTGATTCTGCTCTCGATACAATCGCCGGATCGCCGGATCGCCGGATCGCCGGATCGCCGGATCGCCGGATCGCCG
>VYFB01000054.1 GCA_009842645.1 Nitrospira sp. SB0677_bin_15 | reverse complement strand
CCATCGGTGCCGGCGGAGACGTGGAAAACGTGAAAATTCAAGAAAGCTCGGGATCCCCCGATCTTGACGAGAGCGCCGCTCAGTCCGTCAAAACGTGGCAATTCGATCCGGCAACATTTGGAGATGAATCCATTTCCTCCACAGTCGATCTGCCCGTCACATTCGATCTTGAGGAATATAAAGAAGAGGCTAAAGAAGAAGCCAACTAAACAGGAGAATTGTAAACGTTCAGTAATTTGTTGCCAATTTCCAGCCCGTCTTTTCCCCTCCTTTGCCTGTCCTGAGCGTAGCCGAAGGATCAGGAGGGGCGAGGGGACGGAACCAAAAAGCTCCCTCTCCCATTTCCCGCATTAAGCGGGAAATAGGGAGAGGGCTGGGGTGAGGGGGAATTTTCAATGAGCGTAGCGCGGCAGCGCGAAATCGAAGGAAGCGTAACGGACCCAAAAGCTCCCTCTCCCCTGGCGGGAGAGGGCTGGGGTGAGGGGGAATTGTGAACGACTATCCCGAGCGTAACGGAGTAAAGTCGAAGGAAATGAGTGAACGCACATCACATACAGAAATGAAAAAAAACTCAACACAGGAGATTTTCGTATGAATACTAATCGAATTATTTCCTCAATGATCCTGTTGTGTCTGTTAGCTATTCCGGCTCAACAGTCTTTAGCACAGGACGCCGCGGACCAGGACCAAGGCGTTTTCAAACTTGAAGAAGTGGTGGTAGTCGGCTCCCGTGTTCCGACACGCTCGGCCGCGGAATCTCCGGTACCGGTCGACGTAATTCAAGGGAAAGACATGAGGAACTACGGGGTCAGGGACATGAACTCCCTCCTGAGGGCCACCGTACCGTCCTACAACGTTAACCAGCAACCCATCGGCGACGCCGCCACGCTGGTACGCCCGGCGAACCTGCGCGGCCTTCCCCCGGACTCCACCCTGATCCTGGTCAACGGCAAACGACGGCACCGGGGATCGGTCCTCACGTTCCTGGGCGGGGGTATTTCGGACGGGGCACACGCACCTGACCTGGCCGTAATTCCAGCCATTGCCCTCAAGCGCGTGGAAGTCCTGCGCGACGGCGCGGCTGCGCAGTATGGGTCCGATGCCGTGGCCGGGGTGATGAATTTTCAGTTGAAAGACGCTCCCGACAGCGGCACGGCAGAAGCCCGCTGGGGCAGGTATTATCAGGGAGACGGCGACACCGGGAGCATTGCGGGCAACTTTGGCGTGCCTCTGAATCTCCCGTTCGCCAAATCCGGGTTTGCCAATTTCAGCTTCGAATACGGAGCCTCAGACTGGACCAGTCGCAGCATCCAACGCGACGATGCGCAGGGCCTGATTGACGCGGGCAACAAGCACGTGGTGAACAGCAGATTCACGCGGAGTCCCACTGCCATGGTCTGGGGCGCACCCGAGGTCATCTATGACTACAAACTCTTCGGGAACATCGGGATGGATCTGAACAGCAACACCGAACTCTACGCCTTCGGCAACTATGCCCAACGCAAAGTAGAAGGCGGGTTCTACTACCGCAATCCCAATACACGAGGCGGGGTATTCGAAGGAACGGGTGAGGATGGTAAGGCTAATAATACAGTTAAGGTCGCGAACCTCGACCCGGGAAAAGGGGCCTGCCCTGTCGTGCCGGCGAACGATGCGGCCGACTATGCCAATGACATCGCAAACCTTCCCGATCACTGCTTCATGTTCAACGAGAAGTTTCCCGGCGGATTCACCCCGTTTTTCGGGGGGACGGTAACCGACTGGAGCATTGCCGGGGGTATCCGCGGAGAAGTCTCTGACTGGCACTATGACTTCAGCGCGGTGCTCGGGCAACACAGCACGGACTTCTTCATGAGGAATACCATCAACCCGCAACTCGCCGGAATGAAAACCAATATTCCAACGGAATACAACCCGGGCATGTACACGGAGACGGACCACGTGTTCAACTTGGATCTGTCCAGGTCCTTGCAGACCGCCATGCTTCCCTCTCCTCTGAACGTCGGCCTCGGCTTGGAGTACCGCGTGGAACAATTCGAAGTCACGGCCGGAGGAAGGAATTCCTGGTGGAGCGACGAAAGTCCTGGAGGTCTTGCGGCGCAGCGCTTCGGCATCGGATCCAATGGATTTACCGGATTCCACCCCGATATCGCGGGGACAAACAACCGGGGCAGCTATGCCGGCTACATCGATTTGGAAACCAACCTGAACAAGGACCTGCTGGTCGGCGTGGCCGGACGGTATGAGAAATTCGAAACCTTCGGAGATACCCTGAACGGCAAGTTCAATACCCGTTGGCAAGCCACGCGCTCCATGGCGCTTCGCGGCTCAGTCAGCACGGGGTTCCGGGCCCCGACCGTGGGACAGGCGAACATTGAGAACGTGACCACGGCGTTCGTCGACGGGCGACTCCAAAATGTAGGAACCTATCCGGTGAGTAATCCGGCTGCGCAACTGGCAGGGGCACAGGAATTGAAGCCGGAAAAATCCTTCAATCTGTCCGCTGGCACGGTGTTGGACGTGGGCAACCTGAACGTGACCGTCGACTACTACCGGGTCCAGGTACGGGACCGTATCGCACGGGGCGCCCAAGTTCCGTTGACTGATGCTCAGTTAGGTCAGCTCAGAGACGAATATGGTATCATGGATATCGCCCGGGTAGCTTACTATGCCAACGCGTTCGATACCACCACCGATGGGGTGGACATTGTAGCGACTTACCCTATGCAGTTCGCCGGAGGAACCACCCTCTGGACGTTTGCGGGTAACTATAACCGGAGTGAGGTCACCGGCATCAATAATCCGGATGCTATTAATGCCAAGCGGATCACTCAGTTGGAAAAAACTCTGCCGTGGATCAGAATGACGCTGACCGGCGACCACAGGCAGGGGCCGTGGCGTGTCCTGGGCCGGCTCTACATGTACAACGGTTTTACGGAATTCACGACAGACGGTGGCGATGATACCCGTATCGACGCCGGTCCGCAGTGGCTCGTGGACCTGGAAACGTCGTACACCATGAAAACCGGACTGACGGTTTCATTGGGGGCGCAGAACCTGCTCGATTCGTATCCGGACAGATCGCAGCCTGGGGTTTCGGGTACGAAGTATCCCGAATATTCGCCCTTTGGCTTCAACGGCGGATTCTACTACCTGAGGGCGTTGTATGCATTCTAATGATTCGTTGACACGTTCATCATCTCTTGCCGTCATCCTCGACGTTTTTAATCGGGGATCCAGAGTCTTTGCTTTGTTCTTCGTCCGTGAGGAGAACGACTCTGGATTCCCGCTTTCGCGGGAATGACGGAGGGAAAAGGCGGGAATGTATGAAAATTGGGCACATCGCCCCACTCTGTCATCCTCGGTTTTCTTTTCCGTCATTCCCAACGTTTGTAATTGGGAATCCAGTGTCTTTTCTTTTCCCTACGTTCGGAAGAGACGACTCTGGATTCCCGCTTTCGCGGGAATGACGGAGGGGGGGCGGGAATGACGGAGGGGAACAGGAAAGGCGGATTTGAACATGGGGAATTTCGTTTTTATTACCAACCCCTTACTACTTACCCCCTCACCCCGGCCCTCTCCCTCGTGGGGGAGAGGGAGAGAAGAAGGTGGGGGAGAGGGAGGATGAGAAAAGGAGAGGGAATTGGAAAGTCGGCATACAACTATCAACGATAAACTAAAAACAACAAACTAAAAACGATAAACTATAAACCAACAACCACAGAGGCTGTTATGAACAGACAACTCTTGCGAATCATGTCTATCGGTATTCTGGGCCTCACGCTGTGCCTCGCCCCTCTGACGAGCTTGGCCGCGGATGAAGCCCAGGCTTTGTTTAACCAGGGGGCTCTCCAGTCCAACAATGGCGAGTTCCAGCAAGCGGCCCAATCGTTGCAACAGGCGTTGAAAATATTTCCCCGCTTTGCAGCGGCGCATCATCTCCTGGGAGTCGTCTCGTTCACGGGATTACAACAACCCGATCAGGCCGTCACCCACCTGAAAAAAGCCGTTGAGCTGCACCCCAATTTCGCCAGGGCCTATTTTGACCTCGGGCTGGTCTATCAAAACCAGAAGAACATGGAGGCCGCCAAAACGGCGCTGCAAAAATGCCTGGAGATCTATCCGGGCTTTGCCGACGCGCAACTGAACCTGGCGTTTGCCTATGACCAACTGGGAGAGCGGGAACAGGCCGTCAGCGCCTACCAGGCCGTGCTGAAACAGGACCCCAACCAACTCACTGCCCGGTTCAACCTGGCGACGCTCTATGACATGCAGGGCGATACGGACAAAGCCACGAAAGAACTGCAAAAGTTGACGAGCGCGGACCCCAAGGACGCCAATGCCTGGCTCCTGCTGGCCCAGTTGGCTGAAAAGTCACAGAACGACTCACAGGCGATCGAGGCGTACCAAAAGGCCCTGGGAATCACGCCTGATTTACTTGACGCCCATTATGCCCTGGGGTATCTCATGCAGGCTCAGGACAAACCGGAACAAGCCGTGAACCACTTCCAGGAGGTGGTCCGCCTGAATCCGAAGCACGCTGAAGCGCAACTCAACCTGGGCGTGCTTCTGGCGAACCTCGACAGGCTCGATGAAGCCGAGCAGGCCTACATGGCCGCCCTGAAGGTGAACCCGAATCTGGTCGAAGGCTATTACAACCTGGGGGTCTTCTACGAGTTTCACCGCAAGGACACGGATCGCGCTCTGGAACAATACCGGAAATACATCGAACTCGGCGGCCAGGACGACCGGGTCAAGAAACTGCTGAAAAAAGTCGGGTCATGAACTACGTCGCCTCCATGAATGAATTCGAGCAGGACTCGTTCTCCCTGAAATTCGGGACGTGGTCCGTTCTGCTGCACGGTCTCTTTTTTATGCTCTTGAGTCTCGTGCATCTTTCTCTTGACGTGGAAAAACCCCCGCCAACGGTCAAGGTTACGTTCGTTGAAATCCCAGCGCCGCCGGAACCCGCGCCGGTACCTGAAGCCCCAGCCCTGCTCCAGCCTCAACGGCAGATCCAACCGCAGCCCGTCCAACGGAAACAGCTTCAGGCCACGCCGAAGCCGCTTGAGGTTTCCCAGCCAGTCGAGATGCCCAAGGTCACCTCGACGCCACCGCCCCAACAACCACCTCCCCAGCCCGTGAAACGGCGGCTCCTTCAGGATAGCCGCGCCACGGACACGTTACAGGCACGAAACCTGACCAAAACTACGACACGAACGACCCGGACTACGGCGAAAACCAAGGCTGTTCAGGAAACCCAGTCGATGTTCATCCCCGGATTTTCGACCGTCGCCGCCTTGGAAGGCGCAGCAAACCGGCACGTCGTTCGCACGTCGTTACCGGCAACGGCTCCCGCCCGTGGACGGAGAACCCTGCAAGCCGCGACCAGTGGTGAAGCTCAAGCGGTGACAGGCGTCGGGGTATTGCGCAGGATTCAGCCGTTGTATCCGTTGATTGCCAAAAAATCCGGGTGGGAAGGGACGGTCCTCGTTCGCGTGACGGTTGAGAAGAACGGCAGGGCCAGTCAGGTCGACGTGTCACGGAGCAGCGGGCATAAAGTTCTGGATGACGCCGCGTTGAAAGCCATCAAACGATGGACGTTCCGCCCTGCACAGGACGGGAACATCCGCATTCGCAGCGTTGTGGTCATTCCCCTCAAATTTTCTTTAAAAGGACGCAGCTAACCCTCATTTTCAACCATGCATAAGGAACTCACTCAACCACAAAGGATCTCACGCCATGCTTGAATTCGGTTTTATCAAAGCCCTGATGGCCGGCGGGTTGCTCATGCTTCCCATCATCCTGTGTTCGGTGGTGGCCTTGGCCATTATTCTTGAACGCGCTTGGTTTTTTTACAAGTTACCTTCTGCGGAGAAGGCCGATGAGATGATTACGCTGGTCACTCAGAGAAAATACGACGATGCCCTCTCCCTCAGCGAGGAGACTCAACACCCCGTGTTTCGGGTGTTGGCATCAGGCATTCGCTCGCGCTCCGACGCGCCGGAAAAGGCCATGGAAGCCACGGGCCTGATCGAAATCAGCCGGCTGAAAAAAGGACTGCCTTCGTTGGATACCATCATTACGCTCTCCCCGTTGCTGGGGTTATTGGGCACCATCATCGGGATGATTGATTCCTTCGGCATCATGGCCATTGAAGGCATGGGCAGCCCGCATGCCGTCACCGGCGGCGTCGCCGAGGCGCTTATCTGTACGGCCGGCGGCATAACCGTTGCCCTGATGGCCCTCATCCCCTACAACTACTTCCTGGTTCGGACGGAACGGATCACCGCACAGATCGAGCACTATGCCACCCGTAATGAATCGGCCCTGCAAGCCACGGCTGCGGTGACGTCATGAAATTATCCAAAAGCGACCAGAAAAAAGCCCGGATTGAGATTATTCCCATGATCGACACCATGTTTTTTCTGCTGGTGTTTTTCATGATCTCCACCCTGTCCATGACCCTGCAGAAAGGCATGGAAGTGAACCTGCCGAAGGCCAGTTCCGCGTCGGATGATCTTCCTGAACAGGTCACGCTGACGATCTCCGATAAGGGCGACCTCTTCTTCAATAAAGACCGTTGCACGATCTCGGAACTCGAACTGCGACTCCATGATCTCCTGTATTATGGAGAAAAACCCGCGGTCGTGATCAACGCCGATGAAGCGGTGTCCCATGGTGAAGTGATCGAGGTCATGGATGCCGTGCGAGAAGCCGGCATTTTCGACTTTGCAATTGCCACCAAACCGGACAAGCCGACGTAGCAGGCAAGCCATACCCGCCGGATGGGAATCATACGTTTAGCTTGACGTAGCAGCATTTCTTCCTGTGCAGAGCTGGTTTATGGGTATAGCCTGCAAGCCATAATGCCTTAAACTAGGCAATTCCGTCGTTTTTTGTGTCGCCGACTTGAACTTTTGCGCATGACGATACTATAATACGCAACGAGACTTACTTATGCCATACTAGTGGCCCATAGAGTCGAAAGCTCTGTGGGCTACTTCTGTTTTGGGCCTATGGGATACACTGCCAAAGCGATTGCTAATTACTTCCTTGCTCACTACGGCAAGAAAGGTATTTCTCCGCTCAAATTGCAGAAACTCATTTATATCGCACATGGTTGGCACCTTGCTATTCAGGAAAAGCCTTTAGTGGATGATGAATTTGCGGAAGCGTGGCAATTTGGTCCAGTTTTTCCTTCCATCTATCATGAGTTTAAGAGTTTTGGATCAAATCCTATTCCTGCCAATGAACGAGCAAAGGAACTTCGGTCTGATTTTAATCAGGAGCCTCCAGTATTTACTTGGGAGACTCCCATGATCAGAGAAAATGACAAAGAGACTCCTGCTTTGCTTGATCGTGTGTGGGAGGTGTACAGCAAATATACAGCAAGCGAATTGTCCGCTCTCACACACCAGGAAGGAACGCCTTGGCATACTGTATGGAACGAAAATCCAGGCATGAAAAATATGCACATAGAGAATGATGAGATAAAGAAATATTATAAAAGGTTGTCCGAACAACGCAATGACAACGGAGAAACTTGAAACCATCCAAGAGAACAGGCCCCAGGGAGATGCTGAAAAGACTGGAATTCGTGAGCAAGCACTTCTCAATGCCGAAGCGGAAAGCGCACAACATCGAACCGCGTTACATAAATGGGTTTCTGAGTTTATTCCCAAGGCAGTGCAATGGTGGCTGTTTCTCTTGGTGCTGCTTATCTTCCTCGATTCGATTGACCTAGCGTGGTCTAGTCCTTGGTTCGAGGCATTTGATTTTGATATTGATACTTACGTCATGGTCGCACTCGTTGGTTCGACGAGTCTCGCCGTCGGAGGATTAGTGAATTACGCCTTGAAATCTCTCTTAGGAAAACCGCACGAATAATTTCTTGCCAAATTACGTCTTCCCGGTCAATTCCTTGTACGTAATCGTCTCCCCGGGCATGAACCCAAACAGCACGGCCATGCGACCCACGGTATCCACTTGACAGTTGCCTTCGTTCAACCGGAACGCGAACTCTTGCGCATACCGGCCAAGATGTTTATGACTCACATGATGGAAGGTAGAATGAGTGAACACATACAATTCCGGCGGCCCTACAGCGTTCGTTGTCGGAGCACGTCGACGAAGTCGAAAAAGGGCAGCACCTCTATGCCGTCTTGCGTCACTCGACGGCGTTGTCCGCAGTACACCAGCATTCTTCTCCTGATTCCTTTGAGATCGGCAATCGCCCGAAGCCCTTTGAAATACTCAGGTCGAATCACGTCCGTGGATTTTGCTTCAATGGCAATTTTGTCTTTTCCTTGAATCAGGAGGAAATCCACCTCGACGTGTTTGGATTCTGCGGGCGACCAGTATAACACGTCTTCGAAGTCGTCAAACGTGTCTTTTTGAAACATCAGCAAGGTAAAAATCAATCCTTCAAACAGCGGTCCTTTCTCTTCTACCGTCACGGGTCCGTATTGGCGTTTGATCGCCCGAACCAGACCGGGATCGATAAAATAACATTTTGCGCGTTTCCGCTCACGCACACGCAGTTTGGCGTCATAGGCACTGAGGGTCTTGAGAAGAAGGGTATCCTGTAGAATCTGAAAAAAGCCTGAAACCGTAGGGCGCCCGACTTCGCAATCCCTGGCAAGATTCGACAGGTTCATCGTCTGTCCGTGCAAGAGTGCCGCGACGGGAAGAAAGCGGGAAAACCCCGCAAGGTTCCGCACAATGGCTTCGGCCTGAATTTCTTCTTTGAGATACGTTTGCACGTAGCTTTTCAACGTTTCCCGCTTGTCTTCGGCATTATGGACCAGTGGGATTGTTCCCATTTCCAATGCCGCATTCAGGCAAAAATCTTCTCCCATTTCCATTGGAGTTAATGGATACAAGTAGCGAGTGCTGGCCCTTCCTGCCAGTAAATTGACTCCTGCACGTCGCAGTTTTCGCGCACTCGAACCGGTGAGAATAAAGCGTAATTTTTTGTCCTCTATCAGACGATGAATCTCGTTTAACAAATTGGGGAGGCGTTGGATTTCGTCAATGAAAGCCCACTGCCCGGCTTTTAATGAGGAGAGTTCTTCGTAAAACGTCCCCGGTCTGACGAGATACCGTTGGAACGTTTCTTCATCCAGGAGAGAAACCTCATGGTTGGCCAAACGAAGGGTGCGAACCAGGGTGGTCTTTCCCGTGCCCCTTGGGCCCAACAGAAAGAAACTGGATTTGGGACATTCAAAAAGGCGAGTATACAGTTGCATAGTACAGCATTATAAAACGGCGTAATTTAATGTCAAGGTATACAAAAATATCCAAGATAAAAACAACCTTCTCGCGCAACAACCGGACGACTGACCAGGAAGGTAGCGGTCTCCGTGCTTGCAGAGCTTGAGAAAACCCGATGGGGGGAGTAGGCTGAAGAGTACCGATCAGGGACTCTGTTCAGGAACCTATTCTCATGCAGGGGATATTATCCAAAGCCCGTTTCGGAATGCTTGCGGTCGCGGTTTTCCTGCTTCCCGCCTGTGCCGGGCAGTCGATTATCCCGTTGGACATCGAACAGCAGGTTGATCAGACGCTTTCGTTTGCGCAGGTCAAAGATGCACCGGCGGCTCATGTGGGAAAGGTCATGGTACTTGGTGGTGAGATCCTGGACGCGACGCGCCTCAAAGATCGTACCCGTCTGACCGTGCTGCAGCTTCCGACCGGCAGGAATCACGAACCAGCCATGGACCGCACGATGTCTCGGGGGCGCTTTTTGGCATTTCAGACCGAGTTTTTGGATCCGGCCACAGTACCCAGTGGAACCCGTATCACGATCGTCGGGAAAGTGTCGGGAGCGACCACCGAGTTGCTGGATGAAATGGAATATACGTATCCGACGGTTGCCATTGAATTTCTGAAGGTGTGGCCTGAAGCTATGCAAATCCCCCCCAGGTTCGGACGCTACGGCTTTCCCTATTATGGCTATCCGTACTGGGCCGCCAGCCCCTACTGGGGCCCATACGGATTTTACGGACCATACCGATTTATTTATTGGTAAGAAAGGAACCAAAGCCGTCATTCCTGCGGAAGCAGGAATCCAGAGTCCATATACTCGTGAACGGAGAAAAAAGCAAAGACCCTGGATTCGTCCCCGACATCCTTAATCGGGGATCCAGTTCTTTCCATCGGGAATGACGGAAGGAGAGCACGTTCATTTACATTTCACACGGGAGGTTTCGTAATGCAGAATTTCTACAGATTGCTGTTTTGTGCTTCTTTCATCGCATTTATCGCCATGGCGGGATTCGGGGCTGGGACGGCCCTTGCCGGCGGCCCTCCGGCACTCATGACCGCCGCGGACTCCAAAGCCCATGCCGCAAACAACGAGGGGATCGAGCATTATAATCAGGAGCATTGGGACGTGGCGCTCGGTCATTTTCAGAAGGCGGTCGAGGCCGACCCGAATTCAGCGGAAGCGCATTACAACCTTGCGCTTGCATTGGATAAGACGGAAAAGCACAAGGAAGCCGCCATGGAGTTTAAGAAAGCCCAGGACCTCGGCAAAGACAACCCCGACATTCAGAATTCAAAAATTCTGCTGGGTCACGTCAAAATGCTCAAGGGAGACATGTAACAACCGGCATTTCTTGCATGGGGAAACAACACACGACAAGCGGGCAGGCTTTCCTGCCCGCTTGCTGAAACCTCACTCCACTACCCTGCAGCACGACTTGGACTCTCCATACAATATGCTATTCCACCAAGCCAGATAACTTTGGGGTCCGGCATTCCACTGCCTCCCAGGGTACCGTCAGGCAAAACGTATTGGTGAATCTTTAGATAGTACATTTTACGGGCTGAATCACTGTAGGTAATTGTTTCGGTTAATGTTCCTGCTGGAAAGCCTGTTTCCAACAAAGCTTTTGCATCAAGCGGCCGAGATTTAATAACTTCTCTTTTCAAAAGGTTGTGCCGAATTAATTCAGGATATTGACTCTCATTAAAAAGTTGGCGTAGTCTGGACGCAGAAAGGTTACGGACAGGCGGATCCGGTGGTGCCATGGATTGGTATTGCGAACAGCAAAATCAGCTTCTAATGCAGAGAGCAAGTGAATATTGCTACGATCATATTTCTTTTCAAGATCTCAAAGAATTTTCCGTGCTGAATGTCATGAATTATTTAGATTCTGACAACCCCACCATTGCCAAACTGATTCGTGAAATTGAGGGATCCGTGGTTGAGGTTGACGAGAATCTCTTAACAGAAGAAGAATTCAAAAAAAATCTCAAGAACATTCTTAAAAATTGTGGGCGGGGACTAAACTCCTGGACCGGACCTTCAGTGCCTCTCGAAAAGCACACTTTATAACTTATAAAAAATTGGTGGGTCGTACAGGGATCGAACCTGTGGCCCGCTGATTAAGAGTCAGCTGCTCTACCAGCTGAGCTAACGACCCACTCAAGGGGTGAGATGGTATGGCGCGCCTGGCAGGATTTGAACCTGCGGCACCTGGCTCCGGAGGCCAGTGCTCTATCCACTGAGCTACAGGCGCCTTTTTTCGGTGCAAAGGTGAACATCTGAGGTAACGATTGTCGGATTACGCTCCGCTAATCCGACCTACGAACTGAGGTGACGCTAGCATCTTTGAATGGTGCTTGTCCAGCAACGATTGCAATCCCCCCTCACCCTGCCCTCTCCCTCAATGGGGAGAGGGTTCCATCAATCGCACGAGAGGGCTTCGACCGTCGTATCTTTGGCGACCTTGATGACAGCACCGCCTTCCTTCACGACGGCATCGGGTTCTTCCAGCACGACGGCCAGTAGGAGTTCGGCTCCTTCCGGGGTCAGGCCGTTGGAGGGCGCGATAAACCGTTTGCGAGCCACCCGGCGCTCCTCCGGGTCATCCGGTTCGTAATAACCGAGTAATTCTCCACTCATATTGGCCTCGGACAGCAACGTTGCCCACGCATCAATCAAGGGGTCAGTCCATGGGCCGGTCCCGTTGGCCTGCTGTTCGAGTTTCGTCCAGATTTGCCATCCGACAAAGACCGCCCAGGTTTCGTTCAATACCTCCCACGAATCCTCTTGGGAAAGAAACCGGATTTCCGTCATGTCCCTCCGCTGGCGAATCGGGTTGATGCGCACGAAACGATAATGGCAGCGCATTTGCTCTTGGGCAAATGCCAATACGCGGTTGGCCTCAGCACTCAATTTCTCCGGTCCCGGACCATTGAACATGTAATCCAGGTAGGCATGGAACAGTTCATGATACAGGAGACTGACGTCATGGTGAGTCATGCGATCCAGATCCATCAATGCCCCACCGGCCTTGTTGAACGATAACCGAAGGTTCAGGATCATGCGATGATCTTCCGGATGATATTCAGCGGCATAGGTTCGCAGGTCTTCGAATGTCACCGTGACAAAATCAGGGACGATTTCCTTGAGAAACCCCGTCGGCAGGCGCAGGGCTTCGGCTTGATCAATCAGGTTCAGCCAGGTATTGACGGTTCGGTCTGGCCCCGGAGCACTATGAGCAAACTGGTTCAGACCCAATACGGCCGCCAACAAGAGTACCGCGAGAATCCATTTCATTGTTCCCGTCATCACGACTATTTACTTCATCCAAGGTTCGCTATCTTCAACCACGCTCCAGGATTCAACCAGGGAAGCTGACACGTCATCGAGAAATCGTGACGGTTTCGAGAGCACCGACCCCGTGACCTTATCATAGACTTGCACGGGAAACGTCAAATACAGATGCTGTTTGGCCCTCGTCACTGCGACGTAGAGTAATCGCCGTTCCTCTTCGAGTTCTTCATCGGTCAGGAATGAATAGGAAGACGGGAACCGTCCGTCCACGAGCCAGATGACAAACACGCATCGCCATTCCAGCCCTTTGGCGGAATGGATGGTGGATAACACGAGCCGTTCATCATCGCGGTCCGGGACTTCGATACCCGTCACGCTTTCGTTCGGAGGTTCGAGCGTCACGTCGGCAAGAAACCCTTCCAAATTCCCATAGCGTTCCGCCATCACCAGGAGATGCTCCAAATCCCGGATGCGTTTCGGATAGTCGTCGTACTGCTCCTTGAGGATCGGATAATAGTATTCCAGAAGACGATTGACCTGATCGGGAGGCGATCCATCCTCGACGCTGCCGACTGACTCCAAGGCCGCAGCCAGGTTGCTCAACCCCAGTGCCGCGCGTCCGGCGCCTTGCCGCAACGTTTCGTGCGGCGCCTCGCTGTTCGCCAGTTGGGCGATCAGGTCTCTTGCCCGCTTTTGCCCCACCCCGTCAACCAGCAGCAACGAACGGTTCCAACTGACGGTGTCCAAGGGATTGTGGACGACGCGCAAATGCGCCAGCACGTCCTTGACGTGTGCAGTCTCGAGAAATTTGAATCCGCCTCGCTTGACGAATGGCACGTCCCGTTTGGCCAACTCGATTTCCAAATCAAAGGCATGAAAACTGGAGCGAAACAGAACCGCGATGTCATTCAGCGGCACGCCCTCTTCCCGCAGCTCCAGGATTTTCTGCGCCACGAACCCGGACTGTGGACTTTCCCCGATTGTTTGGACCAGAGCCGGCCGTTCACCCTGCCCTTTCTGGGTAAACAACGTTTTGCTGTATTGTTCCGTTGCGCCTCGAATGATCTCGTTGGCCAACGCCAGGATGGATTGCGTGCTCCGGTAATTCTCCTCCAGCTTGAACACCCGGGTTCCCGGAAACAACCCGGGAAATTCCAAGATGTTCCGAACCGTGGCGCCGCGGAACGAATAGATCGACTGTGAATCATCCCCGACAGCCATCACGTTCTCATGAGTGGCGGCAAGGTTCCGCACTACGTCCGCTTGGAGCCGGTTGGTATCCTGATACTCGTCTACCAAAATGAAGCGATACGTTTCCGAGATCATCCGTCCGGCGCGCTCATCCAGAGTGAGCAGTTCCAGGAGGCGGGTCAACAGGTCATCATAATCGACCAACTGCCGCTGGCGCTTGGTGGATTCATATGCTTCGTGCAGTTTGGTCAGCTCGCCGAGAAATTCGCCGAAATGATTATATTCGTTCAAGAGAACGTCCTCGATCGCTCTCATGGTATTGGCACATTTGCTGAACAGGTCGGCAATGGTCTTCTTGCGGGGAAAACGTTTCCCTGTCTCAGTGAGACCGGATTGAACGCGAACGAGGTTGATCAGGTCTTCGGAATCGCCGCGATCCAGGATCGTGAATCCCGGCTCCAGGCCGATGGTTTGGCCGTAGCGCCGGAGCAACGTGTTTGCCACGGAGTGGAACGTCCCTCCCATGACCCGGTCGCTTTGCGGACCGATCAGCAGGCCCACACGTCCCAACATTTCCTGGGCTGCCTTTCGGGTGAACGTCAACAGCAGGATGGAGGCCGGATCGACGCCTGTATCGATCAGCCTGGCCACGCGATAGACGAGGACCCGGGTTTTGCCGCTTCCGGCACCGGCAATGACCAACGCCGGACCATCGACGACTTCCACCGCGGCGAGTTGTTGTGGATTCAGCTCTTGTGCGTAATCACGGGAAAGAGCTTTGAGCGGCGTTTCGTCACGCCTCAAGACGTAGACTTTGGAATCGGTATTGACGGAGTCCATCACGGGTATGCAGGGGATTGATTCATGGGAATTCCTCGTGCCGGCTGACTGCCACACACAAAGGTATGAAAAGGAGCAGGTTCATTTCGGCTCACAGCCCGAAAAGAAGCACCTTGCTCCAGGTTGTCATCCTGAGCGAAGCGAAGGATCTCGTAGTTGAGGCGGTCGGTTATCGAGGGAGAGATTCCTCGCTTCGCTCGGAATGACAAATTGGGGTATCGTTGGTTCTTTTCATACCAATGACAAATTTCGCTCCGGAATGACAAATCGGGGTCTCGCTGTCTCTTTTCATGCCACCAGACCCACTCCGTGTATAACATAGGGCCTGCCCCCACGCAATGCCGCGTACTTGCGAAGACATCTTGTCATTTGTTAGATACGCCTCAGGCTTTTCGATTCATGAAACATTCCATCCAAGAACACGAACCCATTCTCAAGGACTTGTCGAACACCATCCTGGACGTGTGCAGGGAATCCGTGACGCTGATTAAACGGAGCGACCCGGCCTCGACGTCTACCTTCAGTCAAAAGCAGGAATGGGAGATTTACCTGGAATTCCTGAAGGTCCTGTTCAACTTGGTGGACCGCATCTCCGCGTTCCACGTTTCCATCCAACAGCAACCCGAATTTATGAACAGCCTGGAAGATCACGTGAGTGAGCGGCTCAAAACCCTGTTGGCGCCTTCGCTGAGTTCCGCTCAGATCGATGAACAGGAAATCGTCGTGGCCATCGGCAGGGCCGTGGCTGAAAGCCGGGAAACCTATGAACCCTACAAGTTTGTGTGTTCGGAAGACAGCAAAGAACGAAATGCTTTTTTTCAGCACGTGGGCGAACGTGTGGCCGGACGGGCCGGCGACGTCAACAATCAGGCCATCACGTCCACGACGACCCTCTGCATCAGTGCCGTGATTCCCGCATTGACCGCGCTCTTTGAAGGGAAAACACCCGGGGCCAAATCGTCCACGGAAACGCAGTCCCAGGCGACAGGCCAACCCTCAAGTCCCTCTGCCGATCCTTCCGGCGTCCGCGTCATCAAACTGATCAGCGTGGTGGCCTCGATTTCCGGGGAGGAATTTGAAACCCGGTGGGGTCTGCTGCCCCAATTTCGGCGGGATCTGAGGCCGGATCAGGTTGAAGCCCTGACTGACTATATGAACCGCGTGGCCCGGATCGTGGGTGACCGTTTTGCCATCGAATCCTCCAAAGTCCTGGGCAAAGCCGAACCACCAGTCGGGAACGCCTGACTACTCTTTCTGCCTCCGTTTTTAGAGCAAATCTGCCCTCTTTTTTTCCCCGTCGGCGAAGTCTATAATTGAGGGACTGAGAGGCAGCCTATGGAAAGACGCCACACGGGGAAAAAAGTTCTGGCAATCGTCCTGCTGTTGGGGGCCGCATTTTGGGCAGGAATGTACCTGGGACAACAATCGCCGGAGGAAATCCAAAGACAATTCCAGGAATTATCGCAAGAAGTGGTGGATCAAACGGTCGGCCTCGTCGAAACGGATTTGCTCGTTCAAAAAAAAGTGTTGCAGGCCGCGTCAGGATTTTTGAACGGAAAATCGAAAGTCATGGACGGCAACCCTGATGAAGCCATTGCCGAACTGGAGAAAACGCTTGATTACCTGGGAGAGGCCATCAAGATAAGCCCCGGAGGAGACATTTCGGACGCCCTGCTTGACACCATGACAAACATAGGGGATCTTCGACGATCCCTGACCGACGGCCAAGCCGTCTCCCCGGACACCTGGGAGGAAGCGCAGGAAAAGCTGGAAGCCCTCCTGCAGGAGACATGAACGTGCGTACGGTTGGGCGGAACCCCGGACAGGCACAGGGGCCTCCTACACCGGAAACTTTCCACGTGGGACCAATTTACGTTTGGCGGTCTGAACCAGGACAGGCACAACAGGGGCCTCCTGCACCCTCTCCCTTGGCGGGAGAGGGCTGGGGTGAGGG
>VYFB01000106.1:2844-17365 GCA_009842645.1 Nitrospira sp. SB0677_bin_15 | reverse complement strand
CGAGATAGGTGAGGGTTGAGCGAGGACACAACGCAGCCCTGCGCCCGATAGTGCATTAAAGTAGAGGTTCCTATCCCAGAATACTGTAGTTGCCGTCCACGATCAGGTGGATTGAGACATACAATCCCAGCAGCGCGCACAACACCCAAAAAGAATTGATCGCGAGGACGTAGATGTACAACTCGCGACGGCTGATCCGGGTTTGCCGTTTGGCTACAAAGAAGCTGACCCAGTAGACTGACGTCACGTAGGTCCATTGCCAGAACGCCATGACCCCGAGAATGCCTGTAAAGAGAGCGGGGAGAAAATCGACCGTATAAGCCGCGTACAGGATCAGTGATGGAACCGGAGTCACAAAGCCGTTGGCAATATCCGCATTGTAGCCGAACGTCCGGCGGTCCGTATAGGAGTCATCGTACTGGGAGTAGGTCGCCCAGACGTCGGTCCAGAGCGTCGGCGATAATACCTGTGTCAAGGGGACCTTTGAGGCAAAGAACTCGAAGGCCGGAGTCCGGCCGGTTTCACGCCGCCGTTCACGCCAATATTCGGTGCGCGTCCCGATATCGTCCGGTCGAAGGAACAGACACGTCTCCCAATAGCAGATCAGCAGGTTGATTGAGAAAAACAGGCTCAAAAGGGCATGGATGGCGTCCAGGTCCCCGTGAACGTAGTAGCGCGTCCCTATGCCGGAAAATGCAAGGACCGCGACGATCAGCGCCACCAACAGTCCCACTGGTATCGTCAGGCCAGTCCGGGCTGCGTCCTGTTCGTGAAGCGATCGATCAGCGCCGGATTCAGGCATATCTTCTGATCCTCACGGACAGTTCAGCCTTTCGCTTTTTTGAATCCCCAACCATACAGGATACTCCCGTAATAGTTGAATGATCGTCTTGCCACGGGGTCGTCGAAGGGATAATCCGCACCGATCTGCGTTGCAGCGGCGAGTCCGCTGACAAAGCAGGTTTCCTGGCTGTTGATCAGCGTGTGGGCGCCACAGTGCCACGTCCGTTTCTTGCCTTGAATGAAGCGAAATAAAGGAACGAGCAAGACCACGTGGCGCACGTCATGGACGATGTGCTGAAACCACCATCTTCCGATAATCTTTTTTTCATCGATGCGGCTGATCGGGTTGTAGGTCACCAGACAGGGCTTGTCAGACCTGTTGGCCCACGGCTGCTGGTTGTGCATGATGTACGTGATTTCATAGTTGTCCGGCCTGGCGCCGTATTGTTCTATATGATTGCTCCGCGTTGTCATGGGCTTCACGTTGTTATCCGGAAGGACCGAGGAGTCGGAGTGGACGATCGTATGGTTGTGGAGTTCGCTCTCGTAACGTATCGACGAGAGGATGTAACGCTCCAGCATCGTGGGTTGATCGAGCATCATCAGCGTCTGGTTGGCATTGCATGCCAAGATCACCTCGTCGAACGTCTCCTTGACGCCGTCCTCGTCCTCGACCACGACTTGCGACGACTGGCGGTGTACTTTCCGGACGGGCCGGTTGAAGTAGATCTTGTCCCGGAAATTAGCGGACAGGTTCTCGTAGATGCGGCGTGTTCCCTGGTCCCACGTCTGCATGGGCGTGGCAGTTTCGATATTGAAAAATTCGAGATACCTCGTAAAGAGAGCCGCAGGCATATCGAACACGTTGGTCGCCATCAGGAAGTTGACGAACATGGGCTTCAGCACTTTGTATCTGAAGTCTCCGGAAAAGCCGCCCAGATTCAGAACCGTCCGCATGCTGATATAATTAAACGGATTGAGGGCGTTCAGAAATTTCGATTGACAACGGCTTAACCAGCCGAACCAATGCAGCCTCCTCAAGAGCCGTTGAAACTTCGCGATTTCGGGTTGGAGTTGCTCCCTGATGTCGGAGTCGAAATCGTGGGCATAGACGTGGCCACGGTACTTCACACTGTAACTGAACCTGGTATCGAGCAACTCGATGCCAAACTTCTTCAGCAGCAGCAGGACGTGCTGGTAGACCGATGGAATGCAAGCGGTGACGGAGATGTCGAAGGGAATGGTGCCGCCGTCGTCCTGCGGCATATCGGCCGTCATGGCATTCCCGCCAATCCTGTCCCGGGCCTCGAACAGCCGGAAGTTGAATCGGTCCGGGTGATGATGGAGCGCCCATGCGGCGCCCAGCCCTGAAACACCTCCACCTACAATGGCAATTCGTCGGGGCATGGTTTCTGCTCCACCAGATGGTCAAAAAGCGAAGTAGTCTGACGGGAGATCGGCCTAAAGCCTGAAACCGCCTCTACTCTCCATTTGCAGGCTCATTTCCGCGTTGAAAAACACTGCGTCATATCTTCAGGTCGATGGCTATCAGCAGGGGCGGGAGGAGTAGGAAGTCGAGGTCCTGAGCACGGAGGTTTGCGGGCCAGGAAGAAAAACATCGGAGTAAAAATTCCGGACTTGCCGCCTTCGACCAGTGCGTCCGCCCCCGCATTCAACAGCGTGCTGACCGTGCGGGCGCCCTCCGGAACCAACCGCAGTTTCTCGCCAACCCGTAGCGTCAAATTGGTCAAGGCGCGGCCGAAAGGGGTACGCGGAATACTCGCAAGGCTGAGGTCGCTACCCTGCAGAGCCCGGTACCAAGGCGTTTCCGGATCCGATTCAGGGGCGAGGTCACGGGCCTCCAGAAGCTCGAATCCGGCACTGTGCAATGCTGCACAAACCTCCGATACGAGGGCGATATCCGGTAACCCGTTGCCCACCATGATATCCTTCTTAATTCGTAGGTGCTCAACGTTGCCGGGATCGAAGTTCTGTGTGAGACACCACTCGTAGCCCGCGAAACAGGACCCCGGACGCAGGACTCGGAAGATCTCGCGAAATGCCGCGGTCTTGTCCGGTGCATGGGGCATGGACTCGATGGCGAAGGCGGCATCGTACTGGTCGTCGTATTCGGGAATCCGCATATAGTCGCCGTGAATGAAGCGGCACAACGACCGAATGTCCCGGGTATGCAGTTTCGCACGCTTGATCTGGTAGGCGTTATTGTTGATGCCGACAAAGTTGGCTCTTGAATAGCGGGCCAGATTGCCCATCGGTCCCCCGACACCGCAACCCACGTCGAGCACCTGCATCCCTGGTTTCAAGGATAGCAGGTCGGCGAGAAAACGTTGGTGTCTGAGCAGCGATGCCTTGAAGCTTTCACCCCGGCACCTAGGGGCAAAGTGAAAAGACTGACCCCAGCCGAACTCGTAGAAATCGGTGGCAAGGTCGTAGTAGTGATTGACCAGCAGCTGATACTGCTCTCTTTTACGCTCAAGGTCGGCGTTGTAGATCGCGGCGTATCCATCGACCACGGATTGTACTTCATCCTGGGGGAGATCCCCGAGGGAACGGGAGTTCAATCGTTTGGCGGGCATAGAGGCACTAAATCATTCCTTCAGATAAGCACGGTTCGTCCTGGTCATTGCCACGTGGTTTCCAGAGGGCTGGAAGGCAGCGGTTAGGCTGACCAAGCAGGAATTCAAATGAAAGGAACCTCTGATTAAATGCACTATCGGGCGCATGGCTGCGTTGTGTCCCCGCTCAACCCTACCTATCTCTCTGATAAGCTTCGGGTTTCGCTCCGGGACGCCTTGCCCTGCATCCCGCTATCACACTTAATCAAAGGTTCCGAAATATTATAGCTTAGCGAAACAATAGAATCTAGTATTATGCATTGCACTTTTTTGATTTTTTAGCTACAAATATGCATGCTTTTCTCATGGCAATCACCAAGCCGTCTCATGACAGGCACGGGGCACGAGAACAATCAGCGTCATTGTTTGGCTGTGATGCCGTCAAGCTAACAGGGTAAATCCCAAAGGATAAATTCCGTCTTTTTATGAGGGAGAACGTGAAGAGCATGTCCAAACTCACAAACATTTTCAAAGACTTCACATCCGGCGACGGCGTCGCCACCCGCATGAAGGAATACGACCGTCGATATGGCGGAGCCACACGTGGAGGCGCTGTCGAGCACAAAACCGACTATCGCAATGCGGGGACGTTCGTGAACCGCTACTATGATCTCGTCACGGATTTATACGAATATGGGTGGGGACAGTCCTTCCACTTTGCCTCTCGTGCCCACGACGAGAGCTTTGCCGCCTCGATTACACGCCATGAACATTATATCGCCTTGAAATTGGGCCTGCGTCCAGGCATGGTGGTGGTGGATTTGGGGTGTGGCATTGGTGGTCCGGCACGGGAAATTGCCCGATTTTCGGGGGCCTCGATTCTTGGTGTCAACAACAATGACCACCAACTGACACGGGCCGTCAAACAGACCGAAAACGCACACATGACAAACCTGGTGGACTACTTGAAATGTGATTTCATGAATGTATCACTTCCAGACGCCTCATTTGACGCTGGCTATTCCATTGAAGGGACCTGTTGTGCGCCTGATAAGGTGGGGGTCTATAGCGAAGCCTTTCGCCTCCTGAAATCCGGAGGGTATTTGGCGGTCTATGAGAATTGTTTGACGGAGCAGTTCGATGCCAAGAATCCCCGGCACCTGCAACTCCAAGCTGATATTGAATATGGGGGTGGCCTGTCGTTTCTCCCTTTGACGCATGAGGTTGACGACGCCATGCGTCAGGTCGGCTTCGAGATCGTGGAAAGCCGGGACATTGCCGCGACTGCGCCTCCGGGCATTCCCTGGTATGAGCCGTTAGTGGGGTCTGGTCTGTCCTTCGCCACCTTCCGCAGCAGCGCCGTCGGGCGTCGGATCACGTCGAGCTTGTTGTGGCTGTTTGAACGGTTCCGCATCGTTCCGCAGGGGTCAGCTCAAGTGTCCGTCATGCTGAACCTCATCGCTGATACTTTTGCCGAAGCCGGTCGGCTCGGCATCTTTTCCCCGATGTACTTCATCCTCGCTCGGAAACCAACTGGCTGATCGTCTCGTTTTCGAGTACGATGTCACCGGCCAATGCGTGACCACGCCCTATGCGCCTCCGCCTGGGACCGCCAGGTTACAGGTTCTTCCACATTTTGAATCCGTGCGCCTGCCGGCGCCTCGTCAGACGGGCAGTTCGCGTCTCTGCTCGGCAATGTAAAACTTCATCTTCTTGCTCGGGGACATCGACGGAAACGGGTTGAAGCGGAGCGTGTAGTTCTCAGGCGATACCTTAAGTGTAAAATAATGTGCGACCATCAACAGGTTGACGGCCAGTTGCAACTCCACCCACCGGAAGCCGAGGCACGTATGCGTGCCAAGCCCGTATGGCGCGTATCCGGGATTGAGGTGCTCATTGCGCGGAGGCAGATAGCGATCAACGTCGAATGAGAAAGGGTTCGGAAAAATGTCTTCCATATAATGCGGGGCCGTCTGCGCAATGGTGATGCGTGCCCCTACCGGCAGTTCGTAGCCTTCGACCACACACGAATTCATCACGTTACGAATAGACATGGGGACGATGGGGTACATACGCATGCACTCCATGATGAAGCGGTTCGTGACGTCGATCTCGGTCTTGGCGAAGCCCGCCTTATCCGGGTCGGGCCCGTCGAACAGGGCGTCAGCCTCGCTCCGGATCCGATCGTAGAGTTCAGGGTGCGACGCCATGGCGTAGAGCGCGAAGGCCAACGCATCGCCGAGGTACATGCTGGCAAGTATGGGTGCCGAAAGAGAGAATCCCATGTTCGATTCGGGGAGGAATTGCGGTTCGCTGGCGTAGAGGCTGATCAGGTCATCCACAAGGGTGCGCGGGCAACCGGCCCGCTGGGCTGGCGTATGGACGCTCTCGACTCTTTGCACTGCCACGTCGATGGCCTTGGCTGGGCGTTTCATGTCCGGGGTGTGCAGCAGGAACCTAGGCAGTATCTTTGCGACGTGCGTGGTGAGCGCCCGTTCCTTGAACTTTATCAGGTCATCCACAACGTCCTGCGAATCTATGCTGAGAATAAGGGGGGATATTTGCGCATTGATCATGCGCCGGCACAGGTGGACTGCCTGCACGGAGGAGCCCACCTTCCAATTCGCCATGAATGCGCGGATGTGTCCATAGAGAGGATTCAAGAGATTTTCCAGCCTTTCGCGGGAGTAGCCCGGTTGCATGGCCTTGCGTAGCCGGAAGTGCTCGGCACCGTCGAGGCTGGGTATCAGCCCGGAGGCACCGTAGACCTTTTCGATATCGGTGAAATAGTCCTTGGATCTCAGGTATATGCGCCCGTTCCGGTGGACCCAGCGGTTGATCCTGGCCCCGGACAGGCAGATTAAGGGTTCCTGGAGCGGCGGGCGTATCTGAAAGACCGGGCCGTACTGCTTCGTCATGTCTGCAAAGGCCGCGGGAGTGTTGCCCTTGTGCCGATACATGTTGAACATCAGCTTTGGCAGAGAGGCGACAGGAATTTTTTTCTTGGCCAGGTTGGAACGTCGAAACAAAGGGCCGACGAGATTGTTGTTCACTGCATCGGTGATGGAGCGGCCGATCAGGTCCATCTGGCAGATCAACTCGATGCGCTTTTCTAAACCCTCATCGAGTTGGAATATGAATCGAAAGATGTCACACGTATTGACGAGGCAAATAATGATGATGTCTCTGGGCTTGGGTATTGCGTTGGTATAGATACATTTCATGACACGCAACTTGATAAACTCATCTGCCGTAGCGTCTATGGCTTTGCGGCCTAGTTCCATCTGCCAGCTGGTACGAGTCAGCGTCCAGAAATCGCCGTCGTGGTGTTCCAGGATCTTGAGGTCAACCAGGCGATCCAGACTCAAATCAATGATTGACTCCGCACGGGGGGCGAGCCGTTCGACCCAGAACCGGGCGTTCCGTTGAGTTGGTTCGTTTGCAATCTCTTTCAGGATGGGATCCAGGGCGGGGTCGCCTGTTTCGGTCCGGTCCACAAGGAACAGGGATTCCATGTCCGTGTCGATGCGCGACAGGAGGGAGAGTTCTGCCAGTACTGCCCCGACGACGGCACAGTTCAAGCTCCAGCCGGGCACCTGATGAAAGTAGCCGGTTTCCTCGTTGAGGAGCATCAGGATGAGTTCTTCCGGCAAAGTGAGGCGTTGTGCCGTCCGGCCTTCTTTGGTAGGTGACATCAGCCTTGCTCTTCCTGTATTCCCTCTATAACATTCTGGAACTTCTGATTAAATGCACTATCGGGCGCATGGCTGCGTTGTGTCCTCGCTCAACCCTCACCTATCTCTCTGATAAGCTTCGGGTTTCGCTGCGGGACGCCTTGCCCTGCATTCCGCTATCACACTTAATCAGAGGCTCCTTAATATAAGGAAAGACACGTATATTGCCGGACTATAACGCTTCGGTTTAGGTAAGGCAAGTCTTAATCGGTATGATCGTATGGTGCAGTGCTGCAATGACACGGTGATCTGCAAGGTCGAACGTGAACGATAGCCGCGGTTTTGCGCTTGTGGCGGTCCTGTTGCTGGTGGCTGTCGCGGGTCTCGTGACGGCCACGGTGTTGCAGACGACCTCGACCGAAATTCGGATCAGCGGGAACCACAAGCAGGCAGTTCAGGAATTGTATGCCGCCGAGGCCGGATTGGCGGAAGCCCGGTCGCGTTTGCGGAAGACCTTGGGGGCTGAGGCGGCCTTCATCCGGGATACGGCGGTGCCGTTTGATCCATCGTGGACTGCCTACGTCCTGGAATCTGCGGAGTGGACTCCATCCGTCGATCCTGAGTATGCTTCGCATGAGACCAACCTGATTCCCGTTCCGGGCAATCCAACCAATACGGTGATCCGGCCGAACAGTGTGCAAACGGGCCTGCCGTACTGGGTGAAGATTCGGCATAAGACCGAATACGATGCCGAGCTGGCCGGGCATCGTCCGGCCACGCCTCATTACGTTGACCTTGACGGAAGCACCTCCGGTCACGGCAAAAGCAACCGTGGTAACGTTATCTACTTTGGATACCCTTCAACCGCAAGTCGCGATCCGGTCTCCTTCACGACAAATTTGCCTGCGCCGTGGTTGCCCGTCGAGAAGATCGTTGCTTATGGAGCCATCACTGGGGGCGCCGTAGTTCTGGAGGAAGAAGTAGTGCATCCTCCGGGTCCGAACCAGCTTGGGGCGGTCCATGCCTCAGGGGAAGTCAGCCTTTCGGGTCAGGTCACGATCGACGGCCACGATGCCTGTGGCGCGGTTGGCAGTCTGCCGCCGGTCGTGTATGGAGGCGCCATCACGAGCGCCCCGACGATCCACTTCGACGGAACGCCCGCGAGTCCTCAGCACAGTTCAAACGCGCCGGTGCCGGCCACCGCGCTTGCTGCCCTGAAGAAGGACGCGACGGTATTGAACGCAGCTCAAATGAATCAACAATTGGGAACGGCGTCGGTACCCATGACGTTTTATGCCAAGGGCGGCTCCTTTGCCCAACCACAGGGAATCCGTATTCGGCAAATCAGGGGATTCGGCATCCTTCTGGTGAACGGAAACGCCACGCTGGAGGGTGAGGTCCATTGGGATGGCATGATCCTGGTGACCGGCACGTTGTTTCTCAACGGCCAAGGCAGTGGAATTGTGATTCGCGGAGGGGTTTGGGCCGGCCGGGTCAACCAGACTGGACCCGTAAGCGTTCAGTACGACAGTTGCCGGCTTAAGGCCGCGCTGCTTACGGTGCCGACTCAGGTAAGGTCGTGGCGGGAAATTTTTTAGCGATTTGTTCTCAAGAAAACTGCGGGGTCATCTCCTACTGGGTCTTTCGTGACTCCCCGATATGGGCCTTTCGGTTGATTGCGACTGGAGGCTATTCTCTTTACAATGCGCCGTTTGATGTTCTGATCTCCATTTATTATTCAGACTAATAGAGGTTGTGTTATGGCAAAGGTACTTGAAGGCCCGGGAATGGGCTTGCTGAGGAAGTGGGGTTTGCAAACCCCAAATTATGCCGTGGTCGGTTCTTCCGAAGAACTGGAGCAGTTAGCCCAAGCGAATGAATGGCTCAACAAGAGTTCGTTAGTGGTCAAAGCTCATGAAGCCTTGGGGTCGCGTTTTAAACTCGGCCTCGTGAAGGTGGGCCTGGATCTCAATGGGGCCAAGGTCGCGGCGAAAGAAATGCTCGGCCGGACCGTCGGCACGTTGACCATTCGGGAAGTGATCGTGTCCGAAGCCGTGGACCACAGCGAGGAATACTACGTGGCCGTGAAATCGACTCGGGACGGCGCGGACGTGATGGTCGCCAACTGCGGCGGGGTGGAAGTCGAGTCCAATTGGGATCGCGTGAAGCGTTGCTCCGTATTTGTGGGTGACGCTCCGTCGGACGCGGCGCTTGAGACCCTTGCGAAAGAAGCCGGGTTCTCCGGTGACTTGATTGCCAAAGTCGCCGACTTCGCCAGGAAGCTGTTTCTGTGTTTCGACAATGAAGACGGGCAGTACCTGGAAATTAATCCGGTGGTGCTGAACGCAGCCGGCGAGTTGGTCGCGCTCGATGCCGTGACTCTGTTGGACGGTGATGCCAAATTTCGTCATCCGGACTGGACGTTTCCGTTTGCCGCGGAATTCGGTCGAGCCTACACCAGGAATGAAGAAGAGGTCATGGCCGTGGATTCGAAGGTGAAAGGTTCCGTGAAGCTGATCGAAATTCCGGGCGGCGACACGGCGATGCTGCCGGCGGGCGGCGGGGCCAGCGTGTACTACTCGGATGCGGTCGTCGCCCGTGGCGGCAAGTTGGCCAATTACGCCGAATATTCCGGGGATCCGCCTGATTGGGCCGTCGAAGTCCTGACCGACAAGGTCTGTTCTCTTCCCGGTATCAAGAATATTATCGTGGGCGGGGCCATCGCCAATTTTACCGACGTCAAGAAGACGTTCGGCGGCATCATCAATGCGTTTCGTAAGGCCAAAGCTGAAGGGAAACTGGACGGCGTGCGAATTTGGGTGCGACGGGGCGGGCCCAACGAAAAACAAGGGCTGGCAGCGATGAACGCATTGAAGGAAGAAGGTTTTGCGATCGAAGTGTTTGATCGCCGGACCCCTTTGACGGACATCGTGGACATGGCCTTGGCCAAGAAATAGCGGCGTTGCTCAGTAACTACTCGCATTCGTTGACAAATGGCCTTAGAACCCTCTCCCCTGGAGGGAGAGGGTAGGGTGAGGGGGACGACAAGTCGTGTCCTGTGTGCAAGGAAAAAGATAAAAAATACTGGATTCCCGATTAAAGATGTCGGGAATGACAGATAGAGGGAAAAACAAAAACCCTGGATTCCCGATTAGATCCCCGATTACAAACGTCGGGGACAGGCGTCGGGAATGACAGAAGGCAAGAAAGCAGGAGAGTTCGATGAGTATTCTGGCAACGAAAGAGACGCATGTTGTGATTCAGGGTGGGGTGGCCGGAGTAAACGCGGCCCGGCGAATGGGTGAGTTCCGTCACATGATTCAACAGCCTTTAAACGTTTCGGCGTTCGTGTATCCTCCGGATGCAGGGAAAACCAATGAAGTCGTCTGCGGAAACCGGCTCCTCACGATACCGGTGTACAAAACCGTTGCCGAAGCCACCGCAAATCATCCGGAAATCAACACCAGCCTGGTGTATATCGGTGCGGACCGCGCCTATGCCGGCGCCAAGGAAGCCTTGGACAATTCCGGTATTCAGGTGGTGTCCATGATCACGGAAGGCTTGCCCGAAAAAGATTCCAAATTGCTTGGGGCACACGCGCGGAAACTCGGGAAAGTGTTCAACGGACCTTCATCCATCGGCATCATGTCGGCCGGCGAATGCCGCTTGGGGGTGATCGGTGGGGCGTTCGACAACCTGGTGGCCTGCAAGCTCTATCGACCCGGCTCATTCGGGGTAATCACGAAATCCGGTGGCCTGTCAAATGAAATCATCTGGATTTGCTCGCAGTTCGCCGACGGCATCACGACAGCCATCGGCATCGGCGGGGACGCCTACCCGGGAACGGATTACGTGACGTACCTCGAGATGTTTGAAAATGATCCGCAAACCAAGGCCGTGGTCATTGTCGGCGAGATGGGCGGCGATCTGGAGGAACGGGCAGCAGAATGGTACGGCGCGAAGAAACGCCGGGTTAAGCTCTTGTCAGTGGTATCCGGTTTTTGCCAGGAAAGCTTGCCCAAGGGCATGAAATTCGGGCACGCCGGAGCCAAGGAAGGTCTCCAGGGAGAAGGGTCGGCCCGGGCCAAGTCGGAAGCCTTGAAGAAGGCAGGGGCTATCGTTCCGGAGACCTTCGGTGCCTTGGGGCCGGCGATCAAGGAAACGTACGAAGAGTTGGTGAAGTCCGGTGAAGTGACTCCGATACCCGAACTCAGTGAAGCGGAGAAGCCCAAGCTTCCCCGGACCGTAGAGCAGGGCATGAAAGACGGCGATATCCTGGTCGCTCCCCTGATCAAGTCCACCATCAGCGATGACCGGGGCGATGAGCCCTTGTACGAAGGGTATCCGGCCTCCGAACTCATTAACAAAGGCTATGACATTCCTCATATCATCGGGCTCCTGTGGGACAAGCGTCTGGTCTCGAAGCAAGAGGCCGAAATCATCAGGCGAATCATCATCCTGTCAGCCGATCACGGCCCGTGCGTCAGCGGAGCGTTGACGACCATTATCGGGGCCTGTGCCGGTATCGGGTTGTCGCAGGCCGTTGCAGCCGGGTTGATCATGATCGGTCCGCGATTCGGCGGGGCCGTAACCGATGCGGGCCGGTACTTCAGCTATGCCATCGACAACAACATGTCCGTGGACGAGTTTCTGGCTCACATGAAGAAGAACGTGGGTCCGGTGCCGGGAATCGGGCATCGGGTGAAGAGCCTGCGGAACCCGGATAAGCGTGTCAAGGAACTGGTGGGATACGTGAAGAGTCTGGATCTGGCCACGCCGCATTTGGACTTTGCCCTGGAAGTCGAAAAGATCACGGCGGCGAAGAAGGATAACCTGATCCTGAACGTTGATGGAACCATGGCGGCGGTCCTCGTTGATCTCGGATTCCCGGTGGACAGCCTGAACGGGTTCTTCGTCCTGGCCAGGACCATCGGGTTGATCGGGCATTGGGCCGATCAAAAACGTCAAGGCAGCCGGTTGATCCGGTTGTTCAACTATCTGGTGAACTACGCGGCGCCTGCGCGTCGGGAAGTGCCGCCGCTTCAATAACAACATTGACGGTTTCCCTGCCCCGGTCCGCGCAACGGATTGGAGCTCGGAGGCCACGCGGAGAACGTCCTATGTCGATTGAGCTTGTCAAAACGTTGTATGCCAAAATGCCCGGAGCCGTGGATGCGGCGAGAAAGCAGTTCGGCCGCGGGTTGACCCTTGCGGAAAAAATTCTGGTGTCCCATGCGGATAATCTCGAAACCCAGGTCTGGGAAAGAGGAAAAGCCATGTTGGCGCTTCGTCCTGATCGCGTGGCTATGCAGGATGCTACGGCCCAGATGGCCATGTTGCAATTCATCCAGGCGGGCAAGAAAAAAGCCGCGGTGCCCAGCACCATTCATTGCGACCATCTGATTCGCGCGGAAATGGGCTCGTCCAAGGACTTGCTGCGCGCCTGCGATGAAAATCGTGAGGTCTACAACTTCCTGGAGTCGGCCGCCAAGAAATATGGCATCGGGTTCTGGAAACCAGGCGCGGGGATCATCCATCAGGTGGTGCTGGAGAATTACGCGTTCCCGGGCGGGTTGATCATCGGAACCGATTCCCATACGCCAAACGGCGGCGGGTTGGGCATGCTGGCCATCGGTGTCGGTGGTGCCGACGCGGGAGAAGTCATGGCCGGGTTGCCGTGGGAAGTGCTGCATCCCAAATTGATCGGAGTCAAGCTCACCGGCAAATTGAACGGCTGGACTTCACCCAAGGACGTGATTCTGTATATTTGCGGCAAGCTGACGGTGAAAGGCGGCACCAACAAGATCGTCGAGTACTTCGGCCCGGGTGCGGAAACGATCAGCGCCACGGGTAAGGGCACCATCACCAACATGGGCGCCGAACTCGGGGCGACCACGTCGATCTTTCCCTTCGACCAAAAGATGGTGGACTATCTCAATATCACGGAGCGCAAGGAGATCGCCGAGTTGGCGGAAGCCAACAAGTCAATGCTGGCGGCTGACCCTGAAGTATATGAGTCGCCGGAAAAATATTTTGACGAGATTCTGGAAATCGATCTCTCGACCCTGGAACCGCACGTCGTGGGACCGCATTCCCCTGATTTGGCGCGCCCCATCTCCGCGTTGGAGGCCGAGGCCAAGGAAAAGGGGTACCCCGTGGAGTTGAAAGCGACCTTGCTGGGCAGTTGCACGAATTCCTCGTATGAAGACATCAGCCGGGCCGCGCATATTGCCCGGCAAGGGCTGAAAGCCGGCTTGAAAGCCAAAACCGCGTTTCTGGTATCGCCGGGCTCGGAACGGATCTTTCACACCATGAAACGAGACGGCTTTTTGGAGACGTTTGAGGAGTTGGGCGCGACCGTGTTGGCGAACGCCTGCGGTCCGTGTATCGGGCAGTGGAAACGGGCCGATGGCGTCAAGGGCAAATCCGATTCGATCGTGAGTTCCTTTAACCGGAACTTCCCCGGTCGTAACGATGGGATCGCCGATACCCTGTCTTTCCTGGCCAGTCCGGAATTGGTGGCCGCGTATGCCCTGACGGGCGACCTGGGATTTAATCCCATGCAGGACACCATTTCCGCCCCGGACGGCAAACACATAAAACTCGATCCGCCACAAGGGGATGAGTTGCCGTCCCAGGGTTTTGCCAAAGGTGAAGAGGGATTCATTCCGCCGGCGGAAAACGGCGACGCGTTGGTCGTGGATCTGCCGCCGAACAGCGAGCGGCTGCAATTGTTGCAGCCTTTCCCCAAGTGGGACGGCAAGGATTTCGACAAGTTGCCGTTGCTGATCAAGACCAAGGGAAAAACCACGACAGATCACATTTCACCCGCGGGCCCTTGGCTCAAGTTCCGTGGACATTTGGATAAAATCAGTGACAATATGTTCCTGGGTGCCAACAACGCATTTTCGAGTGAAGCGGGAAAAGGCAACAACGTGTTGACCGGCGAATCCGGCCTCACCCTGGCGCAGGTCGCACGCGATTACAAAGGCAAGGGCATCGGATCATTCGTGGTCGGGGATGAGAACTACGGTGAAGGGAGCAGCCGGGAACACGCGGCCATGTCCCCGCGTTTCCTGGGCGTGAAAGCCGTGCTCACCAAGAGTTTTGCCCGTATCCATGAAACGAATTTGAAGAAGCAGGGCATTCTGCCCATGACGTTTGCGGACCCTGCGAATTATGAACAAATTGATCAGGAGGACCGCGTCAGCGTGACGGGCCTCAACGAATTGGCGCCGGGGAAGCCGGTGTCCCTGACCATTCACAAGAAGGATGGCAAGGAGATCACCATTCAAGCCAATCACAGCATGACCGAACAGCAAGTGAAATGGTTTCAGGCCGGATCGGCCTTGAATGCTTTGAATGCATAATTTTTTCACCCTCACCCCAACCCTCTCCCGTCCAGGGAGAGGGAGTGAGAAGAGAGCCTTCTCCCGCTTGGGGAGAAAAAATGGGCTTGGAGAACCCCCTCTCCCCTCGTGGGAGAGG
>VYFB01000106.1:0-2744 GCA_009842645.1 Nitrospira sp. SB0677_bin_15 | reverse complement strand
GGAGAAAAAATGGGCTTGGAGAACCCCCTCTCCCCTCGTGGGAGAGGAAGTGAGGAGAGAACTCTCTCCCGCTTGAGGAGAAAAAATGGGCTTGGAGAACTCCCTCTCCCCTTGTGGGAGAGGGCTGGGGTGAGGGGGAGAAGAAAGACCAACGGAGTAGAGTCACCGCACATGACGGGTTCATTCGATACGGAAAAAGCCGTGAGTCAGGAAGAGGCGCTCCGGCCTCAGATGGTCACGGTGGAAATCGCAGGGAAGTCCTTTCGTGTTCCGGCTGGGATTACCCTGATGAAGGCCCTCTGGTATACCGGCCACGAAGTCACGCGGGGGGCCGGGTGTCTGGGCGGGTTTTGCGGAGCCTGTGCGACTTATTATCGCACCAAGGACGATCCGAAAGTGAAAACCTGCCTGGGGTGTTCGCATGCGGTGGAAGACGGCATGTCATTTTCCTTCGCCCCGGCGTTTCCCGCGCGCAAGGCCACGTACGATTTGAATGAACTCGAGAATCCCAAACAGGACCTGTTCACGTTGTATCCGGAAGCGCCTTTGTGCCGGAACTGTAACGCGTGTACCGAGGCCTGTCCGCAACAGATCGACGTGCGGGAAGGCGTGTGGAAGGCCGTATTCGGGGACTTCAAAGCGGTGTCGGAGACGTTCATGGACTGTGTGATGTGCGGCATGTGCGTGCCCGTGTGCATTGCCGATATTGCGCCGAACCTGGTGGGGGTCTATGCCAGCCGGGCCTACGGCGTGCGGGAAATGGAAAAGCCGCCCGGTCTCTTCGACCGAATCCAGGCTATTGCCGATGGAGCGTACGCCGACGACTGGGAACGAATCCTGAAGATGAGTGATGACGAGTTACAACGAACCTCGGCCACGATCAAGTCGTAGGGGAGTGCGGCTGACACGTGGACATTCAAGCCCTGCACGACGTCGTCCATAACTCCCGTGACGCCCGCCGGCAACAAACCCTTCCCAAACTCTCTCCGGCTGAACGCGACACTCTGATCAAAAAATTTCATCCCGATCATCGGGAAGCCGCGTACCGTCCCGTGGCCTTCGGACCCAATGAAGGCGACTTGACGGTGCGGGAACTCGCCTCCGTCCTGGAAGGCGACAGCATGGTTCCCGAAAATCTCTCCTTGACACCGGACCACGAGGTCGACGTGCTGGTAGTGGGCGGCGGCGGCGCGGGGTGTGCCTCGGCGCTCCACGCACACGAGCAGGGCGCGAAGGTGTTGCTGGCGACAAAGTTGCGCTTGGGGGACTCCAATTCGGTGATGGCGCAAGGGGGCATGCAAATTGCCGTGGCGCCTGATGATTCCCCGGTTCAGCATTTCCTGGATACGCTCAAGGGCGGTCACATGAAGAACGACCATGAGTTGCTCAAAACGATGGTCGAGGAAGGGCCGTCCATTGCGAAATGGTTGCTGGAACTGGGGGTGCTCTTCGACCGGGACGATGACGGCAACCTCCACGTCAAAAAGGGCGGCGGCAGTACCAAGGCGCGGCTGCTCACCTGTTCGGACTACACCGGTCTCGAGATCATGCGGGTGCTCAAGGATGAGGTCCTCAACCAGAAGATCCAACTCCTGGAATTTGCTGCGGCCGTGGAACTGTTGAGTGACGAGCAAGGCGCGTGCGCCGGGGCCGTGTTTCAGGATTTGGACAACAAACGATTTCTGGTGGTGGCTGCCAAGACCGTGATTCTGGCGACCGGCGGCATTGGGCGGTTGCACATTCAGGGGTTTCCCACGAGCAATCATTACGGCGCTACGGGCGACGGGCTCGCTTTGGCTTACCGCATCGGTGCCCCGCTCGTCCAGATCGATACGTTTCAATATCATCCGTCGGGCGGCGTCTACCCGGAGCAACTCGTCGGGCAGTTGGTCACCGAAGGCATACGGTCCGAAGGCGGGCACCTGGTCAATGGAAGAGGCGAACGGTTTGTGAACGAGTTGGATACGCGCGACGTGGTGTCATCCTCCATCATTCGTGAATGTGAAGAAGGTCGCGGCGTCCGCATGCCGACCGGTCGCGTCGGCGTGTGGCTGGATACGCCGTTACTCGAAGCGGAGCATGGTGAAGGCACGCTGGACAAACATTTCCCCGCCATGGTTCGTCAATATGCCCGGTATGGCGTCGACATCCGCAAAGACCCTGTCCTGATTTATCCGACGCTCCATTATCAGAACGGGGGCGTGAAGATCGACTCCAACGGCGAAACGTCCGTGAAGAACCTCTTCGTGGCTGGAGAAACCTCGGGTGGGCTGCACGGGCGAAATCGGTTGATGGGCAATTCGTTGCTGGACCTGATGGTCTTCGGCAAACGATCGGGGTTAGCGGTGGCGGAGCGCGTGCAAGCTATGTCGCACGGCCGGTTGACGTTGAACCACTTGCAGCGCTTCCGGGCCGAAGCGAAAAAGCACCGGGTTACGAACCAGGTCACGTCGCCGGTCGTGCTGCCCGCCTACACTGAGAAACCGTAGCAGAATGTTCAAAAAACCCACCAGTTTTGTTCTCGCAGCGCTCGGAGGCTCAACGTACTAAACGTACGCCTCGCCTCCTCGCTTGCTGCGGCCGCGCTGGATGGCTTTTTTGAACATCCTGCCTTCAAATAGGTTCGTGGAGAGTTTGGCCTGGCTCCCTCTCCCCTACGAGGGAGAGGGCTGGGGTGAGGGGGAGGGCGCAAGGAGCAGGTTGTCTCACCCTCACCTTAATCCTCTCCCATCGACGGAGAGGAA
>VYFB01000119.1 GCA_009842645.1 Nitrospira sp. SB0677_bin_15 | reverse complement strand
GGGGATGACGGAGAAAGCAGCCGTAGGTCTGATTAGCGAGGCCCTTCGACTTCGCACTCCCGTTTGTTCTGAGCGTAGCGACAGCGAAGTCGAAGAACGCTCAGGACGGGCGTAATCCGACGGATTGGCAAATTGTCGGGTTACGCCGTCAGCGGCTAACCCGACCTACGAGGTCTGAGAGAGGTCGCGCAGAACAACCAAAACCACGCCATGAGATGGCGCGGCTACACAGATAAAAGACATCGTCCTCTCCGCCGTCGTAGCCGCGTGATCTTTATGGTGCAGTGTTCCCTTTACTCATTGGGTGTGGGTGTCATAAACACGTGGATGCGGTCCGTTGTCCATGTGGCTATTCCTGAACCAAAGAAATCGGAATCCTCTGTCCAAATCGGGCAATTCAAGGCTAGGGCCGTTGCGACAACCGGCCAATCATCCGGATCGCGGATGGCGATGCGTTGGATGGCTTCCTCCCGGTAGTTATCGTAGACGTCGGCTTCAACAGTCTGAACAATCCTGGAAATTCCAGTCAGGACCTCCAGTGCCGATTCTACCGGTAGGTTGCGTTTCTCGAAGAGAGGCGGCAAATATTTTTCGGCATCGTTGAAACAAACGTCAGGAGCAAAAAACCGTATCGTTGAGGAGGATTGTTCAAGCAAGGTTCGCACATTCGCGCTCAGCACGGCGCGGATTAAAATATTCGCATCCAGAACCAGGGTGTTGTGAAGAGCCATCAAGCCCTGTTGTTGCGCAGTTGACGAAACTCCGACAGCATTTCCTCTTCGCTTACACCAGCTTGAGCAAGGAGAGCGTCGAGGCGTGAGGCGGCTTCCTTGAGCGCATCGAGTTCCGCTTTATCAGGACTAGGGCGTGCTGGAATATAGTAGCCGACGGTCGCACCGTGCCGAGTAATCGCGATCGGTGAACTGGTGTCTGCATAACGGGCAAGGCGGGAACGAAATTCGCGGATGCTGACTTTCACGGGGACATGATCCATGGGAGACCTCATGTATATGGTATGGTTATGTGCCACTGTGTACACAATAATAAAGTCCACTGAAAATGTCACGCTGTTTTTTTGAATACTCCACACATCAGGCGAAGTCGAAGAGCGCTCAGGACGGGTGCGAGAATCCAGGGGTTTCCCCTCACCCCGGCCCTCTCCCTCAAGGGGCGAGGGGGTAAAAGCAAGGCTAACGACTCTGGATTCCCGCTAAAAGCCTGCGGGAATGACGGGAGGGGGCAGCGAAAATTGGAGACGGCGGTTGGGAAACGGCGGTTGGGAAACAGTTGTCGAATGAAGCGGGTGTGACGTAGTATGCTCGTCTGATATGACAGCGTCCTGTGAAGGGCAGGTGTCCAAACAAAAGAGGAGGCCATCAATGGAGCATATCATCAATCTGCACATTGAGAAGTTGCCGGAAAACGTCTATGTCGCAACGTCAGCCGATGTCCAAGGTCTGGTGGTCCAGGGCCGGACGATAGAAGAAACGATTGATTATGCCCACGACGTGGCACGAAAAATTCTTGAAGCCCAGGCCCAACGCAACCAACCTATCACCCTCGAACAAGCCACGTATCCGATGGAGCATCACCTGGTGGTGTCCGTATAACGGGTCTGTCTTTATGGGCCGTTTATCCGGGTTCAACTATCGGCAGATTACCAAAATTATTAAGCGGTTTCAGTTCAGGTTCGACAGACAAGCGGCTGGGTCACATGAAATCTGGTTCAATGAAGAAAACAATCGGTACACGACCATTCCTCGCCATCCCGGGGATATTCCCGAAGGCACATTGAAGCAGATTCTCGAGCAAGCCGGGATTTCCACAGATGACTTTTTCTCTCGTCGTTAATTGTTAGCAAAAGTTTTGCTGTCATCCCCCGACGTTCGTTAATCGGGGATCCAGGATTGTTCCCCTCACCCCAGCCCTCTCCCTCAAGGGGCGAGGGGGAAATTGAGACCCCTCACCCCAGCCCTCTCCCTCAAGGGGCGAGGGAGGAAAAGCGAGGGCAAAGACTCCGGATTCCCGATTAAAGATGTCGAGGATGACAAAAAGTGCACGACGGCGAAAAGGGAAGGGGCTGTCCTAGATAACGAGATTTATCTAAGATGGCATCATGAGGAAAAGCCGGTTAAGTTGGCACAAGCAACAGCGGCTTATTGAATTGTTTGTTGCGTGTGTCTCCGTTCGGGCAGCGGCCGCCCCGGGGGGGGGCCGGGGCTACCAGGTTCGGGTGAGGGACAGGGTCACCTGTCGGACGGGCACGGTCCGGCGCGCCTCCCGGTGAGAGGCCGTCAGGTCCAGGGTCAGGTCCCTGGCCCGGTTGGGCAGCAGGCGCCAGCCGAGGGCCAGGTCCCGGCTCGTCGGCGCCCAGCCATACGTCACGTGCGGCACCCCTAAGCTAGCCGCCAGCGGGATTCCCCAGCCGAAGTCGGCCGTCACCCGCAGATCCGCCGGCCCCGGGGAGGCCAGCAGGGCCACCGGCGCGTCCGTCCAGAACGTGG
>VYFB01000007.1 GCA_009842645.1 Nitrospira sp. SB0677_bin_15 | reverse complement strand
GCCTTCACCGACCCGTTCGGCTCGTCGGTGCTATCGTTCACCGTTGTCACCGTGAGGCTCCCCGTCCCGGCCGTCCCGATGGTCACCGACCGTACCCCGGTCTGCCCCGCGCCCGCGAAGGTACCGCTGTCAGTCACCGCGACGCTCACCGTGAGGGCGCTCGTGGGTGCCGGACTCGCGCTCAGCGTGAAGGTGGCCGGACTCCCCTCGGTGACCGCCGCCCCGCCCGTGACGCGCACCACCGGCACCGGCGGCGGGGCATCATTGTCGGCCACCGCCACCGTCGCCGCTCCGGCGCTGTCGTGGGGCACATAGCCGCTGCCGGCCTGCACCGTCGCCTTCACCGACCCGTTCGGCTCGTCGGTGCTATCGTTCACCGTTGTCACCGTGAGGCTCCCCGTCCCGGCCGTCCCGATGGTCACCGACCGTACCCCGGTCTGCCCCGCGCCCGCGAAGGTACCGCTGTCGGCCACCGCGACGCTTACCGTGAGGGCGCTCGTGGGTGCCGGGTTCGCGCTCAGCGTGAAGGTCGCCGGACTCCCTTCGGTGACCGCCGCCCCGGCCGTGACGCGCACCACCGGCACGGCCGGCGGGGCGTCATTGTCGGCCACCGCCACCGTCGCGGCCCCGGCGCTGTCGTGGGGCACATAGCCGGTGCCGGCCTGCACCGTCGCCTTCACCGCCCCGTTCGGCTCGTCGGTCTGGTCATCCACCGTTGTCACCGTGAGGCTCCCCGTCCCGTCTGTCCCGATAGTCACCGACCGCACCCCGGTCTGCCCCGTGCCCGCGAAGGCGCCGCTGTCGGCCACCGCGACGCTTACCGTGAGGGCGCTCGTGGGTGCCGGGCTCGCGCTCAGCGTGAAGGTCGCCGGACTCCCCTCGGTGACCGCTGCCCCAGCCGTGACGCGCACCACCGGCCCGGCCGGCGGCGCCCCTTCCAGGCAGGCCAGCGCCGTCGCAAAGCGGCGCCAGTCCCGCGCCCGCGCCGAGGCCGCCGTCATCGGTGAGATCGGGCGGTGGTCGGCCGTCCAGTCCGCCGGGCTCCGCACCCCGAACGCCACCAGCACGCTGAACCAGTTCTCCGCATACGCCGGCGGCCGGTGCCGGTTCCGCTCGTAGAGTCGCTCGGCCGTGGCCAGCAGCTCGTCCGACACGCAGGCCGACACCACCGACGGCGGCACCGCGTCATCGTCGTCGACGCGCACCGTCACAGCACCGGCCGTCACATTGCCGTAGCCGCCGGTGTTGCTCACCACATGGGTAATCGTCACACTCTCGTCGTCACTGTCACGGTCGTCCTGCGGCGTCACCGTCACGGTGTGCGCGGTCGCCCAGTTGATCGGCGTGAAGGTAAGCACCGCGTACCCGCCCGCCGTGCCCCCCAGCCCGTGCACCTTCACCGTGTTCGCATCACCGCTGGTGGCCGTCACCGTGACGTCCGCCGTCGGCGCACGGTTCAGCACCACCGTGTAGGCCCCCGCCGTCCCGCCTTCGTCGAGATCGAGCGCACTCGTCGAGAGCGTTACGCCAGGCGGGATCACCACCGCGTCATTGTCGGCGATGGTGAGCGTGTGGAGCGTTGGGCTGCTCAGCGTGTAGCCCTCGCCGGCCGTCAGCGTCAGGATGACCGTCTCGGCCGTCTCGGCCGTGCTGTCGTCGATGATCGCCACGGAAATCGTCGCGGTCGTGGCGCCGGCCGGGACCGCGACCAGGCCGCGGTTCGCAATGGTGAAATCGTGCCCCTGCCCTTCGCCGGCCGTGCCACCGAGCGTGTATGCGAGCGTGAGGGCGGTGGCCGGAGCCGGCGCGAGATCGATGGTCACCTGCTGCGTCCCGGCGCTCTCAGCCGGGTTCGAGGTGGCCGAGGCAAACGACGCGACGGGGACGTCATCATCCTTGACCGCGACCCGGTCGGCGCCGTGCTGGCTGTCCACCGTGTACCCAGTGCCGCTGACCACCGTCGCGGTAATGGTGCCGTCGGGTTCGTCACGGCTGTCGGGGTCGGTGGTCACGGCGAGGCTGGCGCTGCCGCTCGTCCCGATAGTGACTGTCCGGGACCCCGTCTGTCCGCTGCTGGCGAAAGCGCCGCTGTCCGCGACCGTCACGCTGACGGTGATGGCGTCCGACGGCGCGGGGGTCGCGGTCAGCGTGAAGCTGGCCGTGCCGCCCTCGGTGATTTCGCTACCGCCCGCGATGCTCACCACCGGCTCTGCCGGCACCGGGTCGTCATCGTCGGCCACCGCCACTTCCGCCGTGCTGTCACTGTCGTGGGGCGCATAGCCGTCGCCAGACCGCACGGTCGCGACAAGCGTGCCGTTCGCTTCGTCGGCACCGTCGTTCACCGTCGCGATCGTGAGTTTGCCCGTGCCGTCCGTCCCGACGGTCACCGTGCGCACGCCGGTCTGGCCGCCGACCGTGAAGTCGCCGCTGTCGGCTACCTCAACCTCTACCGCGATGGCACCCGCCGGCGTGGGGCTCGCGCTCAGCGTGAAGGTCGCCGTGCCGCCCTCCGTCACCGCTGGGCCGCCCGCGATGCTCACCACCGGCGTCGGTGGCGGGGCGTCGTCATCGACCAGG
>VYFB01000095.1 GCA_009842645.1 Nitrospira sp. SB0677_bin_15 | reverse complement strand
AATCCCACCCGCCCCACGCCGGGGGGCAGATTCTAGCACTGGTTTTTAGAAGGGGTCAATATATACGGAACCGCTTTACTGCGGTCGCCATTTGCGCAGCTGCGTGGAATACGTCGCGACCGCCTCACGTGGAGACGCCGCTTGAAAAACGGAAGAAATGACGGCGACGCCCACGGCGCCGGCCGCCATCACGTGCTCCACGCGAACCGGCGTCAGTCCACCGATCGCATACACGGGAATGGTACAATGCCGGACGGCTTCTCGAATCACGTCAATACCCAACGGGGGACCATACTGTTGTTTGGACGGCGTCTCATACGCCGGACCGAGTACCACGAAGTCCACGCCATCCTGCTCGCTTTGCAGGGCCTCTTTCGCGGAATGGACCGACTTGCCGATGAGATAGCCGTTGCCCAACAATTTCCTGGCCTCTTTGGCCGGCATGCTGTCCGCGCGAAGATGCACGCCTGCCGCCTTGGTCGCGAGGACCAGGTCCACGCGATCATTGATTAAACACGGAACACGAAAGGGACGCGCCAATTGGTGAACCGCTTCCACAAACCGTAGAAGTTCACGGGCACCGAGGTCTTTTTCCCGGGTTTGGATCATCATCCCCTGTTCGGGAATGATGTCTTCGAGAACGTGCAGACATCGATCTTCTCCGGTCCGGAGCCGGTCGGTGACCACGTACAATGGCGGGAGGGGGCTCATTGTCACCTTTTCTTCAAGGTAGAGGAACATTCATCTACTCCCTCGCACCTTAAACCACCCTCACCTTAATCCTCTCCCATCAAGGGAGAGGAAACGAAGAGAGGGGAGAGGGAGTCGGGAGTAATCAAGACACATCAAGGAGTCTGTTGAAGGTCGGGCTACAACATGCCTTCGATCGGGCTGCTTGCGGTAGCATAGAGTTTTCGGGGGATGCGACCGGCTTTGTACGCCAACCGGCCGGCTTCGACCGCGTACTTCATGGCTTCGGCCATGGCAACAGGTTCCTTGGCCCCCGCGATCGCGGTATTCATCAACACCGCGTCCGCTCCGTATTCCATGGCTAACGCGGCATCGGAAGCCGTGCCCACGCCTGCGTCCACAATGACGGGGACGTTGACGGTTTCAAGGATGATCTTCAAATTGCAGGGATTGCGAATGCCCAATCCGGAGCCGATGGGGGCCGCCAAGGGCATGACCGCAGGGCAGCCAATATCGACCAGTTTTTGGGCCACGATGGGATCGTCGTTGGTATACGGCAACACCACGAATCCCTCCTTGATCAAAATCCTGGCGGCTTCGATGAGCCCGGCGGTGTCGGGAAACAACGTCCGCTCATCGCCGATCACCTCGAGCTTTACCAGATCCGATACCCCTGCTGCGCGGGCCAACCTGGCGTAACGGACCGCGTCTTCCACTGTGTAGCAACCCGCAGTATTGGGCAGGATCGTGTATTGTTTAGGATCAAGATAATCCAGGAGATTCTCGGAATTTCTGTCCGTGACGTTGACCCGGCGTACGGCGACGGTGACCACGTCCGCACCCGACGTTTCAATGGCTTTCTTCGTCTCGACAAAATCCTTGTACTTGCCCGTTCCGACCCACAAACGAGACCGAAACTCCCTTCCGGCTATAGTCAAACGATCATCACTCATGGTCATTCTCCATCTATTGGAAGCCTTTCGTCTGCCTCTAGTTCACGCGGGACGGCACGCAGGCCGTCCCCTACGGAAGAGGAAAAGCCGCTCACGTCGCCTCCTCCGATGAAGCTTAGAATTTCTATCCGGTCGCCTTCCTGTAACGTTTTGGCATCGAAGTCTCGTCTATCGAGGATTTCCAGATTGACTTCCACGGCCACCCGTTCGACGTTCAGTTGTAAATCCCGGAGCAGGTCCGTCACATTGATCTCCTCACAAACCTGCCGCGGCTCTCCATTGACTTGGACGTGCATGCGTGATTGAAAAACCCCTCCTTCACTAACCGTCATCCTACGAAAGCCTCTCAAGCCTTGTCAATTTGGGAACGCGGGCTTCAGGCCGATGAAGCTATCATCGCCAGGCACAATCTTTTACAATAGAGCTTCCTTCATCGTTTTTTATGGACTCACGATATGCCGACCGGTCACGACTCGAACCACACCCTCGCCAATCTCTTTCTGTCCATGGCGGAATTGTTGAAGAAACACGAAGAAAACCCTTACCGCGTTCGAGCCTATCAACGAGCAGCCGACACGATCGCTAACCTGGAATCGCCCGTCGAAGAACTGGTACGGACCGGGAATCTCCGAACCCTGCCCGGCATCGGGAAAGACCTTGCGGCCAAGATTCAGGAATACGTGGAAACCGGCGCCATCCGGACCTATGAGGAACTCAAGACACCCCTGCCGCCCGTCATTCGACAATGGAGCGCCCTGCCCGGCCTTTCCGACCCTCTCGTGCATGACCTGTACTACCGGCTCGGGATCCGGACGCTGGACGACCTGGAGACCATAGCCCGCTCTCATATGCTGAGAACGCGACCGGGAGTCGGCGTCACCGCAGACGAATTGCTGGTGGCCATTCAACGTTTACGTGATGAGCAATCGCAGGGGAACCTCTGATTTATTGTGATAGCGGGATGCAGGGCAAGGCGTCCCGGAGCGAA
>VYFB01000062.1 GCA_009842645.1 Nitrospira sp. SB0677_bin_15 | reverse complement strand
TATGATTGTGCTATGAAATAGCGATGGCGGTGCGATGCCTTGCGATTCCCCTCCTCTGTAAGTCCCCCCTTGCCTTTTCTTTCGGTCATTCTTGCGCACGCGAGAATCCAGAATCTTTTTCTTCGCAACCCAAAGGGGACGTTTCCGCTTTGGGTTGACAGATGACGTGATTTTTCACGTTCGTGATGATTTTTCATCCTTCCTCTCATGACAAGACGAGAGCATTCGTGAGATAATATTCTATAATTGGTGTCTCTAAAACTCGTGATCGCGATGGACCCGAGCAAGGAGGAGGCCGATGGATGTAAAAATTGACAGCCGGAACGTCGGTATGACGCCAAGATGGAAACAGGAAATTCAGGACCGGATCACCACACTGCAAACCGAGTACGACAACATCACTCACGCCCGAATCACGTTGACCAAAAACCCACACCATAAAAAGGGAGCCGATAACGCCGAAGCGCTGATCGTGCTGAATCTTCCTCCACGTCATACCGTGACTGCACGGAAAGAAGCCAAGAGTTTCGAGGAAGCCATTCGCTCCGCGTTCAAAGCCGCGACGACCGAAATCAAGAAATTTCGCGAAAAGCCCGTTTCGCAGAAACCCGTCAAACTCGAGGAACCCTGACTCGTCGTCCCGGCTTGCCATGCGACGTATGTGATCCGCACGCTTTCCGCAAAAAGCACGGTTAAGCCTTTACAATCGATCGTTCGGCAGGTATCCTTGGGAAACTTGCCTTTTCGAGTGCTGCTTCATCAAGAAGGTGAACGAGCTATCGAGAAGAAGAATCCGTAAGTGCGTGAAGGGCAGCACCCTCCCTTTGAACAATTCTTCAAAATTTGGAATGCCGGTTTGTTCTCAGACCTGACTAGGCCGATCACTCGATGGGTACTAACGCCATGACGACTCTGACCAATACAAAATCAGCCGTTCCCATCCCGCGTGCCACTGATCACTTGACCCTGTCGATGTTCTGCGCCGTCACGGCCGGGGCCATCGTGGGACTGCCCACCTACGCCTATTTCTATGATTATTCATGGCTGGCGTGGACCATGTTCGGGCTGCTCTATATCATCACGGGGCTTGGCATCACCGTGGGATATCACCGTTTATTAGCCCATCGAAGTTTTACGTGCCCCGATTGGGTGAAAGGCGCGTTTTTGATCGCCGGGGGCTGGGCGCTACAAAATTCCGGACTCAAATGGGCGGCGGACCACATCCGCCATCACGCGCGGTGCGATCAGGAAGAGGACCCGTATAATGCGCAACTGGGGTTCTGGTACAGTCATTGTGGGTGGCTCTTCTGGAAGGATCCCCATAAAGACAATAAATATGCCACCAAGCTGAAGCAGGACCCCGTGGTCGTGTGGCAAAACCGGTATTATATCCCGATTGTCCTGTCCGGCCTGGCGCTGCCCTTTGTGGTGGGTTTCGTGTACGGCGGCTGGATTGAAGGACTGGGCTGTTTTCTGCTCGCCGGAGTCGGGCGAACGTTTTTCGTCTTGAATTCCACGTTTTGCATCAATTCCATTTGCCACCTGTGGGGAGCCCAACCCCATGGAGATTCCGATTCCAGTCGTGACAGTTGGTGGGTCTCGCTCATCACCTTCGGAGAGGGATACCACAACTATCACCACATGTATCAAAGTGATTATCGGAATGGCCCCAAGTGGTACAATTTCGATCCGTCGAAATGGCTCATCTACGGTCTCTCCCGCGTGGGACTCGCCAGTTCTCTGCGCCGTTTTTCCTGATCTTCATGTTTTTGCCAAGCCCCTGATGTCGTTTCAGCACCGGGCTTCTCCTTCTCATAGGATACTCCTGAATGACGACGCGGGGATCAACGTACGTTGATCCCACTTTCCTCCCTGCCTCCTTGTTCTCCCCTCCCTCCGGGAGTACGTTGTAAGTAGGACATGAATGCGTCGGCCTGCGAGGGAGAGACATGGATAACCAAGCCTGTAATTTGATCGGAGGGAAATGGGTGCCCGCCCAATCCGGACGGACCTTTGAAAGCCGGAATCCCGCCACCGGCCAAACGATTGCCCAATGTGCCGACTCCGGCGTCGAAGACGTCCGGCAAGCCGTCGCAGCCGCTCGATGGGCATTTGACTCCTGGCGTCGTTTGCCGGCACCCCGACGCGGTGAATTGTTGTACAGGGTCGCGGAACGGTTGGTGCATGAGAAAGAATCCCTGGCCCGAACCTTAACAAGTGAAATGGGTAAAGTCCTTGTCGAAGCGCGAGGTGACGTCCAGGAGGCCATTGATATGGCCTATTACATGGGAGGAGAAGGCCGGAGGCAGTTCGGGCACGTCGCTCCGGCCGAGTTACCCCATAAATCCGCCTGTGCAATACGAGAGCCGCTTGGCGTCGTCGGCTTGATCACTCCCTGGAACTTCCCCATCGCCATTCCGGCCTGGAAAAGTTTCCCGGCCCTGATTATGGGTAATACGGTGGTGCTCAAGCCGTCTCCCGATACACCGTTCACGGCGGCACGTTTCGTGAAGATACTGGAAGAGGCCGGTATTCCTCCGGGCGTAGTCAACTTGGTACTGGGGAGCACCCCACAAGCAGGGGAAGCCCTGGTGAAACATCCGGACGTCGCGCTCATTTCCTTCACAGGCTCAACGGCCACGGGCGGAAAAGTCGCCTTGGATGCCGCAACTCACCACAAAAAGGTGGCCTTGGAAATGGGTGGAAAGAACGCCATCCTTGTCATGGAGGATGCGGACCTGGAGTTGGCCGTCGAGGGCATCGTGTGGAGCGCCTTTGGTACCAGCGGGCAACGCTGTACGGCCTGTAGCCGGTTAATTGTGCATCGAGCAGTGAAAGACCGGTTGGCGACGTTGCTGTTGGAACGCATGCAGATACTTCGAGTGGGAAACGGTCTCGACCCCGAAACCGAGGTGGGGCCATTGATCAATCAAAGTCAACTCGACCGGTGCCACGATTTCGTCAAAGCTGGTCAACAGGAAAGGGCACGACTGCTCGCAGGCGGATATCCGCTGAACGAAGGCGAATATGCCTCCGGGTCCTTTTACGCGCCGACCCTGTTCGACAAGGTCACGCCTTCCATGCGAATTGCCAACGAAGAGATCTTCGGCCCGGTTCTGGCCATCCTGGAGGTCCAAGACCTCGAAGAAGCCATTGCCTTGAACAACTCCGTGGAGTACGGGCTTTCGAGCGCATTGTATACGCAGGACGTCAACCGGGCCCAATACGCCATGCGTGAGCTACGTTCGGGGATCGTATACATCAACGCCGGAACCATCGGCAGTGAAGTGCATTTGCCGTTCGGAGGAGTGAAAGCTACGGGGAACGGACACCGTGAGGCCGGGCAGGCGGCGCTGGATACCTTCAGTGAATGGAAATCCATTTACGTCGATTACAGCGGCCAGTTACAACGCGCCCAGATCGACATGAACTGACAAGAAACGTGAATCACGGGTGAGGGACACAATGAACAACGTCCAACTTGAACGTGTGACCGACGCCTACGTTCGCAAGTACGTGGCACAAAACCAAGCGGCTAAACTTGCCAAAGGCATTCTGGATGAAGCGGGAATCGGGCTCAAACCCATTGTCGATCATATCACCGTTAGAACGGGAGACATCGACCGGCGTGCCCGGGAATTCATCAGGCTCGGGTACGTCTATTCCGAGACCTTGGAGTACCGGGATTGGTATGCCAAAGTGTATCGCGCCCCAGGATTTCCGGCCTTGTTCGTTGATCAAGCCTACAATGACGAACGGGGCAAGACCAGCATTATCCCGGATTGGGTGAACACGTTCGGCGACCAGACCCTTCATCATATCGCCCTGTTGACGGAAGACATTGAAACAGCCATGAGGCAGTTGCAGCGCAAAGGCGTGACCTTTGCCGGATCAGTGACCGGCGAGAGAGGCGAAGTCCTCCGGCAAGTTTTCAGCGTGCCCGAGCGGGTTCGGGGAATTCCGTTCTCCGTGCTGGAATTGATTGAACGGCATGCCGGCTACCAAGGATTTTCCCCGCCTCAAGCTGACGCCCTGATGCAATCCACGGTGAACTATTAACCAACGGACAACCCATGCCAGAAATTCTACTGTTAGGCGCGGGAAAGATCGGTTCCCTCATTGCCACCCTTCTGGCGGAGACCAGGGACTACAGGGTTCATCTGGCCGACGTCGATCTCAAGACTGCAAACCGGAGTTTTGCTCAAGCGCGGCCGGAGGTCGTACCCGTGGTCCTGGATGCCAATGACCGTCGAGGCTTGGAACATTACGTGCTTGCGCATCGGCCCGAGGCCGTCATTTCCAGTCTCCCGTATTTCTCCAATCCCACTGTCGCCGGTGTGGCCAGAAAGCACGGCCTCCATTATTTCGACTTGACGGAAGACGTCGAGGCGACCGAATGCATTGAACGCATCAGCCGCTGCAGCCGGAAAGCCTTTGTGCCCCAATGCGGGTTGGCCCCCGGGTTTATCAGCATCGTGACCAATGAAGTCATGCAACACTTCGACACACCGGAGACAGTCAAAATGCGAGTTGGGGCTCTGCCGGTCCACCCCAGTAACACGTTGAAATATTCCCTGACCTGGTCCACGGACGGTCTGATCAATGAGTACGGCAACGTGTGCTACGGCATTGAAAACGGAGTCAAGACCGCACTGAGGCCGCTCGAAGGGTATGAGACCATTGAAGTTGACGGCCTGCTCTATGAGGCCTTCAATACCTCGGGAGGATTGGGAACCCTGGCGGATACCTACGCGGGAAAAGTGGAGACGATGAATTATAAAACACTCAGGTACCCGGGACACTGCGACAAAATTCAGTTTCTGATGAACGACCTGAAACTGAATCAGCAACGGGACACGCTCAAACACTTGCTGGAGAACGCCGTCCCCAAAACCGAGCAGGACGTGGTCCTGATTTACGTATCCGTGGTGGGGAGAAAAAATGGAACGTTGATGGAAGAGAATTACGTCAAAAAGCTTTATCCGCGAACTATTGCCGGAAACCTGTGGTCGGCCATTCAGGTGACTACCGCTGCCGGCGTGTGCAGCGTGGTGGATCTGGTCCTCTCCGACCCGGTTCGCTACCACGGGTTTATTTCGCAGGAGACGTTTCCGCTCTCAGCGGTTCTCTCGAATCGATTTGGGCGGGTCTACGCGTAACGGGTTCTACAACTTGAATAGCTGCGAGATCACGAGATAGACCCAGGAGGCCGCGAAGATGTAGGTGATTTCCTTTTCACCGATGTCCTTGTAAATCAGGCGATACCCAACGACCGGTACCACGGCCACCAGCGCAGCCGAGAAAAAATGTCCCACCACGTCACCCAGTACCTCACCAATGGTCTCATTGCCCGGCAGAGCCAGAAACACGCTCGCTCCAACCAGGGGCACCCACAACCAGCGGACGTTAACCATTCTTCACCACCCGTGTTCCTCAACAACAACTGAGACAGCAGCTTCCGGGTATTGTATAAAAAAACTTCTCCCCGGTGCGACCACGGCGAAATGGCACGGATGATCCCAGCCGATCCCATGAACCGTCACTGTCACGTTCAGGGCAAAAAAATGGGACCGTCCCGAGAGGACGATCCCGTCAGAATGAAGGAAGCGTTGGTTGCGGGGGAGGGATTTGAACCCTCGACCTTTGGGTTATGCGCGCCACTACAGCTTTCGCTGCCCGGGAAATCCGGTTCGTGGTCCGGACTTTCTCTTCATCCTCGGACCGGCTTCGCCGCCGTTAGGATGCCTGCCGTCAAGTCTCTACACCTTCTGCCGGAGCGCGACGGCTCCGCCAGCTTGGCTCGGGGTTACCCCGCTACCGGCTTCCCCGAATTTGACAGGTGATCGTACAAAAGTTTCCTTCTGCACAGCCCATTTATTGTTGGGAGGGGTTGCAAATGTTTCGAGCAACCAGCGGATCACTCCTCACGGTATTGAGCCCAACGAGCTACCAGACTGCTCCACCCCGCAGTGACATCGTAGCGAAGCCTCGTGAACAAAGTCAAATAACCGTATAAACTCTCCGTCATCCCTGTAGATGTTCAGTCATTCGTTGACAGTTTCCCCTCACCCCAACCCTCTCCCTATTTCCCGCTTAATGCAGGAAATAGGGGAGAGGGGGTTCCCCTCCTTTGCTTGTCCTGAGCGTAGCGAAGGATCAGAGGGGCGAGGGGAGGTAGAGCCGGCGCTGGAGCGGGGAGGAACGGCTTCACAGGATCGGGGTTCGTTGTGCTATGATGCATGCACCATGCTCTTGGCTGGAATCTTCGGAGCCATCCTGTTTGTCCTACTGATTATCGGGGACTGGTATCAGTTCACCAGCCTCCGGTCCTTTGCCGCGCAATACGGGTTCGGCATCGCCCGCCGGCATGACAGCCTCAACACGCTCTCCCGTCAGTCCCTGATCAAGCGATTCGGAAAACACGATACCATTGCCTTGCCCCACGGCGTCGCTCGCTGGTTCGGCACACAAGAAGTGATTTCGCTCCGGCCCTCGTACCAATTATTCTCCATGCGGTTTCGCACGGCATGGCCGTTGAAAGGCACCATCACGCTTCATCCCACCGAAACCGGCGTGGCCCTGCACCTCACCAAACGCGTGCCATGGTCATCGGGCTTGCTCACCCTGACCTGGTTGGGACTCGTGGCGATCGGCACCATGATCTTTCTGGTCACGTTCGCGATTGACGGTGGATTCAATTCGGCAAGCGGCTGGTTCCTGGCCCTTGGCATAGCGGGACTCGGCGCCCTGGTCCTGCTCTTCGGGTTGATCCTGATCTCCCTGGCCTACCGTCTTGAAGATTCCCGGCTCATGCAGGTCTATCGAGAACTCCAGGACGTCTGGCTCAACGCGCAACAGCCTTCTGCCGGAGCATCCCAAGTCGCGTCACCGGAATAACCGCACACGGGATGGGCCTTACCCGTCGGAGGTTTTGAGGAGGTCTTGGGGTTTTTTGAGGAGGGTATCGGCGCGGAATTTAGGGATGACGTACACCCAGCCCCCAGTCCGTTTGTTCAAGGCTTCGATTTCGGCTTTAACTTCGGCTTCGGACTTGATCCTGGGTTGATCGGGATTGGTGTCGGCTTCCTTGCCTTGTGTGTCTACACCGGATGGCTCGCCAGCTTGGGGTTCTGATTCTTTTTCCGGTTCGGGTTTCCAGACCAGGCCGGCGTTGAAGACTGCGGAGATCGTCACATAGTTCTTTTCGTCTTTCGGGAGGAGCTGCACGGTTCCTTGGAGGCCGTCGAAGGTTTCGAACACGGCGGTCCTGACAGGTTGGTCCTCGAACGGGACTTCGTTCTGCGGCTTGACGTCATCCAACGAAAGGGAGGTGACCGTGGACACGACGTTGTTCACGGTAAATTGTGACTCTATTTCCAAACCTTCCGGCAGGTTGGCCACCTGATAGTTGAGGTCCGCGGGCTTGGCTTTCTCCACGACCAGCCGGGACTTGTCCGGGTGGGTCACGATCAGGCGCCTCACCCGTTTTGTTTCAATCTGCGTGAGTTCCTTGTCCAGCCATTTGCCCGGATTCTTTTCGACCGTGAGTCTGCCTTGGACCAGCCACGTCTGCGGGTCTCCGGCTTTGCGGATAAACAGTTCCTTGGCCCCGCTCTTCCCTTTCGCCGGTCGATCATTACCGATGACGGCCGCCGCCACGGTGTTGTCCGTTGCATCCTTGAGGGTGACACCCGTGGATAACGAGCCTTCGGCTTCCACGTCCTGCAACCCCAGTTTTTCGTAGAATTCCGGTTTCCGGGTTTTGGGTTCGAGTGTTGTGAGTTCCGCGAGGCCGATGAGCATTTCCCGCACGGCTCCAAGGTCGGCCGGGTAGTCATATTTTTCCTTGACGCGCCATATATCTTCTTGCCGGTGAAGTGTGATGGTGCCGCTTTGCGTGTCCACGCTCAGTTCCGTGACGTCGTTGATCACGGTCTTCAGTTCCGGGAAGACGGGTTGACCCGTCATTGGGACGCCGGGTTCTTGTTGTTTGGTCATCAACACCGCCACGATGATCAGGATGGCAGCGATGACGGTTAGCATGCTGAGAGTCTTGAGCTTCATGGGTTTGTGCTTGGTATGAAAAGAGTCAATAACACTCCGAATCCGTCATTCCTGCGCAAGCAGGAATCCAGGGTCTTTCTCTTCCCGAACGACGGAAAAAGCAAAGACACTGGATTCGTCCCCGACATCTTTAATCGGGGATCCAGCTCTTTCTTTCGGGAATGGCAGAAGGGAAAGGTAAGACCGCATTTATGATTCCTCCGCGCCTACTGGCCGCGCTGGCGGCGGCGCATGTTCCAGGCGCCGAGTACCACACCTCCGACGGCGATCACCAGCGGCATGAGGCCGATGTTCAGAAACTTGACGACGTTTTCGAGGCTGTTGATGTTTTTCTGCAATTCGTGCCGGACGTTGCGCAGTGCTTTTCTGGTCGCCACCCGCTCCTGCCGGAAGCCCTCCAGCGCGGCTTGTTGTTCGGGACTCAAAATGATGGTGGTCTGGTCTTCTTTACGTCTCTGCAGGTCCTGGATTTTGCGTTCAGTGTCTTTCAGGCGCTGCTGCAGGGCTTGTTCTTTTTGCCGGTACCGCGCTTCGGCTTCCTGTTGGATGGCCCTGACCAGCGTGAAGGGGCGCACGAAGCTCCCCCGGTTCCTGACGCTGATCAGGTCGTGACTGCCGGTCAAATTGTCCAGGGCATTGGTCACGAAATCGTTGTTCGCGGCAGTAGGGATCGCGATCCGCTGTCCCAGAAAGTTTTGGGATTGGACCCAAAACCGGTCTTGTAGCATGTCGGTGTCCGCCACCACGATGACGTTGATCGGCTCCGCGGATTCCGCCACGTGCTGGCGTTGTTCGGTTTGCTTGTCGCCCTTGGCAGTCTCCGGTTCCTTTGGTTTGTCCGCTTCCTCCTCGGGCGGACGACCGTCGGGAAAGGCTGTTTTCACCTTGCCGGTCAGGCGGGCGGCTAGCACGAGGGTTTCGTTTCCCGGCTGATAGTCTCGCAGGATACCTTCAACGTCGGGCATGAACTGTAGGCGAGCGGCCTCGATCGGCATGGCCTGTTCATCGGTTTCCACCAAGGGGGTCCACTCGATCTCGCTGCCTTCTTTTTTGTGCAGGATCCCGGCCGAGGCCAGAGTGAGGTTCGGGAGCTTGGCAGTCACGACGTCCTCGGCATTGAATTGCCGGGGCTTCAGGTCGATCCACACGGGGTAGTCCGTGACCATCATGCGGCCTTCTTTTTGAAAGTTGACCCGTTTGGCCAAGGGGAGATCGCCCACCACTTTACCGTCAACCAGTTCGATTCCCCAGGCGTCGAAAACCGGACCCAGATCGGAACTGCGCGGGCCTTGCATACCCATGGGGTTTTGGGGATTGGGCAACACGCGGTCGGCTTCACTGTGGGGATCCACGAAGACTACGGTGCGGCCCCCGCGCAACACGAACTGATCGATGGCATAGAGGGTCGTTTCGCCGAGCCGCTTGGGATGCACCACCATGAGCACGTCCACGTCTTCGGGGATGTCCGTGACGTCCTTGTCCAAGACCTTGACTTCCATAACCTCCCGGATGCTGTCCATGATCATCCAGGGCTGCCCTCCGTCCGCGGCTTGCTGTGGAAACGGCATTTGCGGGCCACCGTCCAAGGGCAGGGTGCTCAACAGGCCTACAATTTTCTGTTTGGGATTGGCCAACCGGTACACGAGTTTGGTGAGATCGTATTCGAGAAATTCCTCACGGCTCTGTTGAAAGAACGGAATGATCTCCCGGTCGTCCGTTGCATTAGTGCCCACGAGTCCGAAATAGAACTGCGCGTTGCCCTGGTCAATCGGCACGCCGCGCAGGCCGTATCCGACGGCGCGATCTTCCTCCTCCGAAAAAGGTTCAGGTTCGATGACGTGCAGGATCAGGTGCCCGGCGGCGGCCTGTTCATATTCCTGCAAGAGTTCCAGCACCCGGTTGGTATAGCCCCGAATGCCAGCCAGTTCCACTGCCAGCTTCTTCGAAAGGTAAAACCGCAGGGTCACCGGCTCGTCGAGCCCCTGCAGGATATTTTTGCTGCCCTCGGACAGGGTATAGAGACGTTGTTCCGTGAGATCGATACGGGCCGACCGGAAGACCACGTGACTCAGGACGTTCACCGTGAAGAACAGGACCACCGCAATAGTCAGTCCGCCTCCTGTCAGAAGCCTGGTGTTCATGGATCCTTTATTCCGCTTTCTTCCATTCCAGCATGAGCGCCGTGGCAAACAGCCAAAAGCCGATGAGCGAAAGGAAATACACCAGGTCGCGCAGGTCGATGACCCCGCGACTCAGGGCATTGAAGTGTGTCAGGAAGCTGAACGAGCTGATGAGTTCCACCACGAATTGCGGGGCCCACCCGCTGAACAGATCCAGCACCATGGAAAAGCCGCTGAGAACGAACCCCAACCCGACGGCCACGCTGATCACAAAGGCAATAACCTGGTTCTTGGTGAGGGCCGACGTGCATGAACCGATCGCCATAAAGCCGCCTGCCATCAAAAAGCTGCCGAGGTAGCTTGCCAGGATGACCCCGTTGTCCGGCTCTCCCAGGATATTCACGGTCACCCACATGGGAAAGGTGAGCGCCAACGTCACGCCGGTAAAACACCAGGCGGCCAGAAACTTGCCGATCACGGCTTCCCATAAGGTCACGGGTAGCGTGAACAGTAATTCGATGGTTCCCCCGCGCCGCTCCTCGGCCCAGAGCCGCATGGCCAGGGCCGGGATCAGAACCAGGTAGAGCCATGGGTGAAAGTCGAAAAAGGGAATGAGGTCCGCCTGGCCACGGGCAAAGAAATCTCCCAGGTAGAAGGTAAAGGCCCCGGCCAGCATCAGAAAAATGATGATGAACACCGCGGCGATCGGCGTGGCAAAGTACCCGACCAGTTCCCGTTTGAAAATGACGCCGATCCTGCCCATGAAGCGCTGTGTTACCTACGTGATTGATACGAAAATAGCCAATGATACTCGAAGTTGTCATTCTGAACGAAGTGAAGAATCTCTCCTCAACAATTGAGTGCCTGGAAAAGCAGATCCTTCGCTTCGCTCAGGATGACAATCTGATCCCATGTTCATCTTTTGGTGTGGGTGTTGCCATCCCTCCGCCCTCTTCCTACGTGAGAGCCTGGGTGGGTATGGTCAACGAGCGGAACACTTCATCCAGGTGCCCGTGTTCCACGGACAACTCCACCACGTCCCAATTCTGCTGATGTACGCACTGGCTGACGGCTCCGATGATGGGTTGCCCATCCTTCGGAAGGATCCGATATTCCGGCGCGTTTCCGTCGAGGGCCTCGACCCGCTCAACGCCGGGTAGCCCTTCCAGTATCGCCTGTACGCCATCGACGTGCGGCCCTCGCAATCGAAGGATCACCGCATTGTGATACAGGGACCGGGCCTCCAACTCCGCCGGCGTTCCATCGGTGATCACCTTGCCCTTGGCGATAATCATGGCGCGCGTACAGACCGCGTGGACCTCTTCCAACACGTGCGTGGAGAGAATAATGGCCTTTTCTCGCGCCATGGTTTTGATGAGCCCGCGCACTTCATGTTTTTGGTTGGGATCGAGTCCGTCGGTGGGTTCGTCAAGAATCAACACGGACGGATCATGCAGGATGGCCTGGGCCAGGCCCACCCGGCGCTTGAATCCTTTGGAGAGGGTATCGATGGGCTGGTGCGCCACCCCTTCGAGATTCACTTTTTCCATGGTCTCGGAGACCCGGCGATCCAATTCCGCTCCACGAAACCCCCGCATTTCACCGATGAACGTCAGAAAGCTCAGCGGCGTCATCTCCCCATAGGCCGGTGCTCCTTCCGGCAAATACCCCAAGCTCTTTTTCGCTTCGAGCGGCTGTTGCCAGACGTCGAAGCCGTTGACCGTCACGATGCCTTTGGTGGGAGTCAGAAACCCCGTGATCATTTTCATAGTCGTGGATTTGCCCGCACCGTTCGGACCCAGGAAGCCCAGCACTTCTCCCCGACCGACCGTGAACGACACGTCTTCCACGGCCACGATCGGCCCGAACGTCTTCCGAAGTTGTTCCAGCTTAACCATCGCGTCCACTTAAATCAGAGATTCCTTCATAATATAACCACGTGTGCCGGAGTCAAGAGCCCCGGACCGGATTTTTCCCGTACACAATTTGCAGGCTCTCTTTAGGTGGCATTGGCGGATGTTCAAGACGTCGGGGGGTTAGATTTCCGAGGGACGCTCCGCATCCACAATGACCAGCATCCCACGCATGATCGGATGCAGCATGCAGTGGTAGGGATACTGTCCGGGTGGCAGTTGAGCCAGTTCAAACGTGCCATCCGGCCCGATAGGCCCGGAATCGAAGGCGCAGGCACCGCTTCCCCTGCATCCGTCATGCGTAATCGTGTGATGCGAGCCGGTGGGATTCTCCCACCGAATCGGGTTGCCAGCCGCCACCGTGGCGGTAACCGGGGCGAAATACGGCGACCACGATTCCATTTGAATCCTGAACGGTACCGACACGGCACCGACCCAGGAGGCTGTGAGGAGCACCAGCAGCAGCACGCCCAGTGCGGAGTATTTCATGATTTCATTGCGTTGCAGCATTCTTCGGCTCTTCGACGTCACGTTGCCACGAAGCACGGCTACCCCTATCCACAGTATACACCCCGGTTGAAACGGAGCGTCAAATTTCACGGCCTTTTGTTTTTTATCTTACCCCGACCTGCTCCCCGTTTTCAGTTGGCGTAATTCATAAAAGGTGCCGCGCCAGACGATGCCGCCCCGCCAGAGCGCCAGGGCCGCGGCACGGCATTGAATATAGACCAGCAGGCCGATCGTGAACGGAAGCAGCAGGCCATCCCGGAATTTCACCCCGAACGGCGCCATGACAACACCGAAACTCCCGACCATCATGACCACGGTCACAACGTAGCAGGCTTGCGTCCATCCATCGGTCACCCAGACCCCGATCCACGGCCAGATGTGCATAACCAGGGCAGCCAGTGTCGCCGCAATCACCAAAGAGACGTTGTACCCCATTCCCGCAAACATGTTCTTCATGAGGCCGTCGATGAGTTCCGCGACCGACCGGTACCATTCCACCGTGACCATTCCCCTCCCGTTCAGCACGTCCTGCCTGTAGCCGTTGTCTTTCACCAGCTTTCCGAATTTGAGATCGTCGTCCGGCCGCAGGGCCACAGGTTGATGGCCACCCATGGCTCGATAGGCCGATGTCCGGATCAGGTTAAACGCTCCGACGCCCACGTAGCGCCGGCTCTGCGGATCTCGGGCTTTCCACGGTTTGAAGATGATGAACATGAACATCCCGAAGGTAGCCGACACCGTCGTCAGAAAATTCCCGGGCATGGTGCTTTCCGGAATCAAGGTCACGTGATCGAACCCGTTCGCCTGCGCGTGCGCCACGGCTTTTCTGAGCGCGGATGGGCGAAACACGATATCCGCATCGGTGAAGAGGATGAATTCGCCACGGGCCCGTTGCGCTCCCGTGTGCAACGCGTATGGCTTTCCGATCCAACCGGCCGGCAAATCGTCAATCGTCACTACGGCGAGCCGGGCATCCCGTTCCAACGTCCTGGCAAGTATCGCCCCGGTGGTGTCGGTTGATCGGTCATTGACCACAATGATCTCGATGTCCGGATAGTCCAAATCCAGGACCGATTGCAGCGCATGTTCCAGGTTTCGTTCTTCGTTGCGGGCCGGGATTACAACGGACACTGCAGGGAGTGCGTCCTCGTCTTGAACCGGGACGGACGCCAGCACCGTGAACGCATGCCGCTTACTCATGAGCCAGATGCCGGCCGGCACCCAAAACCCTGCCGACAGCATTGCCAGACTGAGATGAATGGTGTGCGCGTCCATATTTTTCGTTACCGACAATGGTTGCTCAGATTCGTTTCGATTGCCAACGGTCAATCCTTGCACTTAACATAATAATGGTATATTTTCTATACCATGTTTTCTTTTGAGTTCGACAAACGGAAGAGTCAGCTTAATCTGAAAAAACATGGGATTGACTTCGATCAAGCCCAAGCTCTGTGGCATGATCCCCACGTCGTTGAAATTCAGGCAAAAACAGAGGATGAAACAAGATTGTTGGTCATAGGGCGCATCAGGGGCAAGCACTGGTCAGCTATTGTCACGACCGGAGGAGGCCGTATCCGAATTATTTCCGTTCGCCGGTCTCACGCAGAGGAGGTATTGATCTATGAAAGCCAAGAAATTTGATTCAGCCTTTGATAAAGGCAAAGACATCTCTCGCGTGCTGGATGTATCAAAAACCCGCAGACCCCTGCAAGAACAGAAAAGAGTGAACGTTGATTTTCCCGTTTGGATGATCGATTCACTGGATAAGGAAGCCGGCCGACTCGGCGTGACGCGCCAATCCATCATTAAAGTCTGGCTGGCCGAGCGTCTTGAGCAAGCAGCCCCCAAGAACCTGCCATAGCTTCAATGAGGCCGAGGCACGCGTGCCTCGGAATTGCTGCCTTGGATCTCTTTGTTTGAGTAGGCTTATTTTGACACGACGCGAGACCTAGGCTCTGATAGCTCCAAGAGTACCAGAACGTCTTTTGAAAGATCCACATAGATTTCGTGATCGCCTCACTATACAAGCGAAAAACCTGATGCGAGACCTCCTCATCATTTCGGGGACACCAAAGTGCTCGCAGGAGGTTCGGCATATTGAAATCTAGACAATTGTCGCCTGCCTTGTTGGTATTTCATACCCCTTACCCAAGCTCTCGACATGGGGATCAACTCGATCGGCGAGGCCCAAGTCAAGAATCAGCACGTGATCCTCTGCCAACTTGATTAAGCCTTCCAAGCGAGCGATCATTTCAGCACGCCGCCTGGCCGTCAGTCGACATTGAAAAACTGACAATTGCAGCCAGTAGCCGTAGCCCTTCATGGTCTTGAAGACTCGGCGCCAGCGTTTCGGCTCGGCGATGTCGTAAGTCACGACATAGAGGCGTTCGTCGGCCATGATCGTCACCGGGGAAGATAGTGCGGATAAGTAGGGATTTCACCCTGCAAATATCGGGCGAACAGCCGCGCTTGGACCTCGATCAACCGGCGCATGGAGACCCGATAACCAAAAAGCGGATGGTTAGTCTCCTGTTCCATGCGGCGCTCGAACGCGGCCATGAACGCCTTGCGACCTCCGGGTTTCAGCGCACAGGCAGGTCCGTTGAACACAAAATCGCCAAGCTTGACTTCGCCATTGTTGACGGCTTGGACCACACAGGAATCAGCGACAATGGAGCGGAACGGCTCCATCAAGTCGAGGGCCAGTGCCGGCCGGCCGTGGCGAGGACGATGGTACAGACCCATGTACGAGTCCAACCCCGTCGCTGAGATTGCCGTCGCGAAGGTCTTCGTCTCCTCTTCAGTCTCGACAATCAATTGTTCTCCGCTCTTGCGCAGTCGTGCGCCAGGCGTCTGCACGTAAAGAGGCAACGCCGGGTCATCAGATGGGTTGAGCGGCCGAGGGGGGTAGCCTTTTCTGAACAGGTTCGTCTCATCCGGCAGGCAGATGCCGGCAAGCGAGCAGCGGGGACATTTAGGGCTGTTTTCGAGCGGCGGAGGTCGGTGCCCGGAGGCGGCGGCCGAGCGAAGACCGAAAATGGCTTCCAGCGTCAGGGCGCGAAGTTCATCGTCCAAGACGACCGGCACCTTCTCGCGCGAGCCGGCGTACCACAGCGCGCCCCGCTCAACCTTGTATCCGTTGTCTTCGAGAATCATGGCTTGGGCGCAGACCTGCACCCGTTCCGGTTCATAGGCACCTGCCGCAACGTGGGGCCGCTTGCCCTTCTTGAAATCCACGGGCATCGCCATTCCCCCATCTGTCTCAACGACGTCCATTTTTGCAATAATGCCCAAGCGTTCTGATGAAAGGGTGACCGCCTTGGCCCGAGTCATTTCTTCGTCGAGATCTTCAGGCGCGGGCAGATGACCCCCACCTTCATCAACCCGGGCATGAACGCGCCTCCCTTCCGCCGTATCCCCACTCTCCGCCCATTCCCCTTCGATCCACTCCAGATAGGCAAGGCGGGGACAATAGACCCACTCGTTCACCATGCGCGCCGGGATGAGCGGTGCGTCCCCATCATCCGTCGGTGGGGGCAGGGCAAGGGAGAGTTGACGTTCGTGAGTCATGCTTCAGCGGCCTCAAGATCAAGGCGGAACCTGATTAAAGGGACCTCTGATTGTGAGACATTAGGCCAAAGATGGCAACATGGTCGCCATGAGGCGGCCATGGCAAGTACAAACGGTCAAGAGATGAAAACAAAGGGTCACGACCCATCCCTTCACCTGTTGACTCTGTTGTTAATTATAATTAATCTGATCCGGTGAAATACGAGATACGCGCGTTCGAACTGGCTAACGGCAAAGTTCCTTTTGAGGAGTGGCTTGACGGACTTCGCGATCTCAGCGCGAAGGCTCGAGTTCTCACCGCGGTCAGCAAGATGTCCGTCGGCAATTTCGGCTGGGCAAAGTCTCTTAAGGGCGTACCGGAGGTGTTCGAGTACCGAATCGATTCCGGTCCGGGATATAGGATCTATTACCGTCTCAGCGGTCGAAAGATCGTCTTGCTATGGGGCGGCACGAAGCGCACCCAAACGCGAGATATTGACCGTGCGCGGACGCTCACAAGACTTCTGGACAAGGAGAAACCATGATGGCACGGGCAACGACCAGACCATTCAATGTTGCGGATCACCTGAACACCGCCGAGGAGGTGGCTGCGTACCTGGACGCCGTTCTGGAAGAAGGGGATGACAAGTTGCTATTGGTTGCGCTCCGTCACGTCGTCAAGTCGCGCGGTTTTGACAACGTCGCACAAGAGGCCGGCTTGCGCCGTGAGACGTTATACCAAGCCTTCTCAGAAGCCGGCAATCCCCGGCTCTCGACCTTGAGCCGTGTCCTCGGCCAACTGGGCATGCGATTGAGTGTGACACCACGGATGAAAGATGCCTGAACGGTGGCTGGGTTTAGTTGGTGGGTGATGAGTGGCGTCACGACTGACTTCCGGCCTCCCTGGCATATCCAGCTTGCGAGGAGTCTTTAAGGCCAGCGTCAGCGATAACGTCAGTGGGCTCGTCATTGAGGCGCTGCCGAATACAGGCTTGCTCCTCCTCAAACGTCATGTCACGGATTTCCTCACTCATGCGATCCCGGATCAAGCGCATCATCCGCACGGCGTCGAATTGTTTTTCAACCTTGGCCATAATTAATGACTTCCATGGGTGTTCTGATTTCCAGCAGTGGATAGCCTTGACGTAAATTCACCGAGTTGTAAGCCTGAATCCGCTGTAAGTTCACAATGTGTTTGAAGTTCGAACTCACCATTTTGTTCAAAACCGTCTTCCAAATGCGTTTTCATTTTCTTGATGTATTGTCTTTGCCCGCGAGGACTTCGCGCGTGACTTTGGCTACCTCCTCCGCGCATTGCCGCAGCAAGGCGATTTCGGATGGTGTCAACATCCGGGGAGCGGGTGAGGTGCCGAGCTTCTGAGTAAGTAAGGCAATCGAAGGCGTGGCCGAAGTGTGTTTTCCGCTATTTCTCAAAGTCTGGTCTGTGCTTTTGTCGGCGTTCATGGAGTTGCTCCTGTGAAGGGTGAGACCCATGGGCTGACACAGGGGTCGGCCCCTACAATTGCGGTTTCTTATGTTGGGCGGCGGCCTTCACGCTACTTCGAACGGCGCGACCGTGATCTGGGCGACGCGGTCGCGGGCTTGCCAGAGATCATGGGCCATCTGCATGCCGAGCCACGTTTCCGGGGTAGAACCAAACGCCTTGGACAGACGGATGGCCATGTCGATGGACACTCCGGCGTTTTCATTGACGAGGTCGGAGAGGGTTTGACGCGTGACGCCGAGTCCTTCTGCAGCCCGCGTGACGGATAAGCCGAGCGGCTCGAGGCACTGTCGTCTTACGATGCCTCCCGGATGGGGGGGATTGTGCATAGCCATGATTCTGTACCTCTTCAGTGATAGTCAACGTAATCGACGTCGACCGCCGATCCATCCTTAAAGCGAAAAATCACGCGCCAGTTCCCCGACACCGTAACGGCAAAATAACCTTTCATCGCGCCTTTCAGTGCGTGAAGCCGAAAGCCCGGCAAATCCATACCCTCTGGTTCGCGGCTTCGATCCAGTGCAGCCAAGATATCCCGAAGTTTCCCGACGTGCTCCAGCGCGACTCGCCGCGCCGTCCGACCATCATAGAGGGCTTTCAAGCCTCGGTGTTTAAACGAGGCGATCACAACCGGAGTATAACGTGTCGCCTGTCACCTTACAACATGCAGCAATGACCATCACGCCGATGGTGACGGGTAATCGAATGAACCGATAGTTGAGATACGAGAATCCGGCTGTCAGCGTGAGGACGATGGCGAGGACGTCGAACAAATCCATGGGAGGAGGGGGAAACGTGAAGAACGCCCTGCTCTTATCTCTCTCAGAGAGGACTCGCTTTCTTTGGCTTGAGGTCTTCGACGTCGTCGGGATCGGGGATCACCAGAAATTCGGGATACGCTTCAATGCCCAGTTCCGCGACGTCCT
>VYFB01000058.1 GCA_009842645.1 Nitrospira sp. SB0677_bin_15 | reverse complement strand
GTTGGGGGCAGGGAGTGTCCCTACAATCTTGCATATCCTCCCCTTTTTTCCTAGAATGCACACCATCGTTCCCCAGCCTTTTCCGTCTTCTTGAAGAGGAACGCAATGGCGACCATCGGACAATTGATGAACAGGGATTTGAGCGTCGTGACCGAGGACATGACGGTCAAACAGGCTGCCGGACAAATGCACGAACAGCGCATCGGGTCGCTGTTGGTAAAGAAAGGAAACGATTTCTCCGGCATTGTGACCGAGACCGACGTGGTTCGGGCCGTAGCCGAACAGGACGACGTGGCAAAGACTTCCGTGGTTCAAGTCATGTCCAGTCCCATTCTGACCGTCGAGAAGAAGCTGTCGCCTCACTATGCAAGAGATCTTATGGCCAACAAACGGATTCGTCACTTGGCCGTGAGCGATAACGGGAAGATCGTGGGAATTCTTTCAGCGCGCGACCTCCTGGCCTACTTTAAAACCATGTCCAAAGAAGTTTCGTAAGGAACCTCTGATTTACTGCACTATCGGGCGCAGGGCTGCGTTGTGTCCTCGCTCAACCTTCACCTATCTCTATGATAAGCCTCAGGTTTCGCTCCGGGACGCCTTGCCCTGCATCCCACTATCACAATAAATCAGAGGTTCCGTAATCCTCGACCTTCCCGTTTCTAAACCACCCCGAGTTTCTCCAGCACCGGCGTCGTAGACACCAGGTTGCGTTTGAGGCCGAGTGCCCGCGGCTCCAGGCCCATGGCAAATCCGAGCAACTGAGGCAAATGTAAAATCGGCAGATCAATTTCCCGGCGATCGTGTTTCGCGGCCTTGACTTGAAGCCCATCGAGGTTGAGATGACACAAGGGACACGGCGTGACCATCACGTCGGCTCCGTGCTCTTTGGCATCGGACGTATGATGGGCAACCATCTGCAGCGAGCCGGGTTCGTTAATGGTGAGCAACGGCATGCCGCAACACCGGGTCTTGCCGGGGAAATCCACCACCTCGGCGCCCAGCAACGTGATTACCGTTTCCAATGATTGGGCCCTTGCCGGCTGTTCGTCAAATCCCAGTGCCGCACTCGGCCGTTGAATGTAGCACCCATAAAACGGGGCCGCCCGCAACCCCGTCAACGGCTGCTTCACCGCTTGCCGGAGCTTTTCTTCCCCGACGTCTTCCAGGAGAATCCAGACAAAGTGTTTCACCGTGGTGGTGCCGCGGTAGGTGAGCCCCTCTTCGGCCAGAACCCGGTTGACGTCGTCCAAATAGCCGGGCTCCGTCGTCAGCCGGTGATTCGCCTGACTCATCACGCCTTGACACGTACTGCAAATCGTCATGATGGGAAGCCCTTGCTCTTCGGCCAAGGCCAGAGTATGGGCGTTCAGGATATCCCCCAAACGCAAATCCTTTTCCTGCAAGACCCCCGCGCCCGTACACGATGCCGTCGTCATTTCTTCTAACTCAATCCCCAATCGAGGGTACACCTGTTTCACGGATTGATAGAGTTCGGGGCATCCTCCCTTTGACACGCACCCGGGGAAAAACGCGTATTTCATCGTGGCTCCTTCGCTCGTTGAAACAATCGTCGGATTCGATCAATCCCCGGTATCGGGCGATGCAAGGGTCCGGACCTGGGAAGTTTGCCTCGGGGCAATGCTCGAAAAATCATCGGTAGAAAGGAGAACATCTGCCGGAGATTGGTAAGCCCGAACGTCCGAACGGCCAACATGGGTTCATCCAAGCGCCCTTTCTGCTCGATAATATCCGCAAACGCTTCGGTATGGCGCGAGCCGGAGGTGGACGGTACGCCGTGCTCGATTCCCTTGGCACGAAGCGTCATAATGCGGTCCATGGCCCCCACGCCTTTGGGGCACACTTCGATGCACTCCATGCACCGCGTGCAATCCCACATGCCGCCCGGATTATTGAGTTCCCCCAACCGTGACGAACTGTTCCCGTCCCTGGGGTCTGCCACGAACCGGTAAGCCTTGGCCAACGCCGCGGGTCCGACAAAATTCGGATTCACTTCCAGGGCCGCACAGTCCGACACGCAAGCTCCGCACATGATACAGTGCATGACCCCCGTCAAATGATTCATGGCCTCCGGAGCCGCGAGATACTCGCCTTCCGGTGCAGACCCCGTAGGCTGGAGCCAAGGTTGGACTTGGCGAATCTTTTCCCAAAACCCGGCCATGTCCGTGACCAGATCCTTGATCACCGGCATATTGTTCATGGGCTCCACGTGGATCGTCTCACCCGACGAGATCAGAGATGCCACTTTGGTTTTGCACGCCAACGCGGCATGTCCGTTGATGCGCATCCCACAGGACCCGCAGATGGCGCCCCGGCATGAACATCGCAGAGTCAGCGATTCGTCCACGGTTTCCCTGATCCTGATCAACGCGTCGAGGACCGTATCCGACCGCTCCGTCGCCAGTTGGTAGTCCTGGAAATAGGATTGTGGCGATTCCGATTCCGGATTAAAACGGCGAATGTGAAACGTGGTCTGCATGGCATCCTTCACGATAGTTGCAACGCACGGCTCAAGACGCCCTTGCGCCGAAATTGTATGGACTCACTCGTTGGTTGACGATTCCCTCGGTCTCCTCTCATGCAGCCCAGTCCCCCCACCGCATCAGCCGACGCCTGGCGGCTTGGCTTTTGCGACTCCCCCTCAAGGGGGGAGTGATACCCCGGACCGGGTCCAAGCCCCGTATGAAGCCGCTTTTGCGACTCCCCTTCAAGGGGGGGGATACCGTCAATACACACGGACCTGCGGTTCCCATTGGGTAATCCGGACGGGCAGATAATCCAGTTGAGGCGGCCCATCGGGACGATAGTGAATCAGAATATGCTTCAGCCAATGGTCATCGTCACGTTCGAGACAATCCGTTCGAAAATGCGCCCCGCGACTTTCCGTTCGCGTCACGGCGCCCAGCGCAATAGTTTCGGCGCAATCCAGCATAAAGTCGAGTTCCAACGCCCGAACGAGGCTCGTATTGAACACCTGTCCTTTATCATGAATGGCCACGCGATTCCACCGCTCACGAAGACTGCCGACCGTCTGTTGTGCATGAGCCATCCCTTCCTCATCGCGAAATACGCCGAAGCCCTCGGTCATGGCGCACCCCATCTCATGCCGGATACGCGCCACGGTGTCCCCGGTCTCAGGCCGGGCCAAGACCTTTTTGAGGGCGTTTTCCCCATCCTTCACCACGCCGTCGCTGATACGAGGGAAAGCCAGGGTTTCCGCATACTCTCCGGCACAACGGCCCGCCCGGCGCCCGAACACGACGGTCTCCAGCAGGGAATTCGCTCCGAGCCGATTCCCGCCGTGGAGACTCAGGCATGCGGCTTCCCCGGCCGCGAACAAGCCGGGCACGCCTTGCCAGCCTCCCGCGGGGTCCCAGCAGCGTCCCTCGACGTCCGTCTTCACGCCACCCATCATGTAATGCATACCTGGGCATATGGGAACGGGCTCTTCAGTCAAGTCGATATTGGCAAACGACTTCGCCTCCTCAGAAATTTGGCTCAGGCGCTCCCGGATGAGCTTCTTGCCCAAATGCCGGCAATCCAGCAACACGCAGCCGTTGATCCCCCGGCCTTCATTGATCTCGATTTGCTCGGCGCGAGACACCACGTCGCGTGAAGCCAGTTCCATCATATTCGGCGCATACTGTTCCATGAACCGTTCGCCTTCGGCATTCAGCAAATAGGCGCCTTCCCCTCGCGCCGCCTCACTCAGGAGCAATCCTTTTCCCTGCAAGGTCGTGGGATGATATTGGACCATCTCCATGTCCATCAGCGGTGCTCCGCCCCGATAGGCAATCGCGATGCCGTCGCCCGTACAGATCAGCGCATTCGTACTCGGCTCGAACACGCGACCCAAGCCCCCCGCGGCAATGACCACGGCCTTGGCCTTGAACAACGCCATACGCCCACTTCGTATCTCAAAGGCCAGGACCCCGCCGCATCGACCCTGTTCATCCTTGACCAACGACGTCACGAACCATTCTTCAAACACCGGAAGGCGCGCCTTCATCGCCTGCTCATACAGGACGTGTAACAATGCCTGCCCGGTAAAGTCGGAGACAAAAAAAGTGCGTGCGCGTTTCTGCCCGCCGAAGCGACGGGTGCCCAACCGTCCTTCCTCATTCCGGTTGAAGATCACGCCCATGTGTTCCAGGGCCAGAATGTCCTGCCCGGCTTCCTGCGCCAGAATTTCCACGGCATCCTGGTCGCTCAGATAATCGCTGCCCTTCACCGTCTCAAAGGCATGCTCTTCCCACTTGTCGCCCCGGTCGGTCAGCGCGGCGTTGATACCGCCCTGCGCGGCATTGGAATGGCTCCGAACCGGATGGACCTTGGTGATGACTGCCACGGTCGCCCCGGTCTGATGCGCCGCCAACGCAGCCCGCAACCCTGCCAACCCGGCCCCCATCACAAGCACGTCAAATTCGTAAGTCGTCACCATGTTTCAAACGGCTCGCTGAACAAAAAAGTTCTCATTCATTCTATCATAGTTACTGCTCTGCACTTCTCTCATTCCGGCTGTCCCCTATTTACAACTCCCTCGCCCCTTGAGGGAGAGGGCTGGGGTGAGGGGGCATTACGAGGACATATACGCCATGGCACCTGTCTTCTAAGCCGCATAAAATGAGGTCCGGCTCACGTCTGTTCCAAAACACGACCAATCATCTGTTTCAGACAATCGCCTTCATCTAAGAAATACACTCCTCGCCGTTTCCAGTCATCTCGGGACCGTACAGCCTCGTCTATCAGGGCCGGTGGCGTGATGGACAGGATATAGGCATGCAGGCGCACGTCGGGGTCGCTGTCCCGAATTTGTGCTTCGGTCTTTTTGATCTCGTGATGCAGGCTGATCTTATGTTGCGCGCGTGATCCGTAGCGGCTCAGCCCCTTGGGGTCGAGAAAAATGACGTGCTGGCAGGTCCCATCCTTCAACCAAACGATAAAATCAGGGTAATAGGCGTAATCGTCGAAGAACGACACGCCTCTGCCGCGCGTCAGGTTGCGAATAAGGAACAACTCCTTGCCGTGCAGGCAGGGATCGCGGTGTTCTGCCAATGCAGCCAGTTTCTCAACCACGTTCCTTTCATCCTTGTTCAGGGGAACCGGCTGAATCGTCACTTTGCTGTCCGGTCCGGCATACAGTAACGGTTTATAGGCATGGGCCTGCGTCATGATGACGCTGACGTTCAGATTACGGAAATCGCCTGCGCGAACGTTCGCTGCCAATTTATGAACGTCTTCGAGCAACAGTCTCTCGGCCGCATCCACGGATAACTCGTAGGCTTTGATATTGTTCGGATCGTCCTCATCCAGCGTGACCACCTCAATCCTGGCATGTTCCCATTGCCGCCGTTGCTTGCGCCAGAATTGATCGGCATATTCGGTGATGAGATCCAGCGCGACGACTTCGAGTTCAGCTATCTGCGTAAAGCCGTTCACGGCCGAGCGGTCCGACGGCATATACAGGTCATACCAATCGCGGCATTTCAGCAGACGGTCTACCGTGTCACGCTCGATGATCAGGTTATGCCAGCCCCGTTGTTGCTTCCGCTTCAAGAGCTTGTCGTACAAGCGCGTTCGGTTGAAAAATGCGACCTGATCTGGTGGGAGTTCGAAACGTCTTTTTGCAGCCGATTGTTCGGACACGACACCCGAAGACGCGACTGATTGCAACCGTGAATACAAGTCCAGGGCGATGACGGGATACCCGGCATCGGGACCAGGCAGGACGGGGCGCTCACTCGAACGCGCGTATTGCATGTCCTCCTTGAGCCGGATCAATTTCAAGCCTGTCTTCCTGGCGAAGTTCCAGGTGACAGGCAAACGAACCGTTTCACGTTCGACGCGCACGCCTTCCTTTTCCAAAAGATCCCGAAAGGTCTGCATGTAGTTGGCTCGCAGGCCGAAGATATTCAGCGTTTCCAGATGAGTCAGTTCCGCGCTGGTCGACGGCAATTCCGCTCCGCTTTTTTGGTGGCGTTTCAGACTCATGTTCCAGCCTTTCAAGCGGACGCCGCGCCCGAACATCTGGATGATCTCCGGCCCTTCGCCGACGCCGACGTGCATCAACCCCATGGTCGCCACGCGCCACGAGTTCCAGCCGGCAATGAAGCGCCGCGCGCCGATGACGATATTCACCGGCGAGTCGGATCTGTCGACGTCGGCAAAAAGCCGTTCGACAAAACCGGCTTCACGGGAAACGACGACATGCGGGGTGGCCTGCTCCGTCAGCAATTTGTACAACGCAGCGGAATCACCGACGTTGACCACGCCAAAAGCCGGCCCGTCGCCGGCGTGCAGATGCAATTCGCCCTCACCTGCGGTCAGGTAGACCACGTGAAGTTGTCCCAGACCATGAAACAGGGTAGCGCACAGGTCCGCATAGAGATCCTCTGTGCCGCGTGCAGACACATGTTCGGAAAGATAGGTGAACCGGTCCCTGAAATAGTCTCGCCCGCTTTCGTCAGTCAGACCGGACTGTCCGTCCAGTAGTTGCCCAATCATGGCACGCGTCGCGTCACCGTCGGCCAACACCCAAGCCAGAAATTTCAGGATACTCACGACGTCGGACTGCGTTTCCCAGTCCGCCTTACCAGTGCCGGTCACCGTCTTACCCAGGAAGACCCATAGCGGTTTGGTCACGTTGAAATCCGTCCAGGCCCCAAGCTTGTCTCGCCAGATGTGGCATTGCTGATAGAAAGTCAGCAGACAGCCCAGCAGGTACACGTCGCGGTTCATATCTTCCATGCCTTGGGGCAGGTTGGAGATGACGTAGTCCTTGCCGTAGCCGTCCTCATGAAACCAGCGATAGGAGTAATCGAACAGCAGGCACTTTCCATAGGCGTCGCGGAGCACGTCGTCTTTACCCGCGATTTGATTGAAGGTGGCGGAATACTCGAAGGTGAAGCCGCCACGGGAGAGTTCCTTGCGACGCTCGCGCCATACCTTGCCCGATGCTCCCAAGTGTCCCTCGTCCACCAACACCAGGTTGTTGTCACCGAAATCCCCCACGGCGATCCGCTTGACGCCCTTCTTTTCTGCCAGTTTGTTGAGATCAATGATTTCCACGTGTGGGAACAGGTCGGCCCCGGCCTCGGCAGAAAACAGCCGCGCGGGTAAACCGCTTGCCTTCAATTCCTTCTCATGCTGCACTGACATCTGTTCGTTGGGCGTGAGCAGAACGACGTTGTTGAGTCGCCCGCCCGAGGCAGCCAGATACTGACGATATTGCAGGATATGGGCGTGCATGAGGAGGGTCTTGCCGGAGCCAGTCGCGCTCTGAAACGCGATGGTCCGCAGGTCATCGAGCGTGTAATCCGGCATGTCGCGCATCAACCGGTGTGCGGCGCGTGTCGCGTTTAAGTCGGCACAGAGAGCTTCGGGATCGTGAAAATACCTGTCTAGATAACGTTCGGTGAACAGCAGAGCGAGGTATTGATACGGCTTCCAAACGCGGCCTTGTTCAGGAGTCATCCGCAGCTTGTGACTATGCGCGACGATGTTGGCGTCGTATCGGGCCAGTTCCTCGGTCCGGACCGGGGCGGCCGATGAAAGATACAACGCGCGGGCGTACTCGCTCTCCATACCGGCATCGAATCCGGCCGGCACGTCGCGCAGCCGGTCCAGCATGGTACGCATGTCATCGTACCCGAACTCTTGGCAAATAAAGCGATGCAGGACGAGGCGGTTTTGAAGAAGGGAGGTCCCGACCAAGCGACGACGCGAAGACATCAGCGAGACTCAGACAGCATCAGTTTCATGATTTCTTCCTTTTTTCTCTTTTTTCGCGTTTTTTACGGTTTCGTTCTTGTCTTGAAGAAATCGGTTTTTCTGAATTCTCGGATACGATCTGTTTTATTTGTTCTGCAAAATCAATCTTCTCAATTGACGGCATTCGAAAACTGAAAACGGTTTGATTGTTAAAATTCGAAATGGCCAGATCGCCCATGTTAATGACATCCATTCCTATGAGAACATCCGCACCTTGAATGTTTTTAGCTTCCACCACGCGAATCGTCGGAAATCCAGCCTTGTTAGGTAACCCAAGGGAAATAAAATAAGTGAAAACTTCCTCTTTGCTGGTCACTCCTGAAATAGTGGTCTTTCCGCTTGGGAAAAGATTCAGATCTGCAACAACTTTGGGGGTAATACAGGTATTGGTAGCTCCTGTGTCCCAAATTGCTCTATACGTTTTTGTTTTTTCTGGAGGGGGAGTTTGCCTAATCTTGATGTCAAAGGCCTCACTCACGACAACTTCATTTACGAGTTCTCGAAGGAGGCCCTGACCAGAAGCCGTAAAGGCAAAGACTGGTTCTTTAGTGTATTTTGATGGCAATAGAAATTAGCCAAATGAGACGCGCGAATGGAAAGTCTGCGTATAACTTTCTTCACCGGGCATGCAATGCTGGATGAGAAATGTTCCTGCGGGATACTTGTTTTTTGCATCGAGATAGGCTTCAAGCTGTTCCTCATGAACACTAACAACAGATTCTTCTCGAATTACGAGAAACTTCCCTTTATATGACCGAACCAACTCCTCTTGATGGTCCTTATAATATTGAAATTCTTTGTCTAGCATAACGCACCCATGTTCTTAGCATTACCATTCTAAGCAGGCTAGAAATCTATCTGCTTTATTTAAGCGCGTCAACTCGTGGGCTGTCAATAAAGCAGCACATCGTTTGGCAATTTACACTATGTAAAGTTTTTGTTCAGGCCACAAGGAATAAAACGCATGCCTCGGAGAGGCAGCAGGATCATGAATAATGATTAGATTATCCACTTCTGGTTGTTTATGGGCTATCCATAAAGAACGAAAATTGTACTGCTGGCTCAACAAGGCATGAGAGAGGCTTGAATCCACATACTGAACGGTATTGCGGTTAAACAAGGGGTAGGTCTGATATGGTATGACTACAAGCAAGTGCCCTTTTCCATATTTTTCACACAGATGTCCATAGCTTTCCTTTTGCATCTTCCTGAATATTGACTGTTTGCAAAGATCCGCCATTTTCCGGTCTGGATCTAATACCGGCTCTCCTTTCCTATCGAAGGAGCCGCTCGATGCATTCTTAACAAGCATGGCCTCAAGAGATTCTTGCTGCCCTGTTATATTTCTTTGCTCGGATATTGACACCCAATTACCCGCAATTCGATGGTCTGAATTTAGCGAGGGCGATCTCCTCTCCTCAGAGGAGCCACGCAAGGCATTCTTAACAATGACATCAAGAGCTTCTTGTTGCTCTAGCGTATCTCTTTGCCCGGATATCGCTGTCTGATGTACATGTTTAGCTGCATCATTATTAGGATATACAAGTGTGATTTCAGCCCATGCCCATGCCCATGCCCAATCCTTCCCGTTGCTCTTATATGAGATTTCATAAAGGACATCCGGCCGCTGATGTTCTGGAAAATCTTGAATTGGATTGCCAACATTCACTTGCTTTGTATCAAGGTGTTCTCTCAATACATCCGAAAACAGGCTGCCCCAAAATTCCTCTATTTCTATCTTTAGTGATTTTCCCATTACTCAACCGCGAAAAACATCAATTCCCGAAAAACAGGTTCAATGGTCTTTGCGATCCAGGTTTCGGTCGGCCTCTTCAAGGCGTTTAATGTGTGATCGCCGTTGGTGTAGATGATGTCGAGTGATTCGGGCAGTTCGGCGCGGTGATTTGTGAACCAGATTTCCAATGCGGCGTTGTCGGTTTCGTTCAGGTTGCGCCAGAGGATTAGGTTGTGCTTGCCATCGGGGTCCGTGCCGGTGATGGCGAGGACGCCGTCCATCCGGCGGCGCGATTCGGTGCGCAGGCCCAGTAGGTAGTTGAAGGTTTCGGGTAGATCGACGGGGATTTCTCGTCGCGTGCCGTCGCGGACCACGGACAAGGTATAGGCAAAGGGATCGGTAAAGTCCTTGCCGAGCAGGCAGGCGCTGTCCGCGGTCTCCACCCCCAGCGCGTAGCGCAGCCGATAGTCCTCCGCCAGTGTGGGATTATTTGCCAGCAAATCCTGTTGCGCAGAATCCGGCGGCCTTACTTCCAGGCTGTCCAGCGTGTCTTCGTAGGATTCGAGGCGGATGTATTTGAAGAACTGCGAGACGCCTTCGCGTGAGAGGGGCTTGCCGTCCTTCCAGTCAGGTGAATAGACAACCTTTTTCATACGCGGCAGCAGTACTGTGTCGAAGTACTGGGCGACTTCCACGAGAATATATTTGCGTGCCCCACCGTCAGTTCGATGCAGATTGATGATGGCATGGCCTGTCGTACCGGAACCAGCGAAGTAGTCGACGATTTGCGAACCTTGTTCGCCTCCTCCCGAGGCCCGGATACAATCCTCCACCAACGCGACAGATTTCGGAAAATCAAGAGGACTATCCACGAAAAGATCATTGAGAATCTTGGCTCCATGATTGGACGACGCATATTTGCTGTCACCCCACCATGTCTTTGGAGCCGAAGAAACATCCATACGCTGAATAAAATGGATGCTAATTTCTTCTGCGCCTGAATCTTCGTTCTTTCTTTGGACACGATATTTATCTGCCTCGCGGGCTACACGTTCCCAACCGCGCTCCCAGTTCTTTTCAACTTTTTTCCCGTCCTGCTTCTTGATAGGCCACACGACAGTCTCATTTTTCTTAGGACTTTCCAGAATTTGGTACTCTGTCTTTTGTTCGTCCCATTTCATTTTCGGAATGCGCAAAACGTCGTCATGACCGACGAAAATCGGATAATACAGCTTCGGACGGTCAGCACGCTTGTCATTGGTTCCCGTGCGGAGAAGATTGCGCCACGCGTAATGTCCGCCCTCATCGTATAAAGGGTATCGCCGTTTCTCCTTCTCTGTTTTGATTAATGGACCGGGAACGGTGTTCTCTCCGCCATAAAATAAGGCGTACTCGTGCGTCGGTGATAATTTGCCGCGAGAAGTACGACCAATCGGAGTTGAACGAACTGGAGCCACCCCTATTTCTTTTGCAAACATACCTTGTAAAAGTGCACGCAACCGCCATGCCTCTTCATCATCAATGGCGCAACATAAAATTCCATTGCTCTGCAAAAGCGTTTTGGCAAGTGACAAGCGCCTTTCCATCATGGACAACCAAGAAGAGTCTTTGTAGTCGTTCTTGTACAAAATCGGCGAAGAATCGGTGTTGTATGGCGGATCAATATAGATACAGTTTACTTGGCCTTGGTATCGTGCCTGCAATAAATTCAATGCCTGGAAGTTCTCGCTGTGTATCAGGAGGCCGTCCATTTGCTCGTCCAGTGGGCCGGCCTCGGAAAGTCCTGCCAACAGACGGCTGGTGAAATCCGCGTTGAAGTGCCTAGTCTCCAATACTATATAGGGGTTGGCTTTGAGAAAGTCCACGGTCAATGGGTTGGTATAAGGCGTGCCGTTGCCTTGGTCCCCCTCACCCTGGCCCTCTCCCGCAGTGGGGAGAGGGGAAGAGTTGGTGATTTCGTCGATGGCGAATAGTTTGACCCATTCGGCGTGCTGTGATTTGTTGGCGGCGATTTCCGCATATAGGGATTCCGGTATGCGGTCCAGGGTTACGCAATACTGTGTGTCCAGGATGAATTTCTTTTTGAGCCAGAGTTGTTTCTGAAAATTTTCCAATTGCGCCAGAAAGTCGATGAGCTTGTCTGCTACGTGCCGGACGGCGCGCATCCGTGCCAATGCCCGGTCCAACCTGGCTGTGTCTCCCAGTCTTAGGTCGTCCAGGTTCAGCACGTCGTTTTTCAGGTAGAAATCCAGTTCACGGCGCAGGAACCCGCCCAGATCCTTGTGAATGAAGTAATCGAAGCTGTTCTTGGCGGTATAGACGGCCAGATGTTTGTCCAGCACTGTGCGCTCGGGGTCGTGTTCCGTGGGAGCGGACACAGTAAGCAGGACCTGCCAGTCATGTTGCACCCCTTGCAGGATCCGTTTTGCGATGGCCTCGTTGATTCGGTCCTGCTGTTTCGACCCGGTGCCGGGAAATGTTTTCTTTTCACGGTCGGTCAGCGGCCGGTGTTCAAATCGAACGATTAGTTCGCCGTTGTCTATTGCTACTGCCCCTTCGACTCCGCTGACGCTACGCTCAGGGCGAACGAGATTCCGTTCATGCTGAGCGTCGTCCCGGAGGGGCAAAGTCGAAGCACGGACAGGCCCTTCGACCGGGCTGAGAACAGGCTTTGTCCTCTCGCTTTCGGCAAGCAGAAACCGGCGTTGTTTGCCGCTTGCCTCCTTGACGTTGTCCTTTTCGTTGTCCGCGGTGGCAATTTCAAACCGCACTCGCCGCACTTCCGTACCCGCGCCCACAATGAAGACGTAGGAGGAGTAATTTTCAGTCGTCTTGACGTAGTACTGGTCGGCATTGGCCCAATGCAGCTTGACTTCTTCGCCGTCGTAAGGGATCAAGTAGGTCGGCTGGCCACCGCCTGAATACCGGCGCAGGGACATGAAATCGCCTTCGTTGTAATACCGGGCGAAGAAATTGGCGAGATGGTTGTACACGTCGGTTTCCGCCGCGAGGTCGGCTTTGGCCTCGGCAAGTTGCCTTTTCAACTCTTTGACTTTCTGTGTGGTTTCCGGATCGACGCCCAAGTTTTTGGCCTGCCCGCGGGTTTCGGCCAGTTCTTTTTCGAGTTCGGCCTGTGTGCCGGCGGTGTTCTCCTCCAGCGCACCTCGTACTTGAGGCAACAAGTCGTATTCGAGGAACGCTTCGATTTCCTTGGCCTTCAGGTTCATGATGCGGTACAAGCCGAAGTCCAGGTCGCCCCGGTCGAGTTGAAACATCTCGCGCAAGATGGCTTTCAGCCGGTCGAATTTTTCGTTGGATGGTGAAGCGGGCTGCATCCTCTTACTGTTCATGGTCTCGTCTTTCACTCCAGGATGATTTGGGCGGACACACAGGTCCGCCCCTACGATGCCACCTTCCATTCCAGGCGAACTTTTAATTTGTTCAGAGGCGTCTGCCATTGCAGACAGTCTTCATGTTGGAGTCTCCCGACAATAATGCTCGGGGCTATTCCCTGTTCTTCGGCGAATCGACGAATAGCGATTTCGCTGTACAGGGAAATTGCGACAAATCGCTTCCAATCGCCAGGCGGGATGAGAAAATTCGAGGCCCATAGGTTAGCTTCCGACTCGACCTCGGCAATTTCCTTATTTAATTTCATCCAGTCGATAAAGACCTGTTTTTTGCTATGCAGGAGGACATGGGCGGCCTCGTGGAACAGGCTGAACCACAGATGATCATCGGTCTTATGGCGGACGCTGAGTTCAATTACGGCCTTTCGAGGATTCAGCCACCAGGCTGCACCACTGAGAGCAATCTTCGGAAAAGGTTTAAGGAGTACCAAGGCCACGCCGGCTTCATTGCAGAGTTGTTGCGCCTCTTCCAGGACGCGCACTACCGGCGTCTGCGTGAGTCCGCGAATTTCTTTCAACGCCTGCTTGAATCGAGTCTCATTGTAATCGGCGCACTCCTGCTGCTCAGCCTCAAGCTCTCCAAGCCGAAGCCACGTTGCCAGTGCCGGTTTGTCGCTTTGGAAGCAAGGTGAATGCCGATAGGCAACGCTCATCCCTTCGTACTTCGCTTGCCAGGCGTTGACCGACCCCACACCAAAAAAGGTCAGCAGCTTTGATATCGCCTCAGCATCGGATGCGGGTTTGTCGAGCACCCCTCGCTTCACTAACTCTTTAAGAGGAAACGTCTTTGCCCAGGAAACGGGTTCTTTCGTTTCTTTCGCTTCGGCCTCGCGGGCTTTGTGCAGTTGATAGCGGGCCTCTATGCCCAGCCAGATGCTGGCATCAAGGCCAAGAACTTTCTCAAATTGGAGCGCGGTCTTAGGTTCAACGGGAGCCTTGCCCGCGATGATCTCGCTGATGAGCTTTGCGGAACGGCCACACCGCCTGGCGAACTCTGCATGGGAGAGGCGTTGACTCTGCAAGTGTTCCTCCAGGACCCAACCTGGCGGGACGGCATAGTCGGGTTCGTAAGCATGCGTTGCGACAGCCACGTCGTTTCCTCCTTTAGTGGTAATCAATCACTTCTATGATTGTGATTGCGGTTACCTCATCCGTGTTCACTTCACCTCCGACTTTCCTCGCCGGGGTGTCGGCAGGTTCAAAAATCAACCGATACGGATGGATGAGATCAACGGCATATTGCCTTGCACGCTTTCCCTGAAGCTGATGACGCCGGTTCGGTGGAAGGGTCGGCACCATCGACAAGTTTGAAGCATCCCGGAGCACGGCGAGACGCATCATGAGCACACGCGCCATGCGTTCGCCGTATGCCTTCCGGAGAGCACTGACAGAGTTGAACGTTTGGGCAAGCTTTTTGGTCCGAAAGGTGATTTCCACGTTTGTGGCATATTTTAGTTACCTGATAGGTAACACTTTATATGAAAATAAATGGGAAGACAAGCGGATGGCAGTTCCGTTGTTGGGTTACGCTACGCCTGTCCTGAGCGTAGTCGAAGGGCTAACCCGATCCACTCTAACTAGCCCCCTCACCCTGCCCTCTCCCACAATGTGGAGAGGGTTCTGTAAGCCTATTTTCATATCAATTGTCAACAAACGAATGTCAGCGAAGAATAGCCTGGGAAAGTCGTCATAACGGCTGCCTTGCGACTCGTCGGGGGCATCGTGTAATCTGGATTTGGCCGTTGTGATGATGAGTGAGTGGTCGTTTCTGATGTGAGTTGCATGAGCCCCGTTCAAGCTATCCCTTCAGACGTCGAATCGCTTGTCCTGGAACTCCAGGCGCATCCGGTCAATACCAACGAATTTTTCCGAACGTTCAGATCCCGAAAACTCCGACCCCAACAACTCCGGGCCTTTGTCCGACAGTACCACTATTTTTGCTTCCATTTCGTCAAGGTCCTGGAAGGGCTGTTGTACCACACCCCGATCCACGAGATGGAAATGCGCATCGAGTTGATCAAAACCCTGTATTCGGAGTTGGGCAGCGGCTCACCGGATCGCGTACACATCCGGCAACTGGAACGGTTCGCGTCTGTCATCGGGCTGCAACAACAGGATCTCCAATGCACGGTCCCGATCCCCGAAGTAACGACTTACCTCGACACGTTAAGGCGGCTATACCTTGACTCCGGTCATTTGACCGCACTGGGTGCGGCCTTGGCCGTCGAAACGACCGCGGCATCCGAATTCAAATACTTCGTGCCGGGCCTCGAACACTATGAACAGTTTCAGCCAAGGGATCTGGAATTTTTTACGCTGCACCTGGCCGAAGAACAACACCACGGCAATTGGCTGGTGGAGGCCGTGCGCAAGACGGCCCGGTCCGGGGACGACTTGCATCGCGTGGCCGCGGGCGCCAGGGAAACCGCCGATGCCTGGATGGAATTCTGGGCGGGCATGTATCGGATAATCTTTGATGCCAACACCGCCTGACTCGCTTGGTTGCATGACCGCCTCCCCTGTCCCAGCCCTTGAACCCCTTGCCTTGGAAGGCGAGATACTCCAACAGCGGGCCTGGCGCATGCCGGACCTCGTGATCTACCAGCATGGAGAGCAGGAATGGTGGGTCACGCCCCTCGATGAAGACCTGCCGTTGATCCGGCTGAACCGGATGGGCGCTTCCCTCCTCGGAGCCATGGATGGGCGCCTGTCGATCGGTGCGCTTCTTGATCAGTTCGGCAAATGGGTCTGCGGCACGAATCAGGAAACCGGCCGGTGGTTTTTGGAACGGTGGTCCTTGCCCCGCTATTCGTTGTGTTATTTCGGAACGGAACCGCCCAGCGGGCACAGCGTCAACGCAAAGTGGGACCTCCTCCTCCAGAAGGTTCGTGAACAATGGCATGAAAACGTAGCAGTCGAAAGCGAGGAGCACCTTACGGCATTTCATCACAAGGGGATTCAGAGTCATCACGGCCACTTCGAAATCGTGGAAACCACGGTTTCGCATCTTCTCCGGGAACCTTGTGACGCGCTGCACGGATTCTCCTATGGTCAATTGCTTGCCAAAACCCTCCGGCAGTTGGGCTGGTGGAGTCCGAAACCGCAACGGGTGGTGGAGGTAGGCGCGGGCCTGGGCTACCTGTCCCAGGAAATGGCAAAGGAATTTTCGCGGGTTGAACGACGCGGCGTGGAATACATCTTTCTGGATCTCACCCGGGCCTTTCTGCAATCCCAGCTCGCGTTAGCCGGCAAAGCCGGATGGGACGCCAAAGTCCTGAACGCGAACGCGGAACAGTTACCCCTCGCCGAATCCAGCGTGGACCTGGTTATCGACAATGAAAACCTGGCGGATATGACCCCGGTCCACTTATCCAAGGAAGAACTGGAAACTCGCACGGGCACGACTCCCGAACATCAGCAATGCCTGGATCTGATCCGGAAACTCCGCCTGAACCTGGATACCCCCTATCCCGACGAAGCGATCTTCAACTTCGGTGCCATTCAATTCCTGCAAGAACTCTGGCGCGTGCTCAAACCTGGCGGGCGGGCGTTGCTGATTGAGTTCGGGATCGATTCAGGCTGGCCGGACCCTGTGCGGCTTCCCGGACATACGGAATACGAAGTGCAATATACCCACCTGCGCCACGCAGCCAGGTGGCTGGGCTTTCGGGAACAATACTGTGCGCTGCCCCAACTGCTCTCGGTTCGACGGGATACGCAAGTCCTGTGCACCGGCGCAGCCTACGCCATCCGGCGCCTGCAGGAAGCCGAGGGCAAGGCATTTGCCGTGCGGGCGTATACTGAAGGGGAATTAAAGAACACGCTCGGCGAGACGCTGACCAAACTGACCGGCCTGCACTACCACAACGTCCTCGACCCGGCCTGGTTCGGACTGTGGGATTTCAAGGCCCTGATTCTGGAAAAACCCGGTGGGTTTTACCGCCCCGCCTACAAGGAATCCCAAGGCTTCCGCTGGTATAGTCAACGGTAAGGAACCTCTGCTCCCCGATTAAGAACGTCGAGGACAGGTTTATTGTGATAGCGGGATGCAGGGCAAGGCGTCCCGGAGCGAAACCCAAAGCTATCTCAGAGAGATAGGTGAGGGTTGAGCGAGGACACAACGCAGCCCTGCGCCAGATCGTGCAGTAAAGCAGAGGTTCCGTAAGTTATGACGGATTCTTCTCGGAGCGAAAAGCCTTCTTGCCCATGACCAGGTTGTATCCAACCGTATAACAGTATTCGCTCGCCGGGACAAATTCAAAGTTGACCCCGTCAATCGCTTTGGAGGTTTTCTGTTGTTTTGACGTGACGAGCATGTTTCTCAGATCATTTGAACGGCAAAAGCGAAGACTGCTTTTGAGTTTATGGGAATCCTCCGAAAACCGGTCGGACCACATGACTTCCATGGCCCATTGGATCGTCGACGCAGGCCCTCTAAAGACCATATCAACTTCGCCGCCAGGCCACCGGGAGTAATGAAACCTGGACATATCCGCATGAAACCATTGGGAGAATATTGCCGTTTCCACTAATGAACCCATTGATTCGTCATGGGATTTGACCGGAGCAAACAGTGCGCAATAGATCGACGGATTGGTCAGGTACACTTTGAAGAAATTTGCCCGTCTGAACCGTCGCCCATTCTGGTCAACCCGATGAAGCACCCGGAGCAAAAAAGCGGCCTCAAGATATTCGATGTATCGTTTAATGGTATTCTTGGCGACACCGGAATTTTGCATCAGATCCTCCAAGGAAACCTCGTTGGCCGTATTAAACGCAAGCGTGGTGAATAACGAGTTCAGTTCCTGGATGTCCTGGATGCCATAGAGACTCGGCAAATCGCGCAGGAGAACCTTGTCGACAATGTCCGCCTTGACGAATCTCCCCGGATCTTTCTGAATGCCGGCTGAAAAGACGACCTCCGGATACCCGCCGTAGTTAAGGTAATCAACAAATACCCGATTAAAATGCTCGATGTCCGGTGCGCGGGAAAAGTTTAGTCCTTTCGACAACTTTGGACGCATCAATTTGGGCATTGGCTTGTCGGAACTGTCCAATAGGGTCAGATATTCATGAAACGTGAGTGGGGGCAGGAGAAACTCTGTAAACCTTCCGGCACCCGATTCCGCGCTCTTCAGCCGTAAGGCGACCGCGGCAGAACCCGACGTGATCGGTTTCACCGCAGGGAACGCATCCATCAGTGTCTTCAGATGGAGTTCCCAGTCCTTCAGGTACTGAATCTCGTCAAAAAAGACATACGTAGGAGTTGTTTTATAGTCAGTCCTGCTGATCTCACCAAAAAATTCCAGAAGCTGCTCGAGACCGAGACTGTTGTACAAAGGGTGATCAATGGAAAAGTAGACGATTTGGTTTGGCGGAATTGTTTGCAGGAGCCGGCTAATGGTGTGATGAATGAGGACGGTTTTCCCGACTCGTCGGGGGCCCATAAGCAGAATGGCTCGTCGAACATTTTGATTTTCGACAAGGGGATAAAAGAGTTCAAAATAGGGCCGTGACTTCCACTGGGTATAGTTCGAGGGCACCTCGTGAGGCTTATCCCACCAGGGATTTTCAAATTCAATTCGCTTTAAGATCTGAGCTTTCGGAACGTCTCTCATCGGAAATCCCGCTAGGCTTGGCCTTGCCAAGTATGTAATATCAGAACGATCAGATAAGATCAATGCACTGATCTTAATCTGGCATTCAGCCCGCAGGCGGATACGCAGGTCCGCCCCTACAATCAGGAAACAGAACAAACGTTGCGCGGTCCGCCACGCGCATCGGCGTTTATCCGATCGTTCCCAATTCCAATTTGGTTTGCCATTTTCGCAATACGGTGGATTTGAGCAACTGATGATCCGGATGGGACAACTGCGGGTCCCGCTCTATCATGACGAACGCCTCTTGCCGGGCCTGCTCCAAGACCGTACCATCCCGGACCAGGTTCATCACGCGAAACTCGGGGATTCCGGACTGCCGCGTTCCCATCATTTCACCCGGTCCACGAATTCGAAGATCCTGTTCGGCAATCGCAAACCCATCGGCACACTGTACCATTGCTTTCAGGCGCTGCCCCGCGGTTTGCGTCGGCCCGGCCGGTATACGCGGATGGTCCGCGGCAGAC
>VYFB01000028.1 GCA_009842645.1 Nitrospira sp. SB0677_bin_15 | reverse complement strand
GGGGTTGTCTTTCACAGGCGGGGCAGTGGGGCACACAAGGAAGCGGGAACATTGTCAACGAATTAGTGAACACATATAGGAATGACACAGCCCCGTAGGTCGGGTTAGTCGAAGGCGTAAACCGACGTCTTCGCCGTTCGCCGCTATTGTCGGATTACGCTACGCTAATCCGACCTACAACGACTCAACACGGCCACAGCCGGTCGCCGGTTATTCAGGCGGCGAGCTTCAATGTCGTTGGATCAACGTGTGGAGCATGTTGCCCGTTCGCGTCGATAACGTCTGTCTGCCTGATCTCGCGTCGTTGTGCAGGAAGGCTTGCACGTCGTCGAATGTATCGAGATCACTTTCGGGGTCCAGCAACCCGACAACCAGCCCCGCCCGGTCGGCGCGAGCCCGGCTTTGAGCGAACACCTCACCGGTCGACCAGGGAATATCGGCGAAGAGCGCGGGTATGGGGTGTTTGGCTCCTACCAGATAATAGCCGCCGTCTTTCGTAGGCCCCAACACCACGTCCGTGGTCTCCAAGAGCGATTTCGCGTGCTCATAGTGCCGGGTGCCCAGGTTGGGAACGTCAGTCCCGACAAGCAAGGCATGCGCGTACCCGCGGTTGAACACCGCAGTGAGCGCGTGATTCATGCGCTGTCCAAGGTCTGCGCCCACCTGGTCACACAAACGGATACGATGCCGGGCCACCAGTGTTTGAAAAAACGGGTGGTCCATGCCGGGCGAGCAGGCCAGGAATATATCGACCCCTCGTAGCGACCGGGTACGTTCCACGGCATCCATGACCAGGCTCCCATGCAGGCTCGCTGCCTCATCAGGTGTCAGGGGCGGGCACATGCGCGTCTTCACTTCGCCGGGCACCGGCGCCTTGGCAAAAATAATGATCGCGCCCTCCGCAGGCACAGGACGTTGTTCTGCGGCGGGTCCCGAAGACGTGCCGCCGCTCCGTTTGCGGCAGTCCCGGCGAGGCGAGGCGGGGTTACCTGATCGTGCCATACCAATGTTGCAACATTCTGGGCGGGACGCCCATCCAGTACAAGAAGCGGAGGAGCCACATCTGCAAAATGGTCCGGAGGGCCCCCTGTTGTTCCCATCGCCGGAACGACGTGGTGACCGTGGCGCGCAAGGCTGCAAAGGATCCCATGCGATTGAGTCGCTGCGTCAACTCGATATCTTCCATCAGGGGGACGTCGGCAAATCCGCCCAGGTCGTCGAACGCGGAGCGACGGACGAACAACGCCTGATCCCCCGTGGCGATGCCCGACCATCGCGACCGCCAATTGATCAGACGACTGATCAACCACGCCCACCCGCGATCGTCCTCGAAACGGACGTCGAAACGGCCTCCCACGTGCTTGGGGTTCTCCAGGACGCGCTCGATCTCAGTGCGCGTATCCGGCGGCAGGAGCGTATCGGCGTGCAGGAACAACAGCACGTCGGAATGCGTGGCCCGGGCACCGGCATTCATTTGCCTGGCCCGCCCCTGCTCCGCGACCATCACCTTCGCGGGGCGTAGGCTGAGCCCCTGCAACTGTCCCTGCGCAATGGATACCGTCTGGTCCCGGCTCCCGCCGTCCACGAGCACGACTTCATCGAAACGCAACTGTCGCAATGAAAGCAGCGTCCGCGACAGTACGCGTTCCTCGTTCAAGGCGGGAATCACAACGGCGATCGAGAAGGCCATGTTCAGTCGCGGAATTTTTCTTCTGTCATCCCCGACGCTTTTTCTCCCTCTCCCCTGGAGGGAGAGGGCCGGGGTGAGGGGAGACAGGTTCGTTGCCCTCACGAATGAAAAAGCAACAATCCTGGATTCTCGCTTTCGTAAGGATGACAGACAAAAGCAAAAACACAAAAGCAAAAACAGGACCCTGGATTCCCGCGTGCGCGGGAATGACAGAAAAACTTCATGCGTCCCGCTACGACGGTTTGGAGGGTTTCATCGGGTTCTGGAACATGAAGTAGACCACCATGGCGATGGTGCCCCAGTAAATAACGTATTTGTGCCAGAAGAGCACTTCGCCGATGTTGATGAAGGCGACGATGCAGAAGAGGGAAAAGGCGATGACCGCATACCGGACAAAGGGAATCCTGACGGACGAATACGCCCACAAAGCCAGGCCCGCAAAATACAGGATCATGGGAAAGATGGAAATCTCCGCGCCGGTGCTGGCGGACATGAAGACCTGAATGAACCCGATGAAGACCATGGCGGAGCCCACCATCTTCATGGCCACTTTCATTTGCAGGGCCTCGTGCGCTTCCTGGTCCACGTCCGACTCCTGGCGCGGCGGACCCACGGGGATACCGGGCACCTGCCGCTTGCGAGGCTCAGGTGGCCCGGACTGCTCGGAAACGCGGGAAGGATCAGGCTGTTCCGTCTCGGGTGTCATGCGCTACCACTTGAAATGTTTACTGAGCGTGAGTCCCTGTTGATGATAACTGGACCCGATGGAGGCCCCGTACAGGCGTTCCGGCAGGTCCAACATGTGCTCGTACACCACCTTGAAAAACGTCTGGCCGTCGTGAATCAAAAACGGCACGTCATGCGGCCTGACTTCCAACACGACCTGGGTGCCTTTGCGCGGTCCGTCTCCTGCGCCGAAGCCCGGGTCAAAGAAGCCGGCGTAGTGGGTCCGCAATTCCCCGAATGCCGCTTCGTAAGCCACCATCTCGGCTGCGTACCCCGCGGGGACTTTGATGCGCTCATGGGAAGCCAGGATATAAAACTCCTCGGGTTCGAGTAACAGCGTGTTATTGGATTGCCGGTAGATAGGTTCCCAGAAATCGAGCGCCGAATAATGCCCGGTCCTGGATAGATCCACCACGTGACTGTTTTTCTTCGCCCGGTACCCCACGATTTCGCGGTCCGTGCCGGAACCTCGCAGGTCAATTCGCAGGAACAGGCCGTGATCCACCCGGACGTCCGGCGCAGCCAGCGGGCGGGAGTCTGTCGGGTCGTCGTCATTGTGATACAGCAGTTTGGCCGACCGGTGTAAAACACGGAGGCGCGAATCCGAGACCGCGGGCCGGCCGGTCAGGAGCCGGAGTTGGTTTAACGCCAAGCCGGTTTGCACGCGAATGGTAAACGACCGGGGTACGATTTCCAGGTAGAGGGGGCCCTGGTAACCCGCAGGGATTTCATCGAACCCCGCGTTCAGGTCCGTGATGAGGCGCGTGAAAATATCCAGGCGTCCCGTGGAGCTTTTGGGGTTTGCTTTCCCACGAACGTCAGGGGGCAAGGTCACTCGCTCCAACAAGGGCACCAGGTACACGTGTCCCTTTTCCAAGATGGCGCCTTGGGTCAGGTCGATTTCATACATGACCAACTCGGATTGGTAAAGATCCAGCACGTTCAATCGCTCGCTGATCTCCGAGCGTTCAGGAAGAAAGCTGCTGATCAAGCGGTATGCTTTGGTGCCGAGCCGGAGGTCCACGCTGGCTGGTTGGACTTGGCCGTCGGTGACCGCGAGATCAGCGTCGATCGCGCGGTCCCGAATCAAGGTCTTCAGGTGGGTGTCGGACAGAATCCCGTGCTTGCGCGTCCCGCCCATCTTCAGTCGTCCATGGCACCCAGGCTACAGAGTCCTTCGGAAGCAGAAGTGCCGACCATGGGTAGTTCTCGTAGGCGACCCGGATTTCCCTCTCCCTCAGGGTGAGGGGTGCTTGGATCGGGTTGCGGATAATGGTAGGTCTTGTTTTCGTAATTTTTCAGGACCGCACCGTTCTCATCCAGGTTGAGCAGATAGTCGGACGGCAACAGCGGAATCTTCCCTCCGCCGCCCGGGGCATCGATCACGAAATGCGGAACGGCCATGCCGCTGGTGTGTCCTTGCAACGACTGGATGATGGACAAGCCCGTTTCCACGGTCGTGCGGAAATGGTTAGTGCCCTTGGTCAGGTCGGCCTGGTATAGATAATACGGCTTCACGCGGGCCAGCAGGAGTTCATGCATAAGCCGCTTCATCACGGCCGGATCATCGTTCACCCCCTTCAGCAACACCGTTTGCGCGCCCAAGGGCACGCCGGCGTCAGCCAGGCGCCCGCAGGCCGCTTTCACGTCCGGGGTGAGTTCATCGGGATGATTGAAATGCAGGTTCATATAGATCGGATGATAGTGTTTGACGATCTCGCACAGCTCCGGGGTAATGCGCTGGGGCAGTGTCCCGGGCACGCGGGTACCGAACCGGATGAGTTCAAGGTGCGGAATGGTGCGGAGCGCCTTCAGAATGCGTTCGATCAGGTGATCCGGCAACAACAGGGGATCGCCGCCGGAAAGGATGACGTCCCGGACTTCCGTATGTTCGCGGAGATAGGCAATGGCCTGATCCAGTTCGCCCTTCTTTAAAAACCCGGGTTTGCCAACCAGCCGTTTGCGCGTACAGAACCGGCAGTAGATCGGGCATTGATTCGTGACCATCAACAGCACGCGGTCCGGATAACGATGGACCAGGTGCGGGACGGGGCTGTCGGTGTCTTCTTCCAGGGGATCGTCGGGCGCGTCGAAGTCGTCCATCTCAACGGCATCCGGCACGACCTGTTTCCAGATCGCGTCACCCTGCTCCTTGATCGTGGAGAGCACCGTGGGCGTGATCCGCATGGGGTACGGGCCGACGACCTGCTCCACCTCTTTGGGGTCCACGCCGAGATGTTTCGCCAAATCGCCGGGTTTGGTGATGCTCTGGGCCAGGACACGTTTCCAATCATCCATCGGCATGCCTCGTTACTCGGAGTGGTATGGGGGTGCGCATCTCTGAGAAATAACCATGGTTCCTTCCCTACCCGCGGAACGGGCGGACTGCAGGAACAATAACACTTTTATACTCGATCTCCAACTCATCAGGGACGGCTTCGTCCCAAGGCACGTTCCGGACACCATTCAGTATGGGAACCTATGATACAACGTGATCGAGTTCATGGGTCTGTCTTCTTTCTTTGTCTGTCATCCTCGATCTTCGATTACAAACGTCAAGGACAGGCTGTTTTTAATCGAGGATCCAGGGGTTTTTTCTTTTTCCTCCGTTGGCGAGGAAACGACTCTGGATTCCCGCGTGCGCGGGAATGACGGGGAGGACGTCATGCCGCTCCTACCCTGCCGGCATTGCGCACGGTGCCAGGATGGCATCGCGCATGCCATGCAGCAATTTTTTGTCCTTGGGACACACCGTCGCCAGAATCCCGCCGAGCGTCACCTCGTCGCCGGACACGAAATAATACGGGGACAGCCGGGCCCGCCCTTCCATCGATTCAAGTTGCCCCGTGCGCTCGTCCCAATAGGTCATCTCGTAAGACCGGCCCTTGTGGAACGCCTGAAACACGTAAGGCGTCGAGGTAAAGGCATCCAGCGCGTGCTCCAACTTCGCCGCCCAGGCGGACTGCGGGATATCATGTCCCACGACCACCCCGCGGCTGCCCCAGGCCAGGTCCGAAAACCCCGACGGCTTCAACACACAGTGGCGCTGCTTCTGCGTGGCCCGGGCCAACTGTCGCCAATCGGACACGGCCTTCCCGTCAAGCGTGAGGTCCGGGATGATCGCGGACGGCGGCAGGGGGCGCGGGTCCACGACCCAGGTTTTGGGCATGACCTGCAGGAGATGCGCAAACACGTCCGGCCCCAGCGCGTCGGACCAGAAACCCTCCAGCATGGGGTGATGCAGGAGCGCGAAGGCCAGCTTTTCCTCCATCCAGGGCTTATACGGTGGCGTCACGCTCGCCCGGCCTTTCTTGGCGCTGTACATGAGCAATTCGGATTTCGGAACGTTTTCCAGGTCGAAGAGTTCAAAAAACCGGTAGACGTGCGAGACGGGCCGTTCCCCGGAAGGCGTGTGTGTGAACAACGCAGGGGAGAACGAGTCCTCGTCCTCGCTGAACCGCAGGTCCCGGGGATGCACGCAATACACGTCCATTCCCGCGGCCCGGAGCCGGCACGCCACCCAGTCCATTTCGGTCCGGTAATCTTGGGCCTCATCGGACACCACGATAACGACACAGCCGGCGTCTTCGCTTGCGGAGCCTGCCCGTAGAGGACGTGCCCGAGCCCGTTCTTCGACTTCGCTGACGCTACGCTCAGAACGAACGGGGAGTGATAATCCGCTCGTCCTGAGCGTAAGGCGCAACGCGCCTGAAGTCGAAGGAAGCGAAGCCGAAGGGTTCCCGGGCCGAAACAGCGTGGCAAACCCCTCGATCATGCCATCGGCTCCGCCGACCAGCGTATCACCCAGCGCGGCGTAAGCCGAGGACAAACTGCCCGTGATCCCGATGCCGCCGGGGACGGAGTCCAACTCCGTGATCGTCATTCCCGTCTCGGTCGGAATCACGTCGGGCCGGATCACCCGTGGGAGCGCCTCACGAAACCGTTTCATGCGGGCATACTCCAATAGGGCCGGCGGCTTGCCTTGATCCAGGTACTGATGCACCCAGAACGGTTGCCGGCCCTTGACGCTATCCAGATACAGCCGGTTAAGTGCCTTCGAAAACGACCAGAGCCGGAAGCCCAAGTCCTCGAAGAACGATACTTCATCTGTGTCTAACTGGAACGGAACGGGTGACACGCGCCAAGTTGGCGAAGACTCGAACAGCCGTGCCGCTTGCAGGGCATCATGCACGGCCGAGCAGCGCCGGACCTCTTCGCTCAGCGGAGGCGCGAGAGAGAAGCCGGGAGGGGATGCCGTGTCCGAATACTGCGGAAGCATAGGACTTGCCGTCGGGCCGTGGGCCATGAAAATCTCTCAGTAGACCGCAATGATGAAGGGATGAAAAATGGACGTTGGTGGAGTTCGCAGGGGTCGCAATATAGCACCCAATATAATCAAATGATAGCACGCCTTCTTTCGGGTAGACAAGCGAAGCAAGCAGCCACGCTGCCACAGTTGACGATGGTACACAAGTGGGCTACCTTTCATCGGCGGATGTAAGAACTGTGTCTTGGACGTGCCGAACTCAAAGGAGAGTACCTGATGAAACGATTTCGAATCCTCATGGTAATGGGCCTTGTGCTGGTTCTAAGCGGCTGTGGCGGGAACGTTCTGCTGCCGATGATGGGGGAGCCGCTGGACGTCGAGACGGCACGATCTGAACGGAGTGCGGTGCAGAGTCTGCAAGATTCGCTGCTGGTCAGCGATCTCGTGTTCGCGCCCAGCGACGACTCGGGACAACGAATCCGTGGCCACACGTCCTGTGGCCGGACAACGTGTCTCTCCAACGTATTAGGCCAGGCGTATCTCCGGGTCCGCTTGAGCACCAGAACCGATGCCGAGTCTTCAGGGTTCTTCGCCGGGGAGCCGATAATCAGTGCGCTGGAACGCTACCGGGGTGTGTCCCTGGGCGCGTTTTTCCGCACGGACACCCTGCGGACGGAGTACGTGGAAGTGGATACGGATATGCTGTCGTATGAAGGCTGGATGCAGTACAGTATGTTTGGCGCGGAACTCAACACCATCACGCATGGGATCATCAACTATGGGGACTATCAGCAAGTGATCACCGGGGAGCGGTATGGCTTGGCCCACTCCTCCGGGATGGCGACGGACACCAATCCGGTCGATGGCAGCGCCACTTGGACGGGAGTCGTGATAGGCGGGAGAATCAGCCAATCCGCTTCAGTCGGAATAGGCGTGCGGGGCCATGCCACGCTCGCCTATGATTTCATGAATGAAAACATCGACGTGTTCCTCACCAACATCCAGAATTCCCGGCCCGAGGTAGATGGACGGCAGATCTATCCGAATATGACGTGGCAGAATCTGCCGGTCAGAGATGGCCGGTTCGGGGCGGACTTTGATGACCCCACGCTCGAAGGCCGGTTTTATGGTCCCAACCATGAAGAGGTCGGCGGCATCTTTGAACGCAATCAGATCATCGGAGCCTTCGGCGCGAAGCGCTAGAAACAGATTTTCTCACTCTCCCCGCTGGAGAATATCTGCTGTCCCCCTGAAAAGGGGGATTAAGGGGGTTGTCTTTCAAAGTAATGTCCCAATGCAGGATGGGTTAGCGTAGCGCAATCCGACGAATAACTGAATACAGACAGGAATGACAGAAAGAAACGCAGGGCACACGTGAAAGGGCACGAAATCGACGTCGAGCAATACCGGATCACCGAAGAGCCGTTTTATGAAGAGATCAACGGTGAAATCGGGCTCGCCGACATCGCAGCACAACAGCATCTACCTGTGATGCTCAAAGGCCCGACGGGCTGCGGCAAGACCCGGTTCGTACAACACCTGGCCTACAGGTTGAAGCGCCCGCTGATTACGGTGGCCTGTCATGAGGACCTGACCGCGTCGGACCTGGTAGGCCGGTACTTGCTCAAAGGGGAAGAAACGATATGGATGGACGGCCCGCTGACCCTCGGGGTAAAACACGGGGCCATCGTCTACCTGGATGAAATCGTCGAAGCCCGAAAAGACACCACCGTGGTCGTACACCCGCTCAGCGACGACCGCCGGTTTCTGCCGATCGAGAAACGCGGGCAGGTCATTGAAGCGGTCGATGACTTCATGCTCGTGATTTCCTATAACCCCGGCTACCAGAGCGTGCTCAAGGAATTGAAGCAAAGTACGAAACAGCGGTTCATGGCGATCGAGTTCACGTATCTGCCCGAGGACGTTGAAACGAAAATTATCGAGCATGAAGCCGGTGTGGCCAAAAACGTGGCCCAACGGCTTGTCAAACTCGGGGGCAAGGTGCGGACCCTGCGCAACCACGGGCTCGAAGAAGGCGTCAGCACGCGCCTGCTCATTTACGCCGGCACCCTCATACGGCAGGGTGTGGCCCCTGAGCGGGCCTGCGAGGTGGCGGTGACCCAGCCCATCACGGACGACGCGGACATGCACCGCAGCATACAAGAACTGGTCAAAGCGATCTTCTAAGCCGTTTCGCCGCCGGCAATGGGTCCTGGTTTGTCCGAACCACAAAACATTATCGCCGTCGTCTACGACTTCGATCACACCCTGAGCCCGCAGTACATGCAGGATCAGACGATCCTGCCGCATGCCGGGCTCGATCCGCAGGCCTTCTGGGAAAACTGTACCGCGCTCATCACACAACAAGGCTACGACCAGGAACTCGCTTATATGAAGCGGATGCTGGAGCACGACGCGATTCGCACCCTTTCCAACCGGGATCTCCATGGGATGGGCACACAACTCACGTTTTTCCCCGGCATCCCGGACTGTTTCGGTGAATTGAATGCCATCATCCAACAACCCAAATATCAGGAATGGGACATTCGTTTAGAACACTACGTGGTCAGTTCGGGGTTGGAAGCGATCCTGGCAGGCAGCGAGATCGCGAAGTGGACCAAGGCCATCTGGGGATGTCAGTTCGATGAAGCCGGCGGGCACATCAGTTTCCCCAAGCGCACCATCAGTCATACGCAAAAAACGCAATATCTCTTCCGGGTTAACAAAAACCTGCTGGATCCGGCTCAGGACGTCAACGACCACATGCCTGAAGAAGCCAGGCGCGTGCCGTTCCCGCATATGATCTACGTGGGCGACGGCCCGACCGACGTGCCGTGTTTCACCGTCATCAAGAAGCACGGCGGCTTCGCCGTGGCCGTGTACAACCCGGATGATCCCACGCGCCGGTCATTCAAAAAATGTTACGACCTTGCGCACCATGCCGACCGCGTGCATTTCATGGCCCCGGCCGATTACCGCAGTGGGAGCCCACTCCGCATGATTCTGGAACAACACCTCACCGAAATCGCCGACGGCATCGTCGAACGCCGCCGCCGCGCCATCGCCGCCACCCGCGTCGCCGCCCCCCCGCCGTGACGGCCATGAAACACTATTATGTCTACATTATGAGTAGCCGGTCGAAAACGTTGTATACAGGCGTCACCAACAATCTCATTCGACGGGTCTTTGAGCATAAGCAGGGGGATGGCAGCCAATTCGCCAGAAAATATCGCATTACGAGCCTCGTTCATTTTGAAGAAACCCGAGATGTCCAGGCTGCGCTGGCCCGGGAAAAACAGATCAAAAGCTGGACTCGTGCCAAAAAACTTCAACTCATTGAAGCCGGCAATCCTGGATGGAAAGATTTGTCAACGGACTGGGAAACTCCAGCATGATGGTGACGTATGATTTGGGCACTGCCAAACCGAAATTTGTCATTCTGATTCCCCGTTGTTGTCATTCCGAGCGAAGCGAGGAATCTCGTAGTTTGGAAACGCAACGACGGAAAAGCAGATTCTTCGCTTCGCTCAGAATGACAACTTGGGTCCTTCGCTCAACCGTCGTAGCGGGACTGGCTGATGTCGTCTCTTCTCTCAAAATGACAACTTGGTGTTTTGTTGAGGATGACCACGCTGGTGCTTCGCTCCGCATATCCGCCGCTGTCAAACGATTGCGAAAACGCCACGAGAGCGGTAAAGTAACACTAGAGACAAGCCTTGGCCGAGGCAGGTGTATCATGATCAGGAAACCATCATCCGCACGTTACGTGCATCGCGTTGACCGATCCCCCAGCAGAATCGGCCTCGCCATGCTCCTGTTCGCCCTCGTGATGCCCTCAGTGGCCGTAGGGCAAGAAGACAAAAGTTTCACGCCACAGGCAGCCACGAAGGAAAGTGAAGGAAGCGTGACCGCCACGACCGAACTGATGGCGCTGGATCAGGAAAATTGGCAGCGCCCACAATCCGCCTTCAAATGGATCGCCATGGCCCGGGACATTAAAGTGCCTTGGGACACGTTCGGGCGACAGGGATGGATGACGGATGACGCCTACGTGGAACCCGTGGACCCCGGCGCGTCCGAATTTTCGGCGGACACGGACATCTTCTATCTCGTCTTTGCGGTCTCGGCCCTCGACGCGCCCTCGCAATACCGGGCGGCGTGGTTTCACATGCCGGACGGAAAGACTCCGTCAGAAGAATTGACGGGCACCGACGCTCTTTTCATGGAAATGAATGAAAAGGCGGGGTACCTGGAAATCTATCGGCCCGAAGACGGCTGGAAAAAAGGCAAGTATCTCGTCAAGCTCTATTTTGAAAGTCCCGGCCAGGAACTGTACGACCCCAATGTGATCGGCACCATGGAATTCACGATTACAGAGTGACGGCCGCGGGGATCCCGCACGCATCCACAAATCTCTCATATCACCCTCACCTTAATCCTCTCCCGTCAAGGGAGAGGAGAGAATGGAGTGGTTTACTGGTTCTTCACTAGGTAATTTGGTTGATAAAAGTCGAAGCCATGTGATAGAATCAGTCTATGCGCCTATTTTTCAGGCCCGCCAAGAAGTCCGCCAGGCCGGCAGCGCCTCGCCCCGCCCTTCCAATCAATCGGGAAATTGTCGGCATTCTGCTCATCACGCTGGCCGTGTTGATCTTTCTGAGTCTGTGGTCCTTTTCACTCCATGACGTCGGCTGGTCCGGATTTCCGGAGAGTGACACGGTGGTGGAACGCGGCAGCCCGCAAAACCTCGTCGGGCTGGTGGGTGCCTATATTGCCAAGGGGCTGATTTGGCTCGTGGGCTCCGCGGCCTTGGCGATCCCGATTGCCATCCTTGTGTATGCCATTCGCATGTTCCTGACGGAGCACAAATCCGTCACGACGATTCTGGGCTCCGTGCTGCTCATCCTGGGGTTGAGCACGCTTGTGTGGTTGCATCATCCCGTCTCCGTACAGGCTTTGGAAGATGGGATCACCTCGGGTGTCTATGCCGGGCACGCGGGCGTTTGGACAGCCGGCAAGCTGGAACCCTTGTTCGGCCGGTGGGGCACCACGATCCTCCTGGGAGCCTCGTTGCTCGTTTCTCTCTTGCTCCTCACGCCTTTTTCCCTCTCAGCCAGATTCGAACGTATTCCCAAGAGCGTGGGCAAGATGGGGGCACTGGTACGGCGTCCCGTTTTGCGGTGGCCTTCCGCTTTGCAGTGGCCCTCCTGGTGGAAAGATCGCTCGCAACCCAAGGCCAATAAACCGCTCAAAATCAACAGGGAGTTGGATGGGCGAAGGGCGACCTTTTCGTTTCTGAAACAGGATGCTTCCCATGCAGAGCCGTCTCTTGACGCAGAGCCGGATCTCGCTGAGACGGATTATTCCGTAGGGGACGGCCTGTGTGCCGTCCCGCATGATAGCCTCCGTGCCAGCCAGCGGCCCGAAGCGATCCGCAAGGTGGCGAAAGGCTATCACCTGCCGGCCCCCGCCCTGCTCGAGGCGCCTACTGTTTCGAATGCGCAGCAGACGGATCAGCTCCTGGAGTCGCAGTCCCAAATCCTCACGAACACGTTGCAGAACTTCGGGATTGCCGGAAAGGTCACCGAAGCGCATCCGGGTCCGGTCATTACCATGTATGAATTCGCGCCGGGGCCAGGCATCAAAGTCGCGCGGATCGTGACGCTCGCCCACGATTTGGCCATGGCCCTGAAGGCTCCGAGCGTGCGGATTGTCGTCCCGCTGCCGGGCAAATCCACTGTGGGTATTGAAGTCCCCAACCCGGTCAAGGAAACCGTGGCCTTACGGGAAATTCTGACCAGCGAGGCATACTCCCGGTCCCGGTCCAAATTAACGCTGGCCCTGGGAAAGGACATTTTCGGCCGGCCGTGCGTCGCGGATCTCAAGACCATGCCGCACCTTCTTGTGGCCGGGGCAACTGGTTCGGGCAAAAGCGTGGGATTGAACAGCATGTTGTTGAGCCTCCTCTTCTCTGCCCATCCCGACGAAGTCAAGTTGTTGCTCATTGATCCCAAGGTTTTGGAATTGCAGATCTATGACGGGATCCCCCACTTGCTGCATCCGGTGCTGACGTCTCCGAAAGCCGCGGCACGCGGTCTGACTTGGGTCCTGCAGGAAATGGAGCGCCGCTATCGTCTGCTCGCGGAATACGGGGTGCGCAATATCCAGGCTTACAACGAAAAAGTAGGGGACGACCTGCGTGTCGTCCCGCAGAAACAGGAATCGGGTAGCGCAAACCGGATCGAGTCAGAGACCGGGTCCGAGGAAGCCGGTGATTTTCAAAACGAGTCGGTCCCGCAACCGCTTCCCTACATCGTGGTGGTAGTCGACGAATTTGCTGATCTCATGATGACGGCGCCCAAAGAAGTGGAAGAGAAAATCGCCCGGCTGGCGCAAATGGCCCGGGCGTCGGGTATTCACCTGATCCTGGCCACGCAACGTCCTTCGGTGGACGTGGTGACCGGTCTTATCAAAGCCAATTTCCCCACCAGGATCGCCTATCAGGTCTCGTCCAAGACCGATTCCCGGACCATCCTCGATACCAATGGAGCCGAATCTCTGCTCGGGTGGGGAGACATGCTCTATTTGCCGCCGGGTACCGGCCGTCTGACGCGGCTGCACGGCTCCTATGTCTCAGACGACGAAGTTCGCCGGGTTGTCGAGTACGTGAAGACGCAAGCCGGTCCGGACTTCTGCAACGAACCGGCGTTTCAGGAACAGGTCATCGTCGATGAAGACCAGGAACGCGACGAAATCTATGAGCAAGCGAGGGAAGTCGTGTTGACCTCCGGGCAGGCCTCTGCGTCACTCATCCAACGCCGGTTGCGGCTTGGGTATCCCCGGGCGGCACGCATGATTGAACAGATGGAAGAAGAAGGTATCGTAAGCGCACCGGGCCGCGATGGCCGTCGTGAAGTCCTGGGTCGCCGGATGGCACTTGAAGAGGAGGTGGGATGAAGCAATCGATATGGATCTTGCTGTGGTGCGTGTTAGTGGAAGTACCGGCGCTCGCACAGGCCAAGGCGAGCGACGAACTTGGAGCCTTGGTCAATCGCGTCGATGCGCAATACGCGCAGATCCGGGATTTCCAGGCTGACTTTGTGCAGGAAACGCGCATTCAAGGGTTCGATACGCCGGTCCGCTCCTCCGGTCGTGTCTATCTCAAAAAACCGGGCCGTCTCCGCTGGGATTACCTGGACCCTTCGGTGGAGCACATCTACGTGCATGAGGATCAGGTAGCCATGTACGTGCCTGCCCACAATCAGGTGCTGAAGGGCAGTCTTACGATGATGGTTTCGACCAAAGCCCCACTCCGGTTGCTCCAAGGAATCGGGAAACTGGCCGAACATTTTACCCCGCAACCCACGGGAGACGGCGAGAAAGGGGAAGGCGGTTTGCCGTTGGTAACGCTGATCCCTAAGCCCGTGGCCGGTGCGCCGCCGTCGTCACTCGTCAAGATCGTGGTGGAAGTCCAACCGCGTACCTATATGATTCAAGTCCTCGCCTTGCATGAAAACAATGGTAACGTGTCCATCTTTCAGTTCTCCGGCTTCAAAGTCAACAAGGGCCTGGATGACGCAGTGTTGATCCTGAATCCGCCTGAAGGGGTGGTCATCGTCGAAGATTTTCTTCCGAAAAGCTGAGAACTTGTTGTTCCCTGACAACTCCCTCTCCCCAATGAGGGAGAGGGCTGGGGTGAGGGGGCATTCGTCTTTTCCGTATCCATAGCCGCGTCGTCTTATGCTAAATGGAGCATCAAGAACCATGTCCTGCCTCACGTGAAGAAGAAAACGATAGGTGGCCCCGTGAGAATCTTGCTATGCCTTGTCGGCTTGGTTGTGGTCGCGTGCTTTATTTCCGCGTCCGTTTTGGGCCTGACGGGCGACCTGACCAACGATCCGGCCAAGGTGATCAAAAAATATCTGTCGTTGGATAAACGGGGAGCCCGGTTGACGGCGCACTCATACGAAGCGGTCCGGCCTTACGTGGCTTGGGACCGGGAGGAGCCGGCCTGGGAACGGTTTGTGGTGATCCGCAAGTATTCGGTCAGCGACGACGTCACGCAATGGACGATCATAAGCAGCACGGAAGCGCTCATTCCCGTCACCTTTCAGGTCCTTGGCGTCGTTCACATGGAAACCGCCACGTTCGTGCCGGAACCGCGGGAGGAACAGTTCTCCATTCGTATCCGGGCCGTGGGTAATCAATGGAAAATGGTGTCGCCGGTGTTTCCTCCGCACGTGGGTCGGAGCCGCCTGGCGGACTTTGTCAAGGACGCCATGCTCCGTGAAACCAGCGACGACCGCGCCCGGACGTTGCGCAGGCTCAGGGACGATCTCGTCAACGCCGGCCGATCATGAAACGCGGCGCCCTCACGGACTCCGTTCGGTTGGTTATTTTTGATCTTGACGGGACCCTCATTGATTCCAAGTACGATATTGCCGCGTCTGTGAACCTCACGCTCGGGGATCTGGATTTACCCACGCTGTCTACCGAACGGATTTTTACCTTCGTGGGCGACGGGGTCAAACGGCTGTTGCGCTTATCCGTCGGGGAGGCCAATGAGGCGCGCTATGAAGAAGCGCTGCGGATCTTCCGCGGGCATTATCTCGCGCATTGTCTGGACACCACGCAGTTGTATCCCGGCTTGGACCAATTGTTTGACGGGCACGATACGCGCATGAAGGCCCTGGCTACGAATAAATCGCTGGAATACACCCTGCGCATCACCGAAGGCTTGAAGGTCAAGGACCTGTTTGCCGCAATCGAGGGTCCCCGCGACCAGTCCGATCTGAAACCCGATCCGGGAATGTTGTTGCGCATCCTGGATCGCCTCTCGGTTCGACCGGAAGAAGCCGTGCTCGTAGGCGACAGCACGAACGACGTACGGGCCGCCCAGGCTGCCGGGGTGTCTGCCTGCGCAGTCGGCTACGGCTACGGCAACCGGGACAAAGTATCAGCCCTCAACCCCGACTACTATTGTGAAAAACCAAACGACCTGCTCTCGCTTTTGTTCGGGTAGAGGTTCTTTGCCTTTCGACGTCTTTCCTCCTCTGGCATCACGGCTTGCTGAAGAGTAGACTGAATCAGCGAGAGCATGCTGGCAACAACAGGCTGGTCAGAAGCGTCGGGTTTGCGGGTAGCAGAAAGGAGAGAGGCATATGGAGATCGGAAGACGGACTGTCTTGCGGATGGGGGCATTGGCGGGGTTGTGCCTCTTGGTGAAGGCCATGGGTTTCTCGCCCGTGTTGGCCACGACGAAAGAGGCCCAGGGGGAAATCGTGAAAGTCGTCAAAAACGACGAGGAATGGAAGGCGACCCTGACTCCTCAACAGTACTACGTGCTTCGCCAGGAAGGGACGGAACGGCCGTATTCCAATGGCTATCATGCCAGTAAGGACGTGGGCACCTACTATTGTGCGGGTTGTGACCTGGCGTTGTTTTCCTCGGAAGCCAAGTATGACAGCAACACCGGCTGGCCGAGTTTCTGGCAGCCGCTATCGGAGCGGGTTGTGGGAACCAAAACCGATTGGAAATTGTTGTATCCCAGAACCGAAGTACACTGCGCGCGTTGCGACGGGCACCTGGGTCATATTTTCAATGATGGCCCGCCGCCGACCGGCTTGCGGTATTGCATCAATTCCGCTGCGCTTCAGTTTCGGGCAGCCTAACCGTTCCCTCTCCCTATGGGAGAGGGCTGGGCCTCACCTTAATCTTCTCCCATCAAGGGAGAGGAGAAGAGCGAGGCGTTAATCTTCTCCCGTCAAGAGAGAGGAAATTTCATGTGGTGTTTGGGAGTGAAGCAGACTGCCGGAGAGAGGCCTTACGCCTTTTGAATCAGGCCGGATCGCAGGCACCGGGTGCAGACCCGAATGCGTTGCGCCGTGCCGTTGAGTAACGCTCGAACGGTTTGGAGATTAGGCCGGAAGACCCGCTTCGTTTTGTTATTGGCGTGACTGACGTTATTTCCGCTCATGCGTTTTTTCCCGCACACTACACAAGCAAAAGCCATGACAATGACTCCTTTTCTTAAAACGTAACGTTCTGCTTGATACCATACCGTTGATTCGTCTGACAACCCTGTCCTGAGTGTACTTCGACTTTGCTCTCGCTACGCTTCCTTCGACTTCAGGCGCGTTGCGCCTTACGCTCAGGACGAACGGGGGGAGAAGCCGTCGGTCCTGAGCCAGTCGAAGGGCCTGCCCTGAGTGTAACGGAGTGGAGCGTTCTTCGACTTCGCCCCTACGGGGCTACGCTCAGAATGAACGGCAGTCTGGAGTCGAAGGGGCTTTGTCCGGGGCCGTTATCTATTGTATGATTCGCTCCGGCATGGAGACGAACGCCCGGATCTCCCAGGCATTGCAGGCGCTGTTGGACAGGTTGAATGACCCGGTTCAAACAGCCTATGAGAATAGAGGGAACCCGGTCTCATCCACGACACAGCTTGCTTCGTTCGTTTCCTCACAAATCGTGGAAGCCTTGCGGAACACGGTCTTTCCTGCCCGCGTCGAAGCGGAACTATTGTTCCTGCTTTTTTTGTTTCAGGAGCAGGGAGGTTCGGCACGGACCCCGAACCGATTGGAGACGGCCAGGCAGGTCCTGGGTCGTTTATCTGCCATGGCATTTCAGCAGGTTTCAGATTCCCTGCCAGACCCGGAACCCCACGTGGATCGTAAAGTAACGGCCGAGCAACATGATTCGCGGGGCACGAAGAAGCTCCACGAGGCACCGAACCGTACGTTGCACGAGACCGATATCCGGTTTGCCAAGGGGGTCGGACCCAAGCGTGCGCTGTTACTGGAAAAATTGGGAATTCGTACGATTGAGGACGCCTTGTGGTTTTTACCCTGGCGGTATGAAGACCGTTCGCGCATTGTGTCCATTTCTCAATTGGTTCCCGAGGAAAAAGCCACAATAGCCGGAACCATCCACCATGCCGGACTCCGGCGGACGCGACGACGCAATATGACTTTGTTCACGATGTCGGTTCAGGATGAAACGGGTGCCGTGGAAGTCGTGTTCTTCAACCAGCCGTATCTCGATGACGTCCTCAAGAATGGGTTGCGCGTGGTGCTCAGTGGGCCGGTGGTGAGGCACCGCCGTGGGGCCGGGGTCCAAATGCGGACCCCGCAGTATGAAGTGGTGGATGAGGATGAAGACCTGCTGCTTCACGTAGGGCGCATCGTTCCGGTGTATCATGAAACGCGCGGGCTGAGTTCCCGGCAGCTTCGACGGATTCTGTGGGGCCTGCTGGAAACGTACGGCTCCGATTTGCAGGACCCGCTTCCCTCACGTCTCCTGGAGCAACACCAGTGGCCTTCGCTGAATGCGGCCATTATGTCGCTCCATTTTCCCTGCACGGGTTCGGACCTGTCCTTGTTGAACGACTGGCAGACGCCGGCGCATCACCGGTTGGCCTTTGAAGAAGGCTTTCTCCTGCAACTGGCGTTAGCACTTCGGCAGCGTCTGCGTCAATCGGCGTCACCCGGCATTGCCTTCCGGCTTTCCGGGGCATACACCACACCGTTGCAGAAGCATTTGCCCTTTCAACTTACGGACGCCCAACAACGGGTGCTTGCCGAGATTGAAGCGGATATGCGCGCGGCCCGGCCCATGAACCGGTTGCTCCAGGGCGACGTGGGGTCGGGCAAGACCATCGTGGCCCTGCATGCGATGTTGGGGGCTTGCGGGGACGGGTATCAGGCCGTTTTGATGGCCCCGACCGAGATTCTGGCGGAACAGCACGTGTCGACGATCCGTCCATACCTGGACGCGCTTGACGTGTCCGTCGCCTTCCTGACTGGTGGGACGTCGCCGAAGGAACGGGCCGCCGTGTTGGCGCGCATCGCCGCGGGTGACGTGCAACTCATCGTGGGGACGCACGCGCTGTTGGAACAGGACGTGCAATTCGCCAAGTTGGGAATCGTGGTGGTGGATGAACAACACAAATTCGGCGTGCTCCAGCGAGGGAAGCTGCGTGAGAAAGCCCTGTACCCCGACGTCCTGGTGATGACTGCCACCCCGATCCCCCGCACCTTGGCCATGACTATTTATGGAGACCTTGACGTGTCCGTCATCGACGAATTGCCTGCCGGGCGCCAACCCATCCGGACACGCGTCTTTCGCCGCAACGCGCGGTCCAGGGCGTACGAGTTGGTGCGGAAGGAAGTCAACGAAGGACGGCAGGCGTACATCGTGTATCCGTTGGTGGAAGAATCCGAAAAGCTCGACCTCGAAGCGGTGATGCAGGCTGCGGAACGCTTACGGTCCACGGAATTTGCCGGGATGAACGTGGGCATTATCCACGGACGCATGAAGTCGGATGAGCGAGCCCAAATCATGAACGCGTTCCGGGCCGGCGATGTCCACGTTTTGGTGGCCACGACGGTGATCGAAGTAGGCGTGGACGTGCCCAATGCCACGGTGATGGTGATCGAGCACGCCGACCGGTTCGGGTTGGCTCAACTCCACCAACTTCGCGGGCGGGTCGGGCG
>VYFB01000089.1 GCA_009842645.1 Nitrospira sp. SB0677_bin_15 | reverse complement strand
AGTCTTAATCCCTTCTTCATCAGGTCTGTGATTCAAACCGCTACCCGTTAATTCGCACATTACATCAACGGGTTACAAACAAGGTCTCCAATATTCCACGCATACAAAAAGTTCCCCCTCCTTCCTGCTCAAGTGAGCTATGCCGCCCTATTCTGAAACAGGTCGGCTTGCGAATCAATCAACGCCAAACCATCAGGCATAATGGCACGGCCTGACACAATGGGGGCATGTTGATCGGATAAAGTGTAGACACGCACATCGTCTTCCGTCTGTTTAATGATCGTCTCCAATTCTCCAAGCAGCGATTCCAGTTTCAGGACATGAGTGTGCATCATGAACACGGAATACTGAACCGGCAGAGCATGTTTACTGAGCAAGCGATGCATTCGTACCAAACGTTTCGGATCTGCAATATCATAACATATCAGAAATCGTCGTTTTCTAGTAATCGACACGACAACCAAGCGCCTCCCGGAGTTGACTATAATGTTGTCTTAAGAGTTTCACAAAATGTCTCTCGATGAGAGCACTCTGTGATTCATAAAAATCCGGAGCGGCTTTTAATGGAATTTCCGCTTTCACACACCCACGACGCCGCGCACGTCTGTATGCTCTCTTCAGAAAACGTTGCTTGGGTTGCTGAAGACTCCAGAACAGGACAGAGGCATAGTCGTTCACAAGATCGATGCGCAATTTTTCTAAAACCGGCAACCACGGGAGAGGGAACGCATCACGGTGAAAAAGGTACAGCAGATGCGCCTTCAAAAGTCCCAGTATCCGCTGATCAAATTGCTTCAAATGCGGAACCCGAGCATAGTGTCTGTCTCTATAGTCGGTGATAGCCGTGAGCAGGGCGACACTAGCACTATAAAAGGTCAAGCCTGATTCATACGCGTATCTCAATTGCGCCTGTCGACCAACCAAATCGATCCACAGTCGATGACCATCTGCCGCCGAATCGAACGTCTCACAACAGGTCTCAAGCGCACTGGCAATCCCGAAAACACAGGTTGCCGTCATTGGCGACAACAAAGTTTCCTGCAACCTTCCGTTCCGCGAGAGAAAGCTGACCGGAATCGACGCATCGATGCAGCCACGGAGTGCCTGAGAAGACCAAACAACCGGCCCCATGACCACGACGCGACAGAGTCTATGAAATGGTATCAGTAAATCGGCTCGTTGCAACATTCGAACGCGTAGCGCTGGCCCATCACGCATGACGCGGGCAGCACGGTGGCCGTCAATATAGAATGCCTTGCGTTCTGAAGTCATGCCGTTTCGCTTCGTTCGCTCAATGGACCGACTTCAAGGGCGCGCACGACCAGACGAAGCATTCGCCTCAACTGCTTGCGAAGACTCATCGCAACGGTCTCATAGCTGGCATAAAACGCCTTTCTCCCCTGCTTTCCCAGCAGACAACCTTCGCCCATTTCTGAAAACGACTCAACACGAAGGGTTCGTTCACGAAAAAGACTCCACACCCATTCATCCATGCGCGGACGAAGCGGCTCGACCAGATCACATGCCAATGATTCTCTGCCAAAAAGAAGTTCATGGTAAAACCCGATCAATGGATCGAGGCCAGCGAAACGAATGGCCTTGACTGTCTCCGCATGCACAAGCGTATACGCCAACGACAGGCAGGCATTCACAGGATCACGGGGAGGCCTTCGATTGCGATCCAGAAACCTGAGCGAGGGGGCGAACAACGAACGGAATCCTCGAAAGTAAGCTGCCGATGCCGATCCTTCAATGCCACGTATGCTTGCACAGCTCAATGCTGTTTCATCATGAAGTGTCGCAAGCGCCTTTTTCAATCCATCCAAGGCGCGACAAAGATCGTGACGTTGGTCCGGACGCTGCAGCAACGCACGAGTCAGAAATTGGTGCTGTCGTTGGACCTTTGAACGTACCAACGTCCTGGCCCACCCTGAACACCATGCTTCATCCGATGATCGAGCATATTGAGACACCCTTCGTCCCGCCATTGTCTGGCCCACACCAGCCAAGCATGCAGTCCTCTTATCCCGGAGGGGATCAATCACGATAAAGCCGGCACCATGCTCGGCCAGCGCCGACAACACGCGGGTATCCACAAGGGCATGCCGACGAATCACGATCTGATCGAGCATCGCCACGGGAATGGTCGTGGTGAAATGGCCACCTTCGTACACACGGAGACGCCCCCCATCGAGGCGAAGTTCAATGTTCTTGCGGTCAACGTACAACGTGCTCACGGCTCTTCACCCCACGTAAAAAAAGTCGGAATCTTTTAGAGAAACTGCGATGCCCATCGTACGCACACGGGCCTTCGGTTCAAGACAAAGCAGGCAGAAACGATCCTTCTCAGGGTCGATGACCTTCTCTACCCGGTCAACAAGCTCGGTTCGCTCGCCGACCGAAAGAGCGCATTCGAAGACGGACTTTTGGCCACCCGTCGAATAGTCCTTGAGAACGTTCAACGCCCGGCACAGACGACGCCCATCCGAAATATCGTAGGCGGCAATGTAAAATCTGCGTTCCATGATTTTGCCTCCCCCGGAGGACCAGTGACCAATGATGATACACGGCATTTTACCGAACAGGTTCAAGGGGCTTCAGACTTCGCAAGCTTGCCGGGCAACAGCTGTCAATATTTTCTCATTCGTTGACAGAATGGGAAAATAGCTAATGACCCGGCGAGTCCGTTATGCCCGCGGAAACAGGCATCTAGTCCTGTGTATTGGAAAGCCGACTCGGAGAACGAAAGATTCTGGATTCCCGCTCACACCTGTGGGCATGACGGGAAGAGAGAAAACCGTGGGAAAAGGATCGCCTCAGTCCACTCCGATAATTTGATACTTGCCCAAACCCATGCTCGTGTTTTTGCCTGCATGGGTCCATTGTCCAAGCCAGATATAAGGCCAGAAATGAGCCAATGTGCTGCTCTCGAATGCAGCCGTACCCAACAGACCACCAAGTTGCATCAGGCTGCCCTGACGACTGGAATAGCGGGTCCATTCATGCCAACGCAATTCATGACTGGTGATAGGAATCGCTTCAGCCATCCGGCTCAATCCCGCAAAATCTGTTTCAAGCGGGGTGTCGCTATGGAATGCAGTGAGTAGAGAAATCCGCCTCAATAACGTGGAAAACAGGACCTTGAAGGTAAAAGCATCGGGCGTAACAAGGCGGCCATGGACTTTCATACGCAAGGGTGTGAGCAACCGGATTTTGAATTGCGTTGGACAATCCGGCAAATTGATGGATTCCACCTGATGAGAGTTCAGTTGCCCACCTGGCCGATAGATCACATCCCAGTCATCATCGACTTGCTGTTGAACTTCAAGTAATTCGAGTGCCCCGCGCTGCTTTCCGATACCCTGCTGTGCCGCTTTATCGAGAGCATGAATAATATAGGGAAGATGCTGATTGCCATGCCCAAATAACGTCACATCCAGCATGTGCTCGGTATCGGCCGCCAACTGACCATGTAGAGTAGAGCCAGGCGACAACACAAAGGGATGCGGTACGGCATTGTATTTCCGGAGTTTGCCGACGGCGGGGTCAGGCGGCGTTTCAAAGAAATAGGGATACCTGCAATGACGGTACAACAGGCAGGATTCGCATTGCGGCTCACGGGTCACACAGACCAGTTTCTTGAGACTATGGCCAAAGGCACCTCGCCAAGCAGAACCCGAGTAGCCCGGCAACCGGATATCGTCCGTCGTTCGGAACTTGAACCGATACTGCGCCAACGGCAGGCACGGTTGAGGATGGATTGGGATCATTCTCTTAACTTTTGGATTCTCGCCTTTCGATCTTTGCCTTGCTTCCCTTTCAGCATTCCCAGCTCACGGTAGATATTTTCCGCCAAATCACAGAGAGCGACCCTGGATTCTATTGGCCAATCAGTTGCCTTGTTCAGCAGTTCATTTAAACGGCACGGGACACGACCTTGTGGCTTGAGTTCCTGTTTCGCTCGATCTTCTTCGGTCCATGACTTTAACTCTTCAACGGCCCTCTGTTCTTCTGTCATGGAAGCCAAATGCGCTTGCCGTTCCTGCTCCTCTTTCTCTTTGGCCAAGCGTGCCTGTTCTTGTCTCCGGACTTTCTCCTTCTCATCCTGTTCTTGCTGGCGCAGTCTAGCCTGTATAGCTTTTACACGATCCTGTTGTGACTTCAGCCACCGCCGGTCCGCCTCGCTTGATTGCCTGGTGAATTCCTCTAGCATTGAGTGCAGATCGTCAGTGGGATCGATTTCAATCAATAACCACCCGAAAGGAACCATTTTCGAAGATGCATTCTGTTCCTCGGCTGCCAGCCAGAAGGTACGAGGTTGTGACTCATTTTTTATGTTCCGCACTCCATTCAGGGTGACGGCTTCAGCCCCACTATGCCGTCCCACGCGCAACAACATTCCCTTATTGGATTCTTTCAGTGGCACGATAACCTCATCGATAAGTTTGCACATGCGACTTTTCCAGTCAGAGGTGACATAATTTGCGACTATTTCCAGTTCCTTTTGTAGCTGGGGCAGATAAAATTGATTGCAAGCACAAGCAATGTCTTGGATTGTCCAACGCAACTCAGCTTTCGGCAATTTATCGGTGTCTCTTTGGTTCAGTTGACTTATATCCTGAATGGTCAAACGGCTTTCGTATGCGCGCAGGGTCAACTCGGGGATAGTTTCTAACAATTGATACAGCCCTTTGTCTTCGGCTTTTGTACGATTACCCTGCACCGACGCACGACGAAAACGATTGATTGCAAAACGAATTTCACTTGTTTTTGTATGACCGCCCACTTCCTTTGTATCGGCGAGGTTGATAAGCCTCATGGGATCTTTTTCCAACTTGCCCATTTGATATTCAAAAAGCCGCTCCTGCAGCTTATGGTTTGTCTCGTTTAGCCGGGCAGGCCTTCCTTCATTGATTAAATCCAGCAGCGCGGTACGAATCGCACCCTTCAGGCTACTCCCTGGAATGATCGGTCTCTGGCTGATCGGATTATACAACGTTCGCTCTATCTCAAGTTTATTGATTACATTGTTGCCGTTCTCCTGGCGTTGGGCGACACTTCCAATTCGATCCTCATACAGATGAGCAACACCCTTGGCAACCGGCAAGTAATGAGTCGCCTTTGCCATTAATGACTCGCGCTGTTCGTAGAATAATTTCTGTATTTGTTTCAAGGCATCATCTCGCACAGTTCCCTTCAGCATTTCCCGTAATTTCTTGTGTGCAACTTGTGGCAAGCCGTCGGCAACAGCCACACTATCAACGGCAAACAGGGTATTCTCGTCAATGACGTAATCGGTAGGCGTATAATCCTCCCCACAGCCTATGTGTATCGGCGTTACGGTTGTGATTAGTAATCGATGTTCCCGTAAAAATTTCATGCCGTCTCCTGCTGTTGGGCCGAGAGATGAACCGGGATATACGGTGCATAGCCCTGATGTACGGTTGCTGGTATGGTCCTAGACAGCTCACCGTTTCCTCCTAAAGCCTGACCGAGATACCTTTGACCAATCAGCGGCATAGGCGAAAAGACGGCAGCGGTGTCGGCCAGCAAAACAGGAGCTTTGAATGGCCCGTGTTGCTTGTGAGCGGCAACATCTCCATGTCGACCAAAACGTGTAAACACGTTGTAATAGCTTCGATCATTATCCAGACCTAACCCTTGTGGGGCACAAGGCGCCAATGTCATACAAGCATTGGCCTCTTCTGGCAATGGGAAATTCCATTCAGAAAAGTTCGTGCATTCAAATTTTCCCAATCCGATGCTGGCATCCCTGCCATAACCAAATGTCCCTATATCGATGAATATGGTTTTGATTTCAGCCAGAAGCAATCGCATTTCATCAAGCAGCAAGTAAATATCGAGCCGGGTATCAGATTGATACCAGGTCTGCGGTTGATGGTAGGGTGCGAACATATCCCCACCAGTAGTTCCTGTCAGTCGGTTGATACTGTTGTGAGGCTGTTGTTGATTGCCATTCTCGCCAACCAGATCCTTATCGGATTTGGCATTGTGCAACCACTGAGACAATGGCTTGCTCGTATCTTTCTTAGGGATCCACCGTTTTTTCTTAATCACCTTACGGTCATCACCTTCCTGTGGAGTAAAATACCGGATGGGCAATGAAGGACGGGGCAAGTATCCATTTGGGAAACCATCCGAACAAACAGCGAAAGGATGCGTTGAATAATCGACCAGTAATTCCCGCAATCGTTCTTCACCATAACGATTCGCTATGGCCCAACACATCTGACCAAACAACGTATCCCCTCTGAGCAAGGAGCCAAAAGCCGATAGAGGCGTCAGTTCAATGCGATATTCTTTCATGCGAATATGCTATCAGGCAGCCGAATTAAACGGCATGGTATTTTCCAATCGCTCATCTAAAGAGTCACCATTGCACTCCAAATGGTTGAATTTCACCTTGCCGTAGCCACGGGAGCCTGACCCGCCAAGTCCCGAAATCTCCAGTAACCGCAAACCCTTGAGAACAACATCCAGCAAATCCCCATCACCATCATGCTCGCGCACTGTCAATCGAAATTGAAATTTTGCCCCTGAAGGGACACGCTCAGTTTGACGGGGATTTTCTGCGATGCCTTTGATACGATCAATGCTGTTTTCCATCTTGGCTTCCGTCAGCAGAAGATTCTTGTTACGTATATCTTCTATCCACTTGGGATCAAGGGGACAATCCCAGAACGCCAAGCGGGTGGGGCCAATTTCTTCAACCAAAGACACGGTACTATCACCACTTTCCGGCGCGCCACCGAACAACCTGATAATATCTTTCGCGTCTGCTTGCTGATTAGCAGTCAGTTCTTCAATATGTTTATAGCTGATGGGTTTGCCTCTTGTATCGCCGACCACTCCCAGTTCCCATTCAAGCAGACTGCGCATTTTCCCCTTGATGCTGGACCCTGGAATATAGGGTTCCTGAGTCACGGGATGTTTAATAACGGGATTATCAATGCCGCCGATGTGCATATCCGCATCTCCACCACCGATATGTAAACCAGTGATTAATTCGATTTCTCCGGTCAGAGTTTTGATTGCAACAAGTTTCATATTGAGACTCCTAATTTTTAGGGCCGTACACTTTATAAAATCCGGTAAATGCTTCCATGAAGAACTTCAGATTATTCAGAGTTTCCTGGCAAGGATTGTTTTCAATCTCCGTCAGACAATGATTGAGCAGAGTAAAATAATTGCCGTTTACATGCTTTCGTCCTTTGGCATAAGCCACTTTGGCTTTCAGCATCAGGATAAAGGGAAGCACCTCCTCAAAACGTTCAGGCTCCTGCTGGACCTTGCTGTTCCACATACAAATTTCGTCATAGAATTTGCGTAACTGCGTTGACTTGCTGGCATCTCTACCCACGCATTGTCCCTCTTCTTTCCACTGAGCGACATCTTTGGCTGCATCCTCCGCAACTTTGCAGAACAGATCGGTCGGCAGATTCCCTGGGGCCAGCTTGATCTGCTGTTTATCAAATGAAGACTGCTGAGGATTGTTCCTGCTATCTCGCCTTCCAGCGTCCCGTTGTGGATTATTCATGACGTTAATCCTCTCCACGATTTTTATAGAGATAGGTAAACAAGGCTATTTTATAAACATCGGCGTATTTCTCGATTCCCCGATGGGCAATGGCATCAGCCAGCCAGCCTTGCAATTCTCGCCTCTGTTCATCGTCCAGGCCGCGAATGCGCTCCAGCATCCGCCTGGTCCGATAGGCAAACCAGGAATGCCATAAAGCGCTTTCCGGGTTGGCATTTTCCCTTTCTCGCTTAATCTCCGCTTGCATATCAGCAAATTGCAGCAGGCCATACAGATAACCCGTACTAAGCTCGCTACCAAGCTCATCTTTGAAATTTTCCAGTGCTTCCGCTTGATTGAGCAGTTCAGTAAAGCCATCCCAGTCGATGGTATGGCCGTAGCAGGTCACAGCGTTCTTAGGCAACGGTTGGTAGTTTTCAGGATTATATTGTTTGGCGACTTCGAGACCCCGCTCAGACTGTTCGGCCAGATAACGAATCGGCAAGCCGGGTTTGGTCATAACCAGACCGGAAGAAAAATGCACTTCGGGATTGTGTGCGACATATTCCTTGAACCACCGACACATGTCCTTGGTCAGTTTGATCTGTGAATACCAGGGGCCAATCAGAAAAAAATCATCTCCGCCTGCAAACACGGTATATGTATTGGGATAGTCCTTTTGGCATCGGTAGGGCAGATAAATCGCAAAAAAGGCGTTCATCTGCCGTGACAAAGCCGACATCTTGGCAAAGGTCAATCCTTCCACGGAAACATCCCCTCCACCGGCACCTGTCCGAACGAGTCCCTGTTGAAAAATCAAACCCAGATTATCCACGTCGCCCTTGATGGTCATCAGGGCATTGATCCCATCATCTTCACACGCAATATGATTCAGTGACTTTATGGCTTCCAGTTCTACTGTCTCATCTACAGATTTGTATCTGCTTTCATTGGCAACGTCATTCTCGCCGAATCTGGGTACATAGCCGTTGATAGAACGACGAGCATACCCGTTCCAGAGGATCTCATCGCCGGATTGAGGTAAGGAGAAATCAAAGGCACGCAACAAGTTTTCATCTTCAGCCAATTGGCTGAATTGGCCTGTTATTTCTTCGTCCTGTGTAAAACTTACGTAATAATCAAAAAGAGGTATTTTCAATGTCATGCTGTCAGGATTTTTACGGGTTATCAGTAATCGCTGGGACTTGGTCAGATATTCTCCTATCTTGATCTGATCATAGGCCAATTCGCTCAAAGACATTCCGTTCATATCTTCCGTTGCCGGGGAACGACCATCAATTCGGCAAACTCCCCTATCGTCAAACTGATTCAAAAAGTCAGAAAAAATTGCTGCTTCCGGTCTCTGATTGCACAAATCAAAACGTTTCAACTTGGCGCGTTCTAGCTCTTCAAGCAGCCTTTTCATAAGTCGTTGAAAAGGGATCTCTAGCAAAGAGGCCTTTTGCCCATGATCAATTGGCTGCTTCAAAAAGTCATTGCAACAGGCCGGTAAATCCACCACTCCTATACCTGAAATTCCCCAGGTATTTTTCAGAAACCAATTATTCAACTTCTGCTGAACGGTTTTCAGCGTCTTGCGTACCTGTTCGGTATTCGGAGCAACAATGAGAAACTTCCCCGCGGCATTGATAATCTGACTGGTCGATGGCAATCCCAGTTCATCCAGGATCTTCAGAGCAGCGCATTCCATCAGGAGAGAAACATAGAATGAACGTCCCCGCAACAACTTGGCTGCTCGTTTTTCCGTCTCGCCTCCTGTGGCAAAAATAAAATCCTGGATGCCAAAAAAATCTCCCTGGATGAGGAGCAGCTTCCGTTCATCCCAGTCGCCACGATTACGCATCAATTTTGTGATCTGTTCGATATTATCTCTACGCTCGTGGTGATAGCGCCACAGGGCAACAGCCAAGGCAGCCGTTGCACGGGAATGATCGTAGAGAGAAACGTCCGGGCGAGTATTGAACGCGGTAGCGGATGGTATGGCGTGAGTATAACAACCCCATAATGATTCAAAATGATCCAGCCAAAGCGGCAGATTATCGCGATGAGATTCAGGAATTTTTTCGAGCGATTCAGTAAATCCGTTCCAAAGTTCCAGATACTCTCGTTGCGCTTGTTCCCGATTGTCAGGTTCATAGCCTTCTGCCAGTACAGGTATTAATGCATCCGGAGAAAGCGGTTTGAGTCTGTAGCGATAATCGTACGTTTGTTCGCGGTTTGTATCGTTTAATCTGATTTGTTCGAATAGCGTCAGTTGCCGAGCCGTGTAATGATTCTTGCCAGTAGCTGTCCCTTCCCTTGCCGCATTATATTGCTCAAATTCATTGCGCTCGAAACCGGAGGCGACGCGATCAGCGGTAGCGATAACCCACTGTAGAAAGGTTTCGGGTTTATGATGTTTGGCGGCACCGTTGATAAATGAATCGTCAACATTTCTCGAACCCCAGGCAGCAAAAGGCTCCACTTCACAGCCCTGTAACGATGGCAGATGTCGTTCAATCCGATCTAAGGCAATAGCCGTGTAGGCGGCATGTTTATGGGAAAACCAGCCTCTATCATCTGTTGAACTTTTATGATGTGGACAATACATTTGCTGGTTGTTTTCTAGTGTTTGTTGGGTAACATCAATGTTTGCCCGCTCGGCAAACTTGCCAAGATCATGCAAAAAAGCAGCAATGGCGACCCTCGCTGACGGTGTAATGAAATGCGATAATTCTGTCATTTTCAGCATTCTCGTTGGTGTTGGCATCCTATCACAAACCTGTCGCCTCCTTGTGAACCGCAAGCTTGCCGTTCAGCCAGAAAGCCGCAGGCTCATGACAAGGCGGCAGGCCATGGGCTGAGACATTGGGGGATATTCTTCCGAGAGCGTAGCGCAGATAAGTCTCAGTCAAAGAGTTTTTTCGGCAACCCTGATTGCCTGATCATTGAGGCGAGATTTCGTGGTTTGATATCTTCTCCGGGCTGACTGTAAGCAGCCGTTACCATGCGCCGTTTCCCATCCACGTATCCCTCAAACTGATGATGTCGTGACTCTTGACGAATCTCGACAAAACCATTGGCTGTGAGAACCTTCAAAAAATCTCGGTACTTCACGCTTGAGAGTGGACCAGGAAACTGGCGCGATCTTTGCCGTTCCGTTTGAATGTCGACAGGAAAAGGTTTGAGATAAACTTCAGACGGAGGCCGAGGGGAACCCTGCGATTCAAAAACTGTGCCTGCTCATCTTTCGGCAACCCTTCGATATAGTCCAGGTACATCAGGATTGATTCATGCAGATCCCTGTACACCGCATCGAAGCTTTCTCCTTGGACCGATAAATCGAAATCCAGACAAATGGCTTCCCAATTCCCCTGTTGCCCTTCGGCATAGCACCAAATAGCTTTATTCATGACCATCCCGTATGTGCCTCCCCGATCTCCAAATAGCGCCGAGCATGCGGTCTCTTCGCCTGTACTTTCTTCATTAATAGACGGTGTTTATCAGCGATTCGATACTACCATCGTCGGCAGGTAACAGGAATCTCTCATGCAGGCTTGCGGCCTGCGCACCAAGGTATGAAAATGGGGTCCCTCCTGTCATCTGTCGTCCTCGGCAATATGAACTGTCCCCCCGATTAAGGATGTCGAGGTTAGCCCCAGCGTCTTTGCTTGTTTCTTCGTTCGTGGAGACAAAAGACACTGGATTCCCGATTACTAATGTCGGGAATGACGGGTTGGGTTAAACAGATGGGTTATTTTCATGACAATATTAAGCGTATTATCGACTATAAACAAGAGAGGCTGGCTGCTTTTTTGCCGCGCTAATTAAGAAGCCGTTGCAGACAGGTTTCAATCTCGCGGTGCAGTCTTTCAGGATTCGGATCCTTTAATATCTGCCGAATATGCTTACAAGAAGGCTCTCCACCATGGGCCAAGGCATTGCGGAGGTCTTTCAGATCCCAATAGGCCTCGACTTTTCGCTGTTCATATTTTTGTTCTTTCAACTCAGATTCAAATTTTTCCTGCGTTTCTTTACGTGCAGGAAATTCATCAGGTGATTTGTCGCGCAATAGACATTGCCGGGTAATTGTCGCCTCCCAGCCGAGCACTGCGGCACGAACAAAATCTCCCCGGTTGAGATACTGAAACGCCAGCTTTCGTTGATGCTCGCCGAGATCGGATTCTTTCACCCATACCAGACGTTCCCGGAGTTTTTTCCGGAATAAGCCTGACGCACCCGATAATGACTCCAGTTCGGACAGAAACGTATGAATTTTCCGCTTTGCATCGGACACATTGAAGTTACGTTCAAAGAACGCGGCTTCCTTGAGACATTTCGCCTTGTCTTCGGCAACTCCATCTTCTATCAGCAACGGCTCAAAGACCCCATAATCGCCCGTAGCATCAAAGCGGTCCAAAGCAGACACCCAACGCTGGACGTGAGTCAAGCCATCGAGTTTCAGAACCGGCGTGACCCCGTTTTCCGTCATATCGAGGGCACCGTACCAGAGATCGCGCACAGCAAGATTGCGCACACGCTCCAGCATGAAAGCGGACAAAAACCCCACCATCCCCAGATGACGAAAGCCGTGGGTCACATCGAAACTGACGGCACCATTTGGAACCGCGTCAGCAACGGTATCGAGAATGTTGTATTGCTCCTCTGCATTCTTCCCGAAAGGGATGAGCATTGGCATTACGTTGTAACCCGTTGCTCCGCTTAGCACATCTGTCAGGCCGTCAAGCGTCTGCTGCTCAACGGTCGCCGTGGCCTCGGCATCCATCAAGCAGATACGCTTTTCTTCTTCCTGCCCTTCAAGCGCCAGATTTTCCATCAGCACACCCCATTGACTGCCGCTGGTGCCGAGAATAACCAAAACATCGGGTTTGAGATATTTCGCAAGTTCCAGCCCCAAGAATGCGGTTTCCGGCCTGGGTTCAACCTCTCCCGGAAACCGGTATCGGGTCTTGCGATACCCCGTCTCCCTGTTTTCCCTGCCCTTTCCAAGAAACGTCACCAGTGTATAGTTCTTCATTGCAGTGACCTCCTCTTGATTCTTTGTTTACTCAGCACGCCGTTGGAAATTTGAATCGACTGTGGCGGCAGGGCCAGCCCGTAACGCGAATAGCGTGAATCGGGAATACGTTCCAGCGGCTTGATCAGATACGGCTCCGCTCGTTTTCGTCCGAGATGGCGTTCCAGGTGTTTTTTGACATGCGCCTTCGCAGGATCAAAGTTTTCTTTGGTCACACCCCGTCGAAAAGCTTCTTCTGCGCGGTCATAAGATCCTGAATAAGAATTCACCAGTCGGCCGTAATACCCAAGCAGTTCTTCTTTGATATTCTCGGACCAGTGGAGTCCTGGCTTTCCCGAACGTGCCCGCTCAGTCATCATCCAGTACAATGCGAAATATGAAGGCTGCATCCGAAACGACTCTCCGCCAGCATTCACCGTGCATGTTTCGGGTGCCAGTTCCAGAAAAAGGGGCGGCACGGCACGCTGCGCTTCGGCGACCACCTCTGAGAACGAAGCACGACCTTCAAGCAAATCTGCATTCAACCCGTCGCGCATCCGCACAAAAGGGATCTCTGCCAGGGTAATTTTCGCCTCGCGCTTGTCGCAAGGTCGATTGTCCGGCGGCACATAAATCACTTCGCTACGAGGGGAAGGATAAAAGAAGTCCGGGTGCGACTCGAATGGCGCACTGACCAGCACGTGTGAAAGCCGGTCCTGCGGCCGACCGTACAGTGACAAGGCATATCCCAGGTAAAATCCCATGGTCTTGCGCCCGCCGGCAATTGAAACGTACAGGGCGCTCTTATTGTCATCCGTCAGATTGCAGACAAATTCGGTAATGGCGTCGGCAGCCCGAGTATTCTCGGCGAGAGTGCGGATGTCCTCCAAGAGCTGACCATCCATCGTTTCTAAAACGTGGATGCGATCATTATCGAAGGTGATTTCCGGCAGGTCATAGTCAGCTCGAAACCGGTGAAACCATCCTGTTTCCGGATGCAGCAACGAAAGACTGGCGCGTTCCCTTCCTTCTTTCGTCGTAATCAACCGAACCTCCGTCGGCACTGGCTTTCCTTCGGCCTTTAGAGCGTATAGCGTCTCGGTCACGACTTGCGGCGATAATCCGGTAACGGCAAGAAGGATGCGGCGAGAGAAGTCTTTCTGGTCCACGGCTAATGTCCTTTCTTGGAAGCTATCTCTTGAGTAGCTGGAATCGCCTTAAACATTTACCGGCTTCGACCCACTGCGGAAGCGGCATTGCCCGTCACTCTAGGCAGGATTGTCCCTGAAAACCAATACCGCAAGCTTGCGACATGCGGGAGGGTTCGGGTGAGGGAATGGCGGTTGGTGTGACCGGCCTTGCATGGCGGCATCTTGTGCCGCCGTTTTCCTTGAGCTATTGACAATTCCCCCTCACCCCAGCCCTCTCCCTCAAGGGGCGAGGGAGCCTTCCTCTCTTTATTTACAAAGGAGGGGCAAAGGAAAGGGCGTCCTCGACTGTCTTTTGCAGCCGACTGAGGCCGGCTTCGACGTTACGGCTGAGATGGACCCGGATCACCCGACGGTTGCGGGTGCAGAGACTCTTCATGTCGCCCAAGGCCTGGGCAGCGACCAGCGTCCCAAAGGAATAGGGCTCATCGGGGATGTCCGGATCCTTGCCATGATCGGCAGTGATCTGAAGAAATACTCCGGAATTGGGACCGCCTTTATGGAGTTGGCCGGTTGAATGCAGGAAGCGGGGGCCATACCCCAACGTCGTGGCGACTCGTCTCTTGTCACGAATGAGGGCGCGGATACGCTGGAGGGCCTCATGCACCGCCGGTGTCCGTTCCAGATACGCATTGATTGCCACGTAATCGCCGGTCCGCACCCGAGAGAGGTGTGCGGCCATGGCCTGGACCAGCGAAGACGTGCCCTTCAACGCTTGATGATTCGCGTCATCGGTGAACAGACGCACGTCGCCATCCGTGAACACGGATGATTCCTCCGGCAATCGTCCGTTCTTTTTGAATTCTTCCAGATAAAACCTGGTGAAGTCTTTGCTTTCCTGGACGTTGGGTTGATCGAACGCGTTGATGCCCAACAAGGACCCTGCTGTGGCGGTCGCCACTTCCCACCGGAAAAATTCCTGACCGAGATTCAGTAGACTTGGGCAATCAATGCGCACGACCGGATGTCCCTCCGATTTCAAGGCATCGACAATGGTATCCTGCTCCGGAACGGCGCCATCCGCGTACCGAATATAGACAAACACGCGATCATTGTCGTAAACGCTTGCCTCTCCCAAGGGTTCATCATCAACCGGAATAAGGCCCTTGTTTTCTTTCCCCGTACTTTCGGCAATCAACTGTTCCAACCAAGCCCCCAGATCGCTAACGGCGGGAGAGGTGATGAACGTCACCTTGTCACGACCGGCTCGGGCCAACGTCCCCAGAACCACCCCCAACGTGACTCCGGGATTGTCCGGGGCGGGCACGCTCGCCCCGCATTGTTGGCGCATGCGTTCGGCCCGCTGCAGAAGCGCCTCGACGTCCACACCCATCGCCACGGCCGGCACCACGCCGAAGTTGGATAAGGCCGAATAGCGCCCTCCAATGTCAGGCATGCCGGGGAAAATCTCTCGGAACCTGAGTTCCCGGGCCAGCCGCTCCAAGAGGGAACCAGGGTCGGTAATGGCGATAAAGTTCTCGCCGGCACGATCGCCCCTGATCCGTTGCATTCGTTCAAAGAAATATTTCTGGAATACCAACGGTTCGGTCGTCGAACCGGACTTGCTCGCCACGATACACAGCGTCCGCTCAAGATCGACTCTTTCTTCAAAACTCCTCACTTGCGAGGGCACGGTACTATCCAACACGTGCAGTTCAGGATAGCCAGGGACAACGCCGAAGGTCATGCGGAACACTTCAGGACACAAGCTGCTCCCGCCCATGCCCAACAGGAGGATATGAGTGAACCCGGCGGTTTTGATTTCATCCGCAAACACCTGCAACTGTGAGACATAACGGAGTTGATGTTCGGAAACGGTCAGCCAACCGAGGGCGTTGCGAATCAGAGCTTGATGCGCGGGGTCCTCATGCCAAAGTGCGGGATCTTGCGCCCAGAGCCTTCTGACAAAATCCTTGGCTTGCAAATCATCGAGCGTGGCACGAACGGCCTCGTCGCATGATCTCACCGAGAAGGTCTGGTGATTCATGTCCTGAGCACGCGAGCGTTCCTGGCTGTTCTCACTCATGCGTCCTTCACCCCTCACCCCAGCCCTCTCCCTCAAGGGGAGAGGGGGTTGAGGAAAACGTCAGGAATGCGGTCAACGAACTTCTGCGTTGACGGCCGTCTCCACCTGTTGTTTGGCCGCGGCAACAACCCGGTCTACGGTAAATCCGAAATGTTGGAGTAAATCTTTATACGGGGCCGATGCGCCATAGGTGTCGATGCCGAGACTTGTGCCGTTTGATCCCACGTACTTGCTCCAGCCGAACGTTGTGGCTTGCTCAACGGACACCCTGGCCGTCACCTCCGGAGGAAGGACGCTGTCCCGATACTCCTGACTTTGCTGCTCGAAGAGTCCCCAGGACGGCATGCTCACGACTCGCGCATGAATGCCCTGCCCTTTGAGTTCTTCATACGCTTGCACACAAAGCGACACTTCGCTCCCGGAAGCCAACAGCAGCACCTCCGGTTTGCCGTTCCCGGCATCCGCCAGGACATACGCGCCTTTGGCAAGGCCACCGGCCGGCGCAAATCGTGTCCGGTCCAACGTCGGAATGCCCTGCCGCGTCAGGACCAATATCGCAGGTTGCCGTTGGAGCTGCATGACGACCCGCCATGCCTCCACGACTTCATTGGCATCCCCGGGGCGGATCAGCACGAGATTGGGAATGGCGCGTAACGACGCCAGGTGCTCGACCGGTTGATGCGTGGGTCCGTCCTCGCCAAGACTGATCGAATCATGCGTAAAGACGTAAATCACGGGCAGGTTCATCATGGCCGCGAGGCGAATCGCAGGCCGCCCGTAATCGCTGAAGATCAAAAACCCGGCGCCGTAGGGCCGCACGTTCGAAAGCGCCATGCCGCTCAGGATCGAACCCATCGCGTGTTCCCGAACACCGAAATGCATATTGCGTCCCCCGCCGGCATGAAACTCACCGGCCCCCTCGAACGTGAGGAGCGTTTTGGTGGAAGGAGCCAAGTCGGCAGATCCGCCGATCAACCAGGGAACTTCCTTGGCAATGGCATTGAGGACCTTGCCGGATGACGCGCGGGTGGCCACGCCCTTGGGGTCCGCGGGGAATTCCGGTAAATCCCGGTCCCAGCTTTCGGGCAGTTGCCGGTTCTCCATTTTCGAAAGTTGATCCGCCAGTTCGGGATACTGTTCCCTGTACGCGCGAAACATGGTTGTCCAAGCGTCCCGTGCAGCTTGTCCCCGTGCGCCGATACCGGATCGAAAATGACCGAGGACTTCCTCGGGCACCAGAAATTTTTCGTCTTCCGGCCACCCGTAGTTTTTCTTCGCCAAGCGAATTTCATCTTCGCCCAGGGGTTCGCCGTGCGCACCATGCGTATCCTGTTTATTGGGCGCGCCGAACGCGATGTGACTATCGACGATAATGAGAGTGGGGGCTTGGGTTTCGTTTTTGAACGATTCCAACGCCTGCGCCAACGCATTCAGGTCATTGGCGTCCGCAATGTGCGCAACCTTCCAGCCATAGGCCCGGAACCGTGCCGCCACGTCTTCACTGAAGGCCAAATCGGTCTTGCCTTCGATGGTGATACGGTTGTTGTCGTACACCCAACAGAGATTCGACAACTTGAGATGGCCCGCCAGCGAGGCGGCCTCGCTGGAAACCCCTTCCATCAAACATCCGTCTCCGCACAGGGAAAACACGTCAAAATCAACCACGTCGAACCCGGGACGATTGAAATACCCGGCCATCCACCGTTGGGCAATCGCCATCCCAACGCTATTGGCCAACCCTTGTCCCAGGGGACCGGTGGTGGTTTCCACGCCGGTCGTACAATGCTGTTCGGGATGCCCCGGACATTTGCTGTCCAACTGCCGGAATCGTTTCATGTCATCAAGGGACACCGCCAGGTCCTGACCCGGTTCATGCCCCTCCCCGACCTCCCTGATTTCGCACAGGTGCAGGATGGCATACAACAGCATGGAGGCATGGCCAACGGAAAGCACAAAGCGATCACGGTTGAGCCAGGTCGGATCAGCAGGATCGAAACGCAAAAACCTGTTCCACAGGCAATACGCCACGGGTGCCAAGGCCATGGGTGTGCCGGGATGGCCGGAGTTCGCGGCTTGTACCGCGTCCATCGCCAACGTCCGAATGGTGTTGATACTGAGTTGCTCAATTGATTGCTGCCCTGACATAGCCATCACCTTTTCATCCTCTGCTTCCACAGTTACGATTTGCGGAAAGATACGTCAATTTACTGCATGCAATCCGGTTTTTCCGGCACACGTTTCGACAACCGGAGAATACCCTTTTGTAAGGGGTCTTGCCAAATGACGGCAGCAAGCAGCGGAGGCTCACCGGTTCATTGCAAACCGGCTTCTCACGGCCTTATGATACGACCTGTGATGAAAATCCTCGTGACCAATCCGCACCAGGAGCTTGAAGTGCAGGGACCCACCAGGGTTCAACAACTCCTGAAACGGCTCGATCTGACCCCCGAGGCCTACCTGGTCATCCGTGGAGACGAGTTGGTCACGGAAGATACGGTGCTTGAGGATTCGGATTCGATTGAAATCCGGTCGGTGATCTCCGGAGGGTAGCCACACCATGCGTTGCCGAAAGTGTACCCATCCTGCGGTCATCAAAATGCCCAGGCACAATATCTCCCTGTGCAAAGACTGCTTTACCGAATTTGTCCATACCCAGGTCCGTCGAGCCGTCAAATCCCACCGGATGTTCACGACCGACGACCGCATCCTGGTGGCCGTATCCGGCGGCAAGGACAGCCTCACTCTTTGGGCTATCCTTCTGAAACTGGGTTATCGCGCCGACGCCCTGTACGTGGACCTGGGGATCGGTGATTACTCGATCCTATCCCGGCAAAAGGTCCAACGATTCACCGACGCCGTGGCCGCTGCCTATCAAGCGAACCTGCACGTGCATACGGTCGAACAGGAGCAGGGCGCCGGCATCCGCGAGTTGGCAACCCTGGTCCATCGACCGACCTGCGCCACCTGCGGCACCATGAAGCGTTACCAGTTCAACCGCGTGGCCGTCGAGCAGGACTACGACGTCATGGCAACCGGTCATAACCTGGACGATGAAGCGGCCAGGCTCCTGGGCAACGTCCTGCATTGGCAGACGGATTACCTGGACAAACAAACACCGACGCTGCCGGCTTCACTCGACGGGTTTGCCAAGAAGGTCAAACCCCTGTATCGCCTGACCGAGCGGGAAATTGCAGCCTACGCGGTCATCCATCACATCGACTACATCGTGGATGAATGCCCCATGGCCAAAGGCTCCAAGATGTTGGCCTACAAACACGCCTTGAATCGACTGGAAGCCGAATCGCCCGGCACCAAGCACACCTTCTACCTGAACTTTTTGGATCGTCAGGCCAAACAGCAGGAAACAACGGGGCAGATTGCCGAACAGGATCGTCAACGGCTCCATCCCTGTACAACCTGCGGACAACCGACGTCAGCGGAAGTCTGCTCGTACTGTCACATGATGGCCAAAGCCATAGGAGCGGCACAACACGGCTAGCCCGTAGCCCACGCTTGCCCCCTCACCCCTACCCTCTCCCACACTTGGGAGATGGAGCAAGGATTTTTTAAAATTTTTAAACCAGTGTCTTATAAACAAATCCGAGCCCACGAG
>VYFB01000055.1 GCA_009842645.1 Nitrospira sp. SB0677_bin_15 | reverse complement strand
GATAGGTGAGGGTTGAGCGAGGACACAACGCAGCCCTGCGCCCGATAGTGCAATACAGCAGAGGTTCGGAGGTCAGGACGGCTGGATTTCCGGTGTAGAAAAATCCTGCTGCGCAGGGTCGTCCTGCAAGTCCACGACGAGCTCCCCTTTGGGTGAGAAAAAGCCCTGCCCGTCGATCTGGACAATCCCGTTACAGTTTTCCTGGAAGAATTCCAGGACCCACCCGTTGAAATCATAACCTTCGCCGGTGACGTCGTTTTTGAGGATTCGAGTCGCAAGGATAAAGTGGGCTCGAACGACGAATTCTCTCGCCAGGTCGGCCTCTACGTCTCCAAAGGCGGAGAGGTGCGCGGAAAATCCTTGCTGTTCTTTCTCGAAGACGTCCTGATAGGTGCCTTCATGACGAATGCAAAACAACTGAATCGGTTTCTTCTCACGATGATAGCCGACAGCCATTTGGACCCATGAATAGTCATCGAGCACTTCAGGCTCCACGTTAGGGATGAGCGGAACCTGGCTTTTCGATCTCAAAAAATCCAACAACAAGCGGAGAGCAGGCGGGTCCTTGCGTTGGCAAAAAACCCGGGAATAGAGAAACTCGTTCCCCGCGTCATCGGATTTTGTCAATGAAATAACGGATAATTCTTTGCCCATGGTTATTCCCTTTCACTTGAGGAACCCCTGATTAAATCAGAGGTTCCTTAAAACATTAGAGTGCCACACACTGTACCGTGGTCGGAACTCAGGCATCAAGGAAGGGAATTGATGCCGTCGAAAAGAAAAGCAGCACCCATCTCGCGTCATTCAAGAGTTTTGTGGTTGACAGTATATGATGCTTTCGGTAGACTCGCCTTCATCTTTTTTGTGTCTTTTCAGGTGCCGTTAAGCGTTTCAAGTTATATCCCAATTTGAGTTGATTCTGCACGTGTTTCATACTGCTGACACGTATCCTTATTGAAGAGGAGGTTCCTCATGGCCAAAGCTATGACCAAGTCTCAGATCGTTGATCAGTTGGCGACAAAGTCCGGAGTGACCAAAAAGATCACAAGTGAAATTCTCGATAACTTGGCTGCTCTGGCTTACAAGGAAGCGAAAAACTCCTTTACCGTACCGGGACTTGGAAAGTTAGTGCTGTCTCATCGGAAAGCTCGAACTGGAAGAAATCCTCAAACCGGTGAGCCGATCAAGATTCCGGCCAAGAAAGTGGTGAAGTTCCGCGTGGCTAAAGTCGCCAAGGATTCCATCTTGACCAAAAGGTAACCCCCAAAACCTTTTCATCGTTCAGGTGTTTCCTGTAGGTAAGACCCAGGCCTTCGTTTTAATAAAACGAAGGACCTAGCCCTTTCGTACTCATTCCATCGTGAGCCACGAGGCTGATTTCGTCTCCGTCGTGGACGGATGTATCTTCACTCGCCACCCGTCGATTAATCGTCACCATAACCTTATTTTCTCGTAAGAGTCTGGTCACCTGTCGAAGTTTGCGACCCTGCTGTTTAATCAGTTGTTTCACTGAAAGAGGATCTTCCAGTTCACAGGACAAGCTTCGTTCGCCTTCAGACGTTTCCAAATCTCCCATAAGGGTTATGGTAACCATCAACAGCCTCTCATGTTTTCCATACCATTCATCTCGTGTTCAATCCTATCAGGATGAACGTTCGTCCGGCAATTGGGCGTGGGAGTGCCGTGCCAAGGCATTGGCCGATGGCAAAGAAATCAGTATACTTGTGGGTCATCCAATAGGACAGCCCCCGAAAGACTCATGTGGCGCATTATTATCATTTTAATACTTCTGATCATTCTGTTTTTGATGATCCGGAAATCCATTCGCGATTTTCGAGGCCGAAAAGGCGTTGATCCCTCCCTGCCCTCGAAAGACATGATGGTGCAGGACCCTGTCTGCAAATTGTATATCACGGCGGGTTCAGCGGTGGTTGAAAAAATCGGGGGGCAGCATTACCACTTCTGTAGCAACGAATGCGCTCACAAGTTCAAAAGTTATATGTCCGGCTAAAGGAACCTCTGCTTTACGGCACTATCGGGCGCAGGGCTGCGTTGTGTCCTCGCTCAACCCTCACCTATCTCGTTTGATAAGCCTCGGGTTTCGCTCCGGGACGCCTTGCCCTGCATCCCGCTATCACAGTAAAGCAGAGGTTCCTGGAGTCGGAGAAGGAGAAATCAGGCGAGCGCCCCACCACAGGATGAGCCTGCACCCGCCGTGCACCCATAACAATGTTGGCCGGTCACGACCGGGCGCCGGGCCAATGCCTCGTAATCGAACTCCGTGATGGTTTGCGGCAAGTCGTGGCGCACGGGCATATCGAGCATCTGGTTAAAATCACAATCGTACAGCCGTCCGTCCCATCCCACGCTGAGCAAACTGCGGCACATGACGTGTTCGACCGAATGCGGGTTGAAGTTCTCAATCAGCAGGCTCATGTACGCTTCATATTGGCCTTGGGCGTACAGGTCGTTCAGGAAACGGTTAATGGGCATATTGGTGATAGTATACAGGTGATTGAACCGTATGCCGAAACGCGAGAACAGTTGATCCTTGTAGGCTTGCTCCAATTCCCGTTGATGAGGAGGTAGTTGCGCACCCAACGGATTGTAGACGAGATTCAATGCCAAGCCCGTGCCTTCGAGTCCGTAGCCCAACGCGTTCAATTGTCGTAAGGCGTCCAGACTCCGTGCAAAGACCCCTGTGCCCCGTTGCTGGTCCACGTTCTCCTCAAGATAGCAGGGCAGGGAGGCGATGATCTCCACTTGGTGCTCAGCCAGAAATCGAGGAAGGTGGGATTTCCCTTTGACGGAAAAAACCGTCAAATTGCAGCGGTCGAGCACCGTTTTCCCGAGTCCACGAGATTCTGAAACGAGATATTCAAAGTGCGGGTTCATTTCCGGTGCCCCGCCGGTTATATCCACGGTGGCAATCTGAGGATGGCGTCGAAGGACCGTGAGAATGATCTCTATCGTCTCCCGGCTCATGATTTCCGTCCGGGAAGGGCCGGCGTCGACGTGACAATGATGACAGGTTTGGTTGCAAAGTTTCCCGACGTTCACCTGTAACGTGTGAATGGTTCTAGCGCGGAGGGACAATTCCCCGTATTCCGTCAGGGTTTCCGAAAAGACATTGTTGGGGAGTACAGAAAGAGGTGTCATCGTCATCCGCGCATAAAGGATTTTGCATCAGTAACAGAACCCTTGTAACAAGGCCGCAGCCCATTGATCAAGGGATTTCACGACGTTGCAGGAAGGTCAGCGCGCCTCCGGCCTCCTGATCCACAAACCAGGTCAGCGTCCCGGCTCGTGGCCCGATCACTTGAACAGGAAGCGCATCAGGTTGATAAGGTCCTTCAAGCACGGTGTGGAGCGTTTCAGCTTTAGCTCGGCCACAGATGAGAAACGTGACTTGTCTGGCGTGATTGAGAAGAACCGGGGTAAACGTAATTCGGAACGCCCCTAGCTTTTCGACCCAGGGAGCGGCAACGAGCCGGCTCGTTTCATGCACGGCCCGGGTGCCAGGGAACAGGGAAGCGGTATGCCCGTCCGGTCCCATGCCCAACAGGATCAAATCGAAACGAGGGACGTCCGGTTCAGCCACATCGAATTGTTCTCGTAGCGCGGCTTCATATTGGTCGGCAGCGGCTTGGGCATCGGGAAGTTCACTCGGCACACGATGAACCTGCGCCGTGGAAATGGACAGGTGGCGAAGGAATGCTTCATGGGCCATTCGGTAATTACTGTCTGCATGATCCGGCGGGACGTGACGTTCATCTCCCCAAAAAAACCGGATTTTCGTCCAATCCAGTTGATTCCGGAAAGGCGGGACGGCGAGCATCGCATAGAGATCTTTCGGGGTTGAGCCTCCGGCAAGTGCGATGGTACACGAATCCCGCGCCGCGATGGCTTGCTGCGCGTGATCGAGAACGTGGTACGCCGCGGCTTCCAGCAACGCTTGGGTCGTCGGGTAGACGTGTATGTCACGTTGAGATGAGGGCATGTTCAGGGGGTAAGGGCTCTCTTGTCACGTCCCCTGATAAGGGGGATTGATGGGGGTTTGCGATTGTCAATGTTCGGCAGGCTCTATTACAATACACGAGTTGCAGACGGTTTGGAATGGAGATCATGGTACCATGTGACCGGGGAAAAGCGCCAACAACGTGCCGAGGGAGGAAGAGCATGAAAATCTACTTGGATACGGGGAACGTCAAAGAAATTGCCGAAGCCGCTCGGATGGGGATCCTGGATGGGGTCACGACCAACCCGTCATTGGTCTCCAAAGAAGGACGGGACTTCAAGGACCTGATCCTCGAAATTTGTCAACTCGTGGATGGCCCGGTGAGTGCGGAGGTGGTGAGCGTGGAGGCTGATGCCATGGTCAAGGAAGGTCTGGAATTGGCGCGCATTCACCCCAACGTCGTGGTCAAATGCCCCCTGATCCCGGAAGGACTCGCGGCAACCAAACGCCTGGCCGCCGATGGCATTCGGGTGAACGTCACGTTATGTTTTTCACCGACACAGGCCCTGCTGGCAGCCAAGGCCGGTGCGTGGTGCGTGTCGCCGTTCATCGGCCGCCTGGACGACATCAGCAGTGACGGCATGGAACTCATCCGGCAAATCGTGACCATTTTTCACAATTACGATTTTCCCACCCATGTGCTCGTGGCCAGCGTGAGACATCCGCAGCACGTGGTGGAAGCCGCATTGGTTGGCGGTGATATTTGCACCATGCCCTATGGAGTCTTTCAGCAATTGGCCAAGCATCCGCTCACGGACATCGGGCTCAAGAAATTTCTGGCCGATTGGGAAGCTCGAAACGCGCCTCCTGGTTTGTCATCCTGAGCCGCAGGCGAAGGATCTCGTAGTTGAGGTGTTTAGTTGTTGAAGGAGAGATTCTTCACTTCGTTCAGAATGACAATTATAGCGTGGGCAGATCTTGATTCTGTCAACGAACGAGTGGATGTTGCCAAATTGTCAGGGCAAGCTATCCACCAACTGCCTGGCGCGTTCGAATACGCCATGAAACATGGGCCGGGTGAGTTTTCCGGTGAAGGTATTTTGTTGGCTGGGGTGGTACGACCCTAACAAGGTCACGCCCCAGGCCGTGGCATAGCTGGTTCCGTGCCCGAACTTGGGTCTGCCGATGGCCCGTCCCGGCGGTCCCGCGGCTGCCAGATATTCATCGAAGGCGATTTTCCCCAAAGCGACCACGACGGCGATTCGTTTCAATAAACGGAGTTCCTCCAACACGTAAGGCCGGCACGTTTCAAATTCTTCTCGCGAGGGCTTGTTGCCCGGCGGCGCGCAGCGGACGGCCGCGCTCACGTAACAATCCGTCAATCGCAGTCCGTCGTCCCGATGGGTGGACTCAGCTTGATTGGCGAATCCGAATCGAAACAGGGCTTCATAGAGCCAATCTCCGCTTCGGTCTCCGGTGAATACGCGTCCGGTCCGATTGCCTCCATGAGCCGCCGGTGCCAACCCGATGACGTAGAGTCTCGCACGGGGGTCTCCGAACCCGGGAACGGGCCGTCCCCAATACTCCCGCTCCTGAAACCGTTTCACCTTCACGGCGGCGACTTCCCGTCGGTAAGCGGTCAAGCGCGGACAGCGCGTGCAATCGACGATGGTCTGGTGTAAAACGTTGAGGCTACGCATCGCGGGAATCGTATCATAACGAACGACCGGCTTTTAAAGATATTTGTATGTGTTCACTAATTCGTTGACAAAATGAAGGGCTGGCTTCGCTAGAATTGTCATTCTGAGCGAAGCGAAGAATCTCGTCGTTTAAAAAACAAACCGGCAAAACACATGCAAATCCGTATCGATTGTGCCGATAAACACGTCCGGACGATGCTCAAGCAACTGCTGCGGGCAGGTTTGGATGCCGCCGACCCCGAATCGGCGATCCGGCGCGCTGTCCGGGTCAGGAACAACTGTCTCAGGGTAGGCGCACGGGAGTACGATCTCACCGGATTTTCGCGCATCGTATGCATCGGGGCCGGGAAGGCCTCGGGTGCCATGGCTGCCGCGTTGGAACGACAAGTGGGATCGCGGTTGGAAGGCGGTCTGGTTGTGGTCAACGATGGCCACGTCGTGAGAACGAAACGGATACAACTGCTCGAGGCTCGACACCCGGTCCCGGATCATCGAAGTGAAAAAGCCGCGAGAAGGATGATCCGGCTGCTTGAGTCATTGTCGGAACGCGACCTGGTCCTGATGGTGCTCTCCGGCGGGGCGTCGAGCTTGTTGGCGGCCCCGGCCGCTGGTCTGACCTTGAAGGAAAAACAACTCACGACCCGGTTGCTTCTCCGAAGCGGAGCCGCCATCCAGGAAATCAACGCGGTGCGCAAGCACCTCTCCGGGATCAAGGGCGGGTATTTGGCGGCTTCCACGACTGCCTCAGTCATGACGCTCATTCTGTCGGACGTACTGGGCGATGATCCGGCCACGATCGGGTCGGGCCCCATGGCTCCGGATCCCTCCACGTTTGCCGATGCGAAAAGGGTGCTCGACACGTACGGCATCCTGAACCGGATTCCCTTGGCTGTTCGACGACACGTGGACCGCGGAGTCCAAGGACGCATCCCCGACACGCCCAAACCCGGCGATGCCCTGTTTTCCCGGGTTCACCATCACGTGATCGGCAACAACCAAGCCGTCATTGGAAACATGGCTAAACGGGCCAAGGCGTTGGGTCTCCGGCCCCTGATCCTGACGACGACCCTCTCCGGGGAAGCACGTGAGATCGGAAAACTCTTCGGAAATCTCGCCGGAGACATGCATGGTTCGGGCAATCCTGTTCGGCCTCCGGCCTGTCTGCTGGCCGGCGGGGAACTCACCGTGACCGTGAAAGAGAAAGGAATTGGGGGGCGCGCCCAGGAATTTGCCTTGGCAGCCGCTCCTTCTATCGCCGGGTTGTCAGGGGTATTTGTGGCAGGGTTCGGCACCGACGGGATCGACGGGTCGACGGAAGCGGCAGGGGCAATCGTGGATGGGAGAACCATCAGCCTGGCCAAAAAGAAGGGAGTAAGCCTTGAAGCGGCGCTTCGGGAAAACGACAGCTATGAATTTTTTCACCGGGTGGGCGGACACGTCGTGACCGGACCGACCGGGACGAATGTGAACGACGTCTATATGATTCTGGCTTTAGGAACCAAGGTTTAACCGAAAGGACGGAGAATGTACGAAGCGCAAAAAATGGTTCGGGAGTTTCACAGGGAGTTCGACATCCACGTCGCGGAAAGCCCCAGCGTGCCGGAACCGAAGATCATGGTCCTGCGCGAGCGGCTCATCCAGGAAGAGTTTGATGAATTGAAGGAAGCCATGAAAGCGGGAACCCTTCCCGCTATAGCGAAAGAACTCGCTGACCTGCTCTACGTCGTGTACGGCACGGCCGTCTCTTATGGGATCGACATGGCGCCGGTATTCCGGGAAGTCCAGCGTTCCAACATGAGCAAGGTGGGCGGGTATAAACGGGAGGACGGCAAGTGGGTCAAACCACCGACCTATTCCCCGGCCAGGATCGCCCCCATTCTCAAAAGCCAGCAAAAGCGGTCTGCATAGACCTGTCACGGGACTTGTGCTTCAAGGTTGGTGGCTGTTCTCGTGAGCCAGCAAGGTTTCCTTAATGGAGAGTCCGCCGCCGTAACCCACGAGTTTCCCGTTGCTGCCGATGACGCGATGACAGGGGACGATGATCGAAATGGGGTTCTGACCGTTTGCCGCGCCCACGGCGCGACTGGCCGTGGGCTGACCGATGGCTTTTGCAATCTGTCCGTATGACAGCGTTTGCCCATAGGGGATGGCCCGCAGGGCTTGCCAGACCCGTTGTTGAAACGGAGTTCCTTGCGGAGCCAGTTTGATCGTGAACGTTTTGCGTTTTCCGGAAAAATATTCGTGGATTTGCCGGCTCGGTCGTTGAAACGGTTTTTCGTCATAGAGCCACCGCGGGTCCGGCTCGGTCGGATGCCGGCCATCCTGAAACGAGAGATGTGTCAACGCGCGAGCATTTCCTGCCAGAAGAATCCGGCCCACGGGAGTCCGGACGATACAATAGGAAACAACGTCGCGTCGAACGCGAGTTTTGGCGGGGCGGGCATTATGACGAGAGACGACTGAAGGCATGTTCACGTAATCCCAACGTTGTCATCCTGAGTTTGTCCTGATCCTTCGACTTCGCGCTGCCGCGCTACGCTCAGGATGACCGGAGGGGGTGGATCGTCGGTCAGCACACGCACCAGTTGTCATTCTGAACGAAGTGAAGAATCTGCTGTTTCAGGCAGTCGATGAGTGAAGCGACCCGTTCGCTTCGCTCAGGGCAGGCTCCTTGATTCCCCGCAGGTCCTTCGCTTCGCTCAGGATAAACTCGGAATGACAAATTGTGGTGTCGTTGGATATTTTCATACCAATGACAAACAGGTTAAGCCGGTCAAATTATAGCATAGGAACGTCAACTCACCAAATTGCCGACCTGTGAAAATAAATGCTCTTCCCGCGCTTGCATAAACCACTCGGTTATGAAACCGTCCTTCTTTTGCTGACGCGGTCGTTGGAGAAAGAAACGTGAAGCCGGTCAATTCGTGTACATTGGATCGGGTCCTGAAATCCGTAAGCCTCGCCATCCTTGGGATGGCATTGACGGTATTTGCCTCCGACGACTCCTCACCGGTTTCCATGATGAAGGGCGAAGAGACCTGGGAAGTGCGTGCCCTGTTGACGGTCGGAGACCATCTCCCTTCCCGGAACCCACGTTTCGCCAATCGGGAATTTCGACCCGTGGGTGCGTTGGATGGCCTCGGAGCCTATCAATTGGATCAAGACACCGTTCGGGTGCTCTTGAATCATGAATTGGACGGGAAGGCCGGATATCCGTACCGGCTCGACAACGTCACGAGGTTGAGGGGGGCTCGCATCAGCTTTCTGGATATCGATCGTCGCACCTTGCAGATTCTCAATAGCGGAATTGCATATCGGACCATATATGACCGGCAAGGCCGGATCGTCGAAACAGGGTTTCAAATCAATGAGGCCGTGCAAACCGAACAAGGTCTGTCCCGCCTGTGTTCGAGCCAATTGATCGAAAAGGACACGTTCAATTTCGTCGATACCATCTACCTGACCATGGAAGAACTCTCGGACCCCTTGGGCCATCCATATGGGGGAACGGTGTGGGCCCTGGACGTGGAACGCCAAATCCTGTATGCGGTGCCGGCGATGGGTCGCATGGCCGGAGAAAATGCCACGCCCTTGTCCGGTCCGCAGGATGCGGTGGCCCTTCTGATTGGAGACGATACGGTCCCACAAACCGTTGAGGCAGAGGTCGCCGGACAGGACGCCGGCTTTCACACGTCTCCCGACCACGTTGTCACGGCACCCCTCTGGTTGTACGTGGGCAAAAAAAATGCCCCGGTGGTCGAACGGGCACTTCCGCCCGGCATTGATCCGGGACGCGCGTCGTTTCTGAACCGGAACGGCTTACTCGCGGGGCAACTGCATTACTTCGTGGCGGACCACGGCGTACGGACGGTCGCGCAATTCAATGGGACGGGGGCCACGCTCACCGGCGTCTGGAAAGAAATTGACGTGTTGGACGGAGCAAAGGCCGGGGAAAAAGGGTATGACCCATTGGGCTACAAAACGGGCTTGACGCTACGGCGGGAGGCAAAGACCGGAGGTGCCTTTCAATTTTCCCGGCCTGAAGACGTGAGTACGCATCCTGTCATCGGCACCAGGGCAGTCCTGGCCTCGACGGGACGGGACACCGTGTTTCCCGATCATGATGCGTGGGGGACCATCTACCGGATCGACGTCGATTTCGAGGCGATGACAGCCACACTCAAAATCCTGTACGACGGTGATGATGCCGGAGGCGCCCGGTTTTCTCACCCTGATGAAGGAATTCGTAATCCGGATAACCTGGAGTGGGGGGATGATGGATGGATCTATATCCAGGAAGACAAAGCGAAACAGCAGAGTCCGCTATTCGGAAGTCATTCCGGCGAGGAGTCGTCACTCTGGCGTTTGGACCCGCTTGCCGGCGAGGCGCAACGGATTGCCCGGATCGATCGATCCGTCATATTGCCCAAAGGCAGCACAGATGAGAGTCCCGGTGAGATCGGTGCATGGGAGTCGTCAGGGATTCTCGACGTCACGCATCTCTTCGTGACCCGGGTTGAAGAACGAGTGCTGCTGGCCACGGTTCAGGCGCACACGATACGCGATGGCCTGATCGCAAAGCACAAGCTGGATCAAGGCGGCCAACTCATCCTTCTCCGGCGGCCTTTTGCGGGATTCTCCGGGAAGGCCGGCAAATGAACGACCGGATTATTCCATTGACCGGGGTTTCCTCTTGGAACGTCAGGTCATGCCTGGGGGTTGCGACGGTTCTTCTTGTCACCTGTGTTGCGGGCTTGGCGGGCGCGGCTCGAGACAACACCAATCCGGCTCCGCCGCCGGCGTTGGAGCCGCATCTGGCGGCCATCGCCGGGTTGGCTCAACCATCTCAGATGGTGAAGATTCCCAAAGGGTGGTTCCTCATGGGTACGGTTCGCAAGGACGATGACCCGTTCGGGTTGGAAACGCAGTATGACGATACGGAGTTTCCGCAACGACGGATCTGGCTGGACGCATTTTCAGTCGATCGCGATGAAGTGAGTATGGGCGAGCATCTGGCGTTTCTGCGCCGGCACGAACTTCCGGTTCCGCTCAAACTGCGCCACCTGATCTGGCACCTGATCGACGTGCACGTTCTCCCGGATTACGTGATGGCGCGGTGGCCGGCCTTGTATGTGTCGTGGGAGGAAGCGGATCAATTTTGTCGCGCGCACGGTAAACGCTTGCTCACCGAGGCGGAATGGGAAAAAGCCGCGCGGGGGACCGACGGCCGGGTGTTTCCCTGGGGCGCCGATCCTCCCACCGCGGACGTGGCCGTGTTCGGGTTGTATCACGTGCATCAGATCCCGTTGGTGGCGGCCGTGGACAGTTTTGACGAGGGACAAAGCCCCTACGGGCTGCGTCATATGGCCGGCAACGTGCGGGAATGGGTACACGATTGGTTTGGTCCGGACTCCTATCCCCTGATGTCCGAACGAAATCCGCAGGGGGCCGAGTCCGGACGGTACAAAAGCGTGCGCGGCGGGTCGTGGCGGAGCCGGCCGCAACTCCTGCGAACGGCCACGCGCAACGGAGCGACGCCGGCCACGCGCTCGCCCAATATCGGATTCCGGTGTGCCCGAACCTTCTCAGCGAATCCGGACGATGAGATTATCGATGAAGCGCACTCCTCCGATCCTGATCGCGCCGAGTAATACGACGGTTCCCCGAAGACGTGAAAGCGGTTCGAGCGTGCGGGCGTCGCAACAGGTCAGGTAATCGACGTCCAGCCCGTGGCCCGCGTCGAGGACCCTCACCATTTTTTTTTTGACCGAATCCGCGCGCCGCGTCCCTCTTGCGATCGCTTCCTTCCCGGCCGACAGGGCTTGGTAGAGGGCCAGCGCTCGTTGGCGTTCCGTTCTCGTCACGTAGTGATTTCGTGAACTCAGTGCGAGCCCGTCGTCATCGCGAATGGTCGGACACAGGGTGATCCGCACGTCCAGGTCAAGGTCCTTCACCAATTGCCGGATCAGGCAATATTGCTGGTAGTCCTTCTGTCCGAAGAACGCGCGAGCCGGACGGACCAAGTTCAACAGTTTGGTCACGACCGTGGTCACACCCTGAAAATGTGTGGGCCGATGCGCTCCTTCCCACCGTTGCGCAAGCGTGCCGACGGTGACGGTCGTTTGAAAATCCTGGGGGTACAGGGTTTCCACCTTCGGAATGAAGACGAGATCGACGTTCTCTTCACGACAGCGTGCGAGATCCGCCGCCAGGTCTCTCGGGTAGCGGCGGTAATCTTCGGTCGGACCGAACTGGAGCGGGTTTACGAAAAGGCTGACCACGACCGTTTGGCACGTGCGGCGCGCGCGTTGAACCAACGACTGATGGCCCGCGTGCAACGCCCCCATGGTCGGGACCAGCCCGATCGAGTTCCCGGACGGATATTGCCGTCGCCAGGTTCGCAGGGCCTGAGTCGTTCTGATGATACGCATCTACTCGGCAGGAGGCACCGTGCAGGACGGCCGGGTGGTAAAACGAGAACCGGGAGCCACGTCAAGCTTTCGTACGTGATGGGTATCCGTCAGCCGGTCGAGCAGGACTTGCATCGTTTGTTTGTATTGAGGATGGACCCAGTCGGGAGCGAGTTCGGTCATCGGCGCCAGGACGAACCGCCGTTGATGGAGACGGGGATGCGGAACGGTGAGTCGTGGGGTGTCGATGATCCGTTGTCCATAGAACAGCACGTCCAAATCCATGGGCCGGGAAACGTGTTTCGGCTCGGGGTCGCGTCCGAGGCCCCGCTCGGTTTCCCGGCAAATGGCCAACAGGTGTTCCGGCTGGAGTTGCGTCTCGAGACGAACGACCCCGTTATAGAACCACGTGGCGTCGTGCCCGTGAGCCATCTCGATGGGTTCGGTCTCATAATATGACGACACGCCGGTCAACGTGGACTGTGGCAACAGCCCCATCAAGGCCACGGCCCGGTCACAAAAATCCTGCCGGTCTCCCTGATTCGATCCGAACGCAATAAAGACGGTTTCGGCGCTCACGAATGTCTGTAGGGGCCGACCTGCGTGTCGGCCCTCCCGTTACCACCCGGTTTGTTTGAGCCGGTCCACGGCCTCGGCCAATCGCTCCTTGGTTGTGGTGAGGGCCATGCGGATGTAGCCTTCGCCCGGAGCTCCGAACCCGTTTCCCGGTGTGGTCACAATCCCGGCCTTTTCCAACAGGTGCGCGGTAAAGGACGCGGAAGTATAGCCTTGGGGTACTTCGATCCAGACGTAGAACGTCGCCGAAGGCGTCTCGAACTCGAGTCCCAGGTTTCGCAACCCCGCGACCAACACGTCACGGCGTTCCTGGTAAATGGTTCGGAGCCCGGCTGTGAGTCGATCGTCGGACTCCAAGGCCGTGATCCCGGCTTCCTGAACGGCCTGAAATTGCCCGGAGTCCAGATTGCTCTTGATCTGGCTCAATCCCGCAATCACCTCGGCGCGGCCCACGGCAAACCCGATCCGCCAGCCCGTCATGTTGAAGGTTTTGGACAACGAATGAAATTCGATTCCCACGTCCATGGCGCCTTCTGCTTCCAGGAAACTCGATGGGCGAAGGCCGTCGTAGAAAATCTCCGAATACGCCGCGTCGTGGCAGACGATCACGTGATGCTCTTTTGCAAACGCAATCACGTGACTGAAAAACGCTGCATCTGCAATGACCGACGTGGGATTGTTCGGCGAATTTAAGAACATCAGTTTCGCGTTGCGGGCCACGTCCGGGGGAATTGCATCCAGGTCAGGCAGGAACCCGTTCTGTTTCAACAGGGGCATCTCATGGGCAATGCCGCCGGCAAAGCTGGCGGACACCGGATACACGGGATACCCGGGGCTGGGGACGAGCACCACGTCGCCAGGATCGATAAAAGCCATGGGCACGTGGCCGATGCCTTCCTTTGACCCGATCAAGGTGACGACCTCGGACTTGGGGTCCACGGTCACGTTGAACCGTCGCTGGTACCAGCCGGCGACCGCGGTGCGAAACGACAACATCCCGCTCGACGAAGGATATTGATGGTGCTGCGGATCGGTCACCGCCTGTTGCATGCGCTCCAGAATAGGATCGGGCGTCGGCAGGTCGGGATCGCCGATGCCCAAATTGATAATATCCACCCCGCGAGCAATGGCCTGCTGCTTCATCTCGTCAATGGCCGCAAACAGATACGGGGGTAAGGTCCTGATGCGTTCAGCATACGTGATGGGAACACCACTCATTCCTGCCACTCCTTTTTCAACAATGATCAGGGTTTCGTTTTCAAAAATACAAAGGAGTCACGTTACTGTACTAGCAACGCGAGAATCAAGGAACGGTTGAAGGCCTGCTCCGGCTTCAGGTAGTCGTAGCCGAGGTTGACCAGTTCCAGCAGAGCGGGAATTTGGGAGAGATATTTTTCGTTAAATCTGAATCCGTACATTTATTGTATCCAGTATTCAACGGGTGTTGACAGAAAACGTTCAAGGGAAACGCCGCCCTCGCCGACTATTTCGCTATTTTATTGCGATACATTGCTATGGAGTGCTATGTTTTTGCTATGGTGCTGCGATGGTTGCGCCAGTCAGTTTCTCGCGTCCCTGACTTGATCCGAATCAGTGAACCCTTCCGAGGCCGGAAAAGTTGCTGACAAAGGGGAGGGACAGACCGCTCATCAGGCTAGCCGTTCTGTCAACGCCCGCCCTGAGCGAAGTCGAAGGGTAAGAGGGGGAGCGTCAGCCTTTGACTGTTCCGCTGAGGGTCACAATTCTGGGACCGCCAGGCGCATTGTCGAAAATACGCAACAACGCCTGATGCATGCCTGGCGCCGTACTCTGGAAATGAATATGCAACGCACAGAATTTACCGGTTGTCAGGGTGGCCTCGGTACAGGACTCCCGGTCAACGGAAAATGCCCGGGACCCTTCCAATACAATATCGTCTATGCTCAAGGAACCGAGCCCCACGTTGGAGACCATCAATTGAAGCGTCCGTCGGACCGGGTCTTCGACGTCCACTGAAAACCGGATGGCTTCGGCACTCAAGCTGATGGACGGAATGACGGCTTTCCCGTTCAGGAGAATCGACACGTCGTCAGACCCGCTGTTGGCCGTCACAATGTCCGGCAACCCGTCGTTGTCGAAATCCTCGATCCCCATGGCGGTCGGCACGGCGCCTACGGCATAGTGTCCCGCGGGCTGAAACGACCCGTCTCCCCGGCCCAAGAGGATCGAAGTGCTATTCGATGCCCGATTAGTCGAAATCAGGTCGCGATAGCCATCGCCGTCCAGATCCTGGTAACGCAACGCGACCGGACTAAACCCCACTTCCATGTTGGCTGGCTTCGTGTACCGGCCGGGGCCGAGTTGCAGCAGCAGCTTGATGCTGTCGGTAAACAAACTGGTGACCATGAGATCCAAGTTCCCATCGGCATCCACGTCCGTTTGCGTCACGGCGCTCAGCGTGAACCCCGCTTGAATGGTTTTCCAGAAGGAAAAGGTTCCCTGTCCCTGATTCCGAAACACGGACACGTATCCATTCGGCGTCCGCCAACTCGGCTGGCTCCACGTCAACGTGAGATCCGGAAGCCCGTCGTCATCCAAGTCCGCCAATGAAGCGCCGGTTGGGAACAAACCGTTCAAGTCCTGATCTTCGACGTGTTGAGCCAACGCAAACGCTCCTTCCCCATTGTTCAACAGGACCGACCAACTGAATGGCGGATAATGTCCGAATCGTCCGCTGTTGACAACGACCATATCCTGATCGTCATCCCCGTCCAAGTCACTCAGCGAGAGAAACGTCGGACCTTTTCCCGACGGATACGGAACGGGGTCCTGGAAAAACCCGTTCCCCTTGCCCAACAGGACGACGACGCGATCAGCTCCGGTCTCGGCCACGGCCAAATCCAACTTCCCATCCCGGTCCAGATCTCCCGTGGACAGAAACATCGGACTCTGTCCCACGCCGAAGGAATAGCCCGAGCGAAACGTACCGTTTCCGTTGCCCAACAGTATCGAAACGTCGTCCGACTCACTGTTCGCCGTCGCGATATCCAAGTGGCCATCCTCGTTGAAATCGCCGACCGTAAGACCTTCCGGATGTGCCCCAACGGACGCCGACAGGACTGGGGTAAAGACGAGGTTTTGTGCAATGACGGGACCGGCAGCGACCAGCACCACCGCGCAGCATAACGTCCATGGCTTGAACACGTGCTTGATGCATCCAAACATGACGTTCTCCTCTACCCCTCCCAGCCTCCGCTTACAAAGGAGAGGAGCCGACAAGAAGAACTGCGCAAGGCTGCCACCTCATTGTCACTCCGGCAACGAACGTCCGTCCGTTGAAAACGTTTTTTCTAAAGCGACTTCCACTTCATCCGTCGCAGCCATACCCCGGTTGCGGACGTGCACGGACCACGAGGGATGGGCACGCAGGGACGCGACTACGGTCTTGAGCAATTCCGGTTTGATCCGGGTCTCCCAATCATGCAGCCAGGCGTACTCATCTTCGTCGCCGTCATAATCTTCCGGAAAACCGGCAACGAGATTAAACCGAAGAACAAACGTTTTTTCTTCTTCAAACATCCCGGGGCATCCTACACAACGCACTCAATTGGTCATCCTGAGCGAAGCGAAGGATCTCGTCGTTGAGGTATTCGATTATTGAGGGACAGATTCCTCGCTACGCTCGGAATGACACCTTCAGGCTCGAATGACAGATTTGGGCTTTTCCCATGCCAATGACAACGGGAAATTATTCCTCAATATCTCTGGCCCGACGCTCCATATAACCCGACCGGGCCGCCCCATACAGATCAACCGTGGACGCTTCAAGCTTCTCGAACGTGTCGAGGTTGACGGCCCGATCATTCAACCTGCCCCCCGCATTCAGACCCAGGTTCGGGGCAAACGGCATAAAATAGTTGACGGGGTTCATAAAGATATCGCCTGCAGTTCCCACTGCATCCCGGACCGTCATGGGAGGAAGCAACGGCAAGACCATGAAGGGGCCGGAAGCGATCCCATACGTCGCAAGGGTCTGACCGGCATCTTCCGCGGGCGGGGCTTCAATGTCGAACATGTATTTCGCGACGTCAAAGAGCCCTCCCACGCCAAGGGTCGAATTCAGAAGAAATCTGAGCAATTCGGTTCCGGCCCGATCGGATTTCCCCTGGAAGATGCTGTTGAAAAATCGTGAAGCAAATCCCAGATTGTCAAATGCATTGGCAAAAGAATTCTGAAGGTCGGGTGGTACGATACCGGAATACACCCTGGCCGCCGGTTTCAGCGCGTAGCGGTCAATGTTGTAGTTAAGGGAAAACATCCTCGAATTGAACGGCTCCCAGGGATCTTCAACGGATTCGTCCCCGGTCGCAAAGGGATCCTCAAACGTGTCCTCGACGACCGTTTCTTCCATGAGGGGAATGTCTTCTTCGTCTTCTTTGTCCAATCCCCCGAGAGGCTTGTGCTCGCCGGGACGGACGGGATCACTGTCAGGGTCCGGTGGAAAATACGGCAGCGCAATGAGTTCCACGGAAGAACCTGACCTCGCAGGTTCAATGGCAACCTTTTCCGTCGGATGCGCCAGCGGTGCGGCAATAGACGGTTGGGTGATCTGAGATTTGACGGGTTCGGCCAGAACGACCGATGGAAACCACGAAACACACAAGAGGAGGGCCGTCTGAACCAGACTCGCCCTCGCGAAAGCGGAAGTCAAGTGACGCCACGTCTTCATACGATTCTTCTCCATCCCGAGTAGGGGCGACCGACCGGTTGCCCCTACTCGGAACTGCCTAACATGTCATCGACCAACGGACGATTGATATCTTCACAGCCCGGGCACAAGACGTCGAACAGCGCCTCATAATCTTCCACGTAATTCCGGTTGTCGGCTAATTGCTCGTCGAGCACGTCCCGGTAACAGACGTCACACAACATCATAATGCCACGCATTACCGAGACGGTTTTTCGACCGTAGCTCCCGGTCATACGACACCGCTTCCCCGGCACCAACCACGCCCCATGCTCGTGTCAACCACGGCATCCATCTCTTTCAACGTGCTCTTCCACAACCGCAGAAGCTGTTACGACCAGCCGCGTTGTTGGGCCAGGAAAAAATCTTCCGTCTCAAGGTCCAAGCCACATTCCGGGCATTCATATGGTTGATCCGGCGGAGGGACGGACAATTCCGTCTCCTGGACCCGTCCCTGACAAACGTGATAAAAGTGTCCGCCGGCGTGTTCGGAATCCAACGGATCATTTTCATATTTGAGAATCATGGTCTTCCCTGCACACGCAGTACTTTTTTATAACAAGAACGTCAAACGATGTGCAATCCTCAGCGCGCGTGGCGCACTGTCGGATGACGCTGCACCAACCCGGCGTTCGCACTGTCATTCCAAGCGTAGCGAGGAATCTCTCGCTCGATCACCAAACGCATGGAAAAGCAGGTCCTTCGCTCTGCTCAGGACAAGCTCAGGATGATAAGCTGCGCGCGGTATGGGTCCTTCCTGGCAGTGTGTCTTACCGCCTTCTTCCTGCTGCCGGTGCATCAGGCGTCGGCGTTATCTCAAACTCCGCAGCCGGCCGATGCACGAATCGCCCTGACTCCCGTCCTCACGCAGGGACTCGTCCAACCTGTCTTCATCGGGCACGCGGGTGACCACAGCCAGCGGCTTTTTATCCTGGAGCAACCAGGAAGAATCCGGATCCTTCGGGACGGCACCCTGAACGCTTCGGCCTTTCTGGACGTTTCCGGCCGTGTCGAGTTCGGTGGAGAAATGGGGCTTCTGGGATTGGCGTTCCACCCCCGCTTTGCGGAAAACGGACGGTTCTTCATCAATTACACAAGAAAACCGGATGGGGCCACGGTCGTGGCAGAATTTCAGGTTTCACAAAACCCCGATCGCGCCCTTCACAACGAAACAATCCTGCTCACGGTTCCACAGCCGTATACGAATCATAACGGCGGGATGCTGGCCTTCGGGCCGGACGGCTACCTGTACATTGCCACGGGAGACGGCGGAGCGGGCGGCGACCCGGAAAATCGAGGGCAAACCCCGAATACCCTGCTTGGCAAGATGTTACGCATCGACGTGGACCGGGGCGACTCGTATGGCATTCCCCCCGACAACCCCTTTGCCAAGCAACACAGTGGACGCGAAATCTTTGCCCTCGGCTTCCGGAACCCCTGGCGATTTTCGTTCGACCGGCAGACGGGCCGATTATGGGCTGCGGACGTGGGACAGAATCAATGGGAAGAAATCAACGTGGTGGAAGCAGGAAACAACTATGGCTGGAGAATCATGGAAGGAAACCACTGTTTTCTGCCGCCCCGAGGCTGTAGCACAACCGGGCTGACGCGCCCCGTGGCGGAATATCGCAATCAATCACCTTCTTGTGCCGTCACGGGTGGATACGTGTATCGCGGGAAACGAGTGGACTTCCTGCAAGGCACCTACGTATTCGGTGATTACTGTAGCGGCCGGATCATGGGTTTGATCGACGGACAACCGCTCGTCCTTCTGGCTTCGGGGTTACGGATTTCTTCCTTCGGTGAGGATGAAGCAGGCGAATTGTACGTCGTGGACCACGGGGGAGGCATCTACAAAATCACCCCTCGCACCCTCTCCCCCACGAGGGAAGGGGCTGGGGTGAGGGGGTAAAAGATCCGGACATCCCGACGCACCTGCCCATTCTCCCTTCTTTGTTGAATTGACGGAATCATGGTATCTTGGTATTCCGTCTGTATCGTGTTCAGGAACCTCTGATTAAGTGTGATAGCGGGATGCAGGGCAAGGCGTCCC
>VYFB01000068.1 GCA_009842645.1 Nitrospira sp. SB0677_bin_15 | reverse complement strand
CGGGAATGACGGAAAGAGGAAGATCAAGAATCCGGCGTCTTTGTCTTTATCCGTCATTCTCGACATCTTTAATCGAGAATCCAAGGGTTTTGCTTTTCCTCACCCTCACCTTAGTCCTCTCCCATCAAGGGAGAGGAGACTTGATTCCGTCATTCGTGTATGTGTTCACGGATTCGGGAGGCTATTTTCGCATCGATGACTGTGTTACATATTCATGAGACAACATCGCGGGGCTATGTTTATGCTATGCTATTGCTATGTTTGCGCTATGCCATTGCTATGATTTGCTATGAACGCAACCGACTCCGCCCATCGCACAGGTGTCCGCTACCAGCCCGACGAAACACCGCCGATGGGGCTCGCCGTCGGACTGGGGCTGCAACTCGCCGTTCTCAGTGTCGCCGCCACGGTATTGGTGCCGGCCATCATCATCCGGGCTGGCGGCGGGTCCGAATCCTACCTGTCATGGGCGGTATTCGCCGCGGTTGCGGTCTGCGGCGCAACCACGGTGCTGCAGGCGGTTCGGTTCGGCCAAATCGGTTCGGGTTACGTGCTCTTGATGAGCATTTCCGGAGCTTCCATTGGGATCAGTATCACGGCGCTTGCCAAGGGCGGGCCGGCAACGTTGGCCATCTTAGTCGTTGTCTCCTCACTTGTCCCGCTGGCGCTGTCGACGCGGCTCTGGTTCCTCCGACGAATCCTGACGCCGACCGTCACGGGAACCGTGATCATGCTGATACCGGTCACGGTGATGTCGCACGTTTTCGAGATGCTGAAGGACGTCCCGGATGGAGTTCCGGCCATGGCCGTGCCGCTCAGCACGCTTGCGACCCTGCTTGTTATTGCCGGCTGCGTCCTGAAGGGAACGGGGGCGTGGCGTCTTTGGGCACCGGTGATTGGCGTCGTGGCCGGTTCGGCCGTTGCCGGGGTTTTCGGCTTCTACGACGTCCATCGCGTCGCCAAGGCGTCGTGGATCGGGCTACCGCAGGGCACCTGGCCGGGCTTTGATCTCAAGTTCTCGACGGTTTTCTGGACACTGCTTCCGGCATTCGTGCTCGTGGCCCTGATCGACACCATGCAAACCATCAGCGCGTCGATCGCCATCCAGCACGTATCCTGGCGCCAACCTCGTGCCGTGGACTTCCGGGCCGTACAGGGCGCGGTAGCCGCCGCAGGAATCGCGAAACTGTTCTCCGGACTCTCGGGCACGGTGCCAAACACGACCTACTCGACGACCGTCTCCATGACCGAATTGACGGGCGTCAGCGCCCGAAGCGTCGGCATCGCACTCGGGACGACGCTCATGCTGCTGGCTTTTCTTCCCAAGGCGATCGCCTTGGTCCTGGCCATTCCAGGCCCGGTGGTCGCAGCCTATCTGACTGTCTTTCTGGCAATGCTGTTCGTCATCGGCATGAACCTGGTTGTCCGGGACGGGATCGACTACCGCAAGGGTCTTATCTGCGGCGTCGGGTTCTGGGTGGGGGTCGGGTTCCAGAACGGCATGATTTTTCCCGGGTTGGTTTCGGAATTTGCCGGTGGTCTCCTTCAGAACGGGATGACGGCCGGCGGGTTCGTCGCGATCATCATGACCCTTTTTATGGACCTGACAACATCACGACACCGGCTGGAATCGGAAGTCAATATCCTGGCTCTGCCGAAAATCAGAAAGTTTATCCTGGGTTTCGCTTCCCAAAGCGGGTGGGACGCCGAGATGGCAAACCGGCTGGACGCCGCCAGCGAGGAGACGCTGTTGACGCTGATCCAACGACAAGAAGCAGGAGGGGCGATTGAGCAACGACGTCTGTTGCTGGTGGCCTGCAAGGAAGACGGCGGGGCGGTCCTTGAGTTTGTGGCCTCGACCGGAGAAGAAAACTTGCAGGACCGGATTGCGCTGCTGGGCACGCGGACCAACGCGGATCTGATCGAGCAGGAAGCGTCACTCCGGCTGCTACGGCACCTGACGTCTTCGGTTCGCCACCAGCAATATCACGGCACGGATATCGTGACCATCCGCGTAGACATTCTTTAGGGACCTCTGATTTATTGTGATAGCGGGATGCAGGGCAAGGCGTCCCGCAGCGAAACCCGAGGCTTATCAAACGAGATGGGTGAGGGTTGAGCGAGGACACAACGCCGCCCTGCGCCCGATAGTGCAGTAAATCAGAGGTTCCTTAGGGTGCTTTCCCGCTTTTGCACCGCAGAGTCACGCAGTTGCGTTCGCCAATTCGCTCGTACGTGTATTCATCCGAAAACTTCTTCGTCAGAAAGATGCCGAGACCGCCAATGGGACGATCTGCCAGATCCGACGTGGTATCCGCCTCCGGCGCTTCCGTAAACGGGTCGAACGCGGGTCCATTATCTTCAACCTGAGCCACAACAAACGTGTCTTCCAACGACAGACATAACGCCAGTTCCGGTCCGGACACCGAGGGCAGGGAGTAGTTGACACTGTTGGTGATCAGTTCTTCGAGCATCAGATTCAGGCGATTTTGCAAAACCCGGCCCAACTCGTGGGCACCGGCAAACTCTTCCAGAGACTGTTCCAGTTCCGTAATCGCGGACAAGTCCGGGGTAAGGGGAATCCGTTTCATTGCATTCCTGACCTGAACGAATCAGATACACCTCATCAGAAGTTCCCTGAATAAGTATAGCATGAACGGTGGATCAACGTGTATTTTCTCGTATTGGGAGGCTTTCGGGACGGCATCCTTCGGCTTCGCTCAGGGCCGGCACGCAGGCCGGCCCCTACAAAGGCAGGACAGGCTCAGGCCGTTCCCTACGATGCTCCTGCCGGCGCGTAGGGACAATCCCCTGTGGTTGTCCCTCTTCCCCATCCCGTTATCGCCAACTCCGCGCGTGTGTATGAGGCGGATTGAAAAACTTTACGTGCGAGTGCTTGAAGAACCCGATCAACAAAACGCCGGCGAGGAATCCGCCGATATGCGCAAAAAACGCCACCCCGCCGCCTTGGGTGCCGAGGCTCATACCGCCACTCAGAACCTGCATCACGAACCACAGGCCCAACACGATCGAGGCGGGGACATAGAGCATTTGGCTGAAAAATCCCAGCGGGATGAGCACCAACACCTGGGCACGGGGATAGAGCAACAGGTAGGCGCCAAGGATTCCCGAGATGGCACCACTGGCTCCAACCATGGGAATCGTCGAAGCCGGTTCCACAGCGGCGTGACTCAACGCCGCAATGACCCCGCACAGGAAATAAAAGACGATGAACTTGCTATGACCCATGACGTCTTCAATGTTGTTCCCGAAGATCCACAGATACAGCATATTCCCGATCAGGTGCATCCAGCCGCCGTGAAGAAACATACTGGTGACCAAGCTGCCATAGGGCGACACCGCAGCGAGTTCAACCGGGAGTTCGGCATACCCGAACACCACGGCCGGGATGGCCCCATACTGATACACGAACGCTTGCCCGCCCTGCTGCCCCAGCATCGCCTGATTCAGGAAGACCACCACGCACGCAACCAAGAACGCGATGGTCACGACGGGTCTGATTTCCGTCGGGTTGTCGTCACGTAATGGAATCATGGACTGACCGTGTGACGTACCATCCGGCGCACTATCGCTGACCTGTATTGGTATGAAAATAACCACTTTGTCATTCCCGACGTTAGTAATCGGAAATCCAGCGTCTTTGTCCTTGTAAATGGAGAGAAAAACAAAGACCCTGGATCCGTCCCCGACATCCTTAATCGGGGATCCAGTTCTTTTGTCGAGGATGACAGATTGGAGAGAGAGGGCTCCATTTTCATCTCTTGAAGTGCAGGCCGCAAGCCTGCATGAGGGATTCCAGTGCTATACTGTTGCTATGGTCTTGCGACGAAATGCTATGTTTTTGCTATAAATTGCTATGAAAATGCTATGCCTTGCTATCATTTGCTATGTTTTTGCTATGAAATGCTATGTTATTGCGATGTTTTGCTATATCGCGTCACGTCCGCGCAACGCCGTGCTATCCCCGTATAGGATTCAGAATATCCGCGTCTTCAAGAGGAAATGAAAAACCAGCGGCATTGACGTGCCCGCCGCCCCCGTGTCTGGCCGCGATGGCGGAGACGTCAACAGTCCCCGGTTTCGAGCGCAGGCTGAAATAGCGCCGGCCGTTCCGTTGGTGCCAGATGATGCAAAACGGATAGTCCCGGCACAGGCGTTCTCCGATCTGACTGGTCATCACCGGACTGTAGACCGCCGGCACGGTTTCCCCTTCAAACTTGACCAGGACCGATTCCCTGATGATCTTGGTAATCAGGACGTCTTCCCGTCGAAGAAGCGCCCTGCCTTCGAGTTCCAGCGTCTCCTGCGTCAGACCGTCCCAGACCTGAAAATCAAACGGATACGAGTCCAGCGCGGCGTTGATTTCCCGACTCTTGGGCAAACGCCATTTCCACAAATCCTTGTCCTGAATGTATTGCAGCAGCCAGGGCACCGGCTCCGGGTGCGCCCATTCCCAAGCCAACACCGCGCCGCTTTTTTTCATGTCGAAATACGCATACGGGAGACCGGCCAACGCGGCTTGCGCGGTCACGTGGTGATCCAGGATTCGCAAACTGGCCGTGGATTCAGCCAGGCGCTCGATGACCTTGCGAGAATAACTGAAGTCCACCATCACCACGTGGTCGTTGTCCAAACCCGAGGGTGGGGTCAGCCCATGTTCGACCGGCAGATAGCGAGCGCCCGGATACCTCTTCCACAAGGCCCACGCCGCACCGAACCCGTCAAGGCAATCGGCATGGTACAGCACAACCGTCGGATCGTGTGATGGGGATGGTTTGTCCTGCGAATCGCTCATCGTTCAAAACCATAGCATGAATCCGGTTGAAGACAAAGCGGACTTTCTTTGTGTGCCATCGGATCGCACTCAATCGGCCCTGGTGGTTCTGATGGCGGCCGTCTATCAAGTATTCCTAGTTTACTTATATAATAATATATTTTATAATGAGTTATTATAGATGCTACGGTTCATCAATGGGACGCGTTCCAATTACCGTAATGGGTTACCATTGCGAACGATGTGAGCATGAATGGATTCCTCGGAAATTCGTGGGCAATCCGCGGGTATGCCCAAATTGCAAAAGTCCTTATTGGGATAGCCCGACGGCAGCCCGTAGTCTGACCTACCCTGAATTCCGCGCTAGAATTCAACACGTCTTTCAGTCACTAACCAGTGGGCTTACGTGGACGGAATTAAGAACCCACGCCAAGCTCCCGCAAGCGTTCCCTAACCAAGAGTGGATTCAACAATTGGAAAAGGATCTTTACCTTGAGCGATATGTGGACGAGCAAGACTTGATACGCTGGAAACTCAGTGCTTAAACCATCAAATGCCAACATCGAAACGGCAGACAAGAGGACGCGATCTTTGGAACGAGTCGCGCTCTATGCACGATGCCCAGTTCTTCACGCTTGGCTACGTAGGACGATCACTACACGAAATCGTCGTGGTTCTCAGGGAAGCAAGGGTCAGGACTCTCTTTGACATCAGAGCAAATGCCGTCAGCCGTTTTCGCCCGGAATTCAACAAGTCCCATTTGCAGCGATTTTTGGAACAAGAGGGCATCTGCTACAAACATGTTCCTAGCCTTGGAGTGCCTCGGAAGATTCGTGTCCCTGCCATCAATCAGGGACAGCGCGATACGATTTGGCCCTGGTATGACAAACATGTCATCCCAGGTTATCTCGGAAAGCATTTGCACGGCTTTCTGAATAGCACTGAGCACCCCATCGCAATGATGTGCGCAGAAGCTAACCCTGAAGACTGCCATCGGCACCGCCTCTGTTTGGAGTTGGAAGCCAGAGGAATGCGAGGCTATGATCTCTAAGTTCGCGGAGAAAAAGGTGCTGATCGTGGTGAGGACTTATCCGGTCCCAGCCCGGAAGGGGGTCGAAGTATCCTGTACGGCTGGCATTACCGAAAATGGTCAGTGGATACGGATTTTCCCTATTCCCTACAGATTGCTAGATCAGGATAAGCGGTTCCGCAAATATCAATGGATTAAAGTTTCGGCCAAGAAAGCGACCGATGACCGACCAGAGAGTTACGAAATACGTCAGGATTCGATAGAAATCCTTGGCGATCCCCTCCCCTCCAAAAATTATTGGGAAGCACGAAAAGACATTCTCTTCCCCCATCGTGAGCATTGCCTCTGTTGCTTAAAACAGAAACGAGACAAGGCCGGATTTCCGACTTTGGGGCTTTTTCGTCCAGGAAAGATCAAGCGATTGCTGATTGCGCCCGATGTGCCGACATGGACCAATCAGCAGCGGCAAATTCTCGAACAAGCCGATCTGTTTACTGAACAGCCCAAAACATCATTGGAAAAAGTGCCGTACCGCTTTCAGTATGAATTTCGGTGCGATGAAAAGACGTGTGCCGGCCATACTCTCATCTGCACAGATTGGGAGATGGGGCAGTCGTGGCGGAAATGGAGCCGCCAATATCAGTCGGAGTGGAAAAAGAAATTTCAACAGAAATATGAAACGGAAATGATTCACAAGAATGATACGCATTTCTTCGTGGGAACCCTTCGTGGACACCCGCATACGTGGATCATCGTTGGTCTTTTCTATCCAAAAAATACAATGCAAAAGTGACATCACCCTCTCCTTGCGGATTTTGCTACAGAAGTCCCCCAAATAACCTGTCCAAAAACCGCTGCCCTAATACCTGGCCCTGTCCCCTCGTTCTTGACAACATCTCTACCGACTGCCTAGCCTCAGGATACTGGGTACTGGGTGTTGGCTCATTATCTTGACCTTAGGAGAGGCGCATGTCGTCACCTTTGGAAGGGTTTTGCAATCTTGTTGCGGATGTCGGCATCGAAAAAGCTACAACAATCTCGACGCAGTTAGAAGGATTTCTGAGTATTCTGAGTAAAGAAGCGAAAATTAATCTTGACGACGAGGCTCGACAGACTATCTTTCTTGGTGTCGCCTTTATGAGCGTGACATTCGCAAACGGGGTCTGGTCCAACCTCAACTCGACCAGCCTCCGACGAGACTTACTAAACACGTCCATACAGACATTCACACTCAAGGCGGCTACGAAGATCAGCGGCAGTCAGGAACACCATGACGTGGCTTTCTTAGCCGTGAGTATTGACGAGCAACTGCGGTCTTATTACAAGGATTACATCGAACGAATGAAGCAGGTTGAGGAAAGTGGTAAGGCTGCAGATACGAATAAGGCAGCACTGTTCGGCCTTGAATGGATTCAGGGTAAGCTCGATATTCCGGACTCAGTGATGAATCGACTTGTGCCAGTAGCCGTGGGTCTTGGGGCAATTGAGGACTTAGCGAGCGAAGTGCAATCCGTCGCCGCTCAGGTAAATCGTGCTGCGAATGAGAGGGGAAAAAGAGGATTTTTATCAAAGCTGTTTCGTTCTTGAACAAGGGACAACTGCAAGTACCGCAACCTTGAAGATCTCGCGATCTCCTCTATGCGGGAGATCGCCGCGCGGGGGAACATTGAGTAGGGGCATGAAGCTGTTTTCTAACAACTTGCCGATGGTGACGCATGGTTGACCGACGACAGGGAGACAGAAGAAAACAGAACAAAGATGGCCCGGACAGACGACAACAGCCAGGTCGTAGACAATGCTCGGATCCGCGACAACCGTCGGATAGATTAGAATAATGTAGTTGCCTGATCTCCCAGCAAGAAATCTACGACGCGATCACTGCCCTGCGGCAACGGCATAGACGGTGGCATGGCCGCCAAGCAACCGCCTTCGCCGTCATACCTAATTGACTTCTTGCCAAGTGCCTTCCCTCTATGTTTGGTGGCTTGACGTGTCTCATAAAAGCCCTTCAAAGGTGACCTGAGACGTTCCGTCTCCGCAGAGAGTGACTTTGTCTAAGCACATTCCAAATAAATCGACTCTCCATTAGGTGAGCTGGATGAGAATTTTGGCATTTTCGGATTGGCGAGTGCAAAAGATTGACGATGTCTTTACGTTCGTCAATTCATTAGAAAAACCTGTGGACGTGATCTTGTATGCCGGAGACGATGTGCAAAGATTCCAAGTTGGAAATACCAATTATTTTACAAGGCTGGCATCGCATACGGTCAATAAAAAGGTTTTAGCGGTAATGGGAAACGACGACGACCCTTCGATAAGATCGGTCATTCAAAGCAAAGATGTCCACGACCTGCACAAACAACCATTTGTTTTGGGCGAATTTGGTTTTATTGGACTGGAAGGGTCAACTATTGGACCAGGGCGTATATCCTACTCGGAGCCAAGTGTCAGCAGTCATCTCAATAGACAGCTTAGGCAGCTTGAAAAGATAAAAATCCAAAAACTCATCATTGTCTCACATGCACCACCATATGGAGTGCTTGATGCTGGCAGGAGATTTGCTTCCGAACAAGAGGGAATTCATCGCATAGGCTCAAAAGCTCTGACAAGATTTATCCAAAAGAATCTTGTAGAACTAGTCGTATGCGGTCATTGCCATTTAGGGGGACGGCATTCAAAGCAATTCGGCGAAACCTTGATTGCAAATGTCTCGTCACATGACCATGACAGAGCACCCGGAAATCTGGCACTGATTGAATTTGAATCAGAGTTTCCTCCGCACATACGATGGTCCGACACACGTCAACTTATCGACCCGAATTCTCTGGAACGACTTCACGGAATCAAACAGAAAAGGGCGTTTCGGTTCGAACAGGCTGGAATCAAAACTATTCCGCAGATGGCAAAAGCAAAGAATCTGGAACGGATCTCCCAAAAAACTAACCTTCCAAAAAATTTCGTTGAGAAAGCAAAACTAAATGCAATCTCGGTAATGGAAAACAGGATCTTGCGGAGTTCGGAGACTAACCTGCCCCAAAACAACTTGATGTTCTTTGACATTGAAACCGATCTGAACCAGCGGAGAATTTGGCTTATCGGGATTTTACATGACGAAAAATTTGAACAGTTCTTTGCAAAAGACTGGAAACAGGAAAAAATTATGCTAAAGGCATTTCTTGAATTTCTAGGTAAAAAATCCGGGGTAACTCTTGTGAGCTATTCTGGAACCAATTTTGATTGGAGTGTGGTTTGTAATGCTTTGAAAAGGAATGGTCTTGATTGTAAAAATTTTTCCTCCATTCCCCACATTGATCTGTGTAAATCCATAAGGAATAGCTTCATCTTTCCCATACAGAAATATGCCCTAAAAGATCTTGGCAAGCACTTAGGCTATGAGTTTAAGCATCCAGACATGGGAGGCCTCTATGTGGCTTCGGCATACTTGTTGCACATCAAGGAGAAGAGAAAAATCGATTCAAGAGTTTTCGAATACAACAAAGATGATGTGTGCGTGCTTCCTTACCTGATAAAGAAACTGGAACACGTATAAGTTTTTAGCATCACCCTCCTCCACAGCCCATCATCGGATTGGCTCCCATAGACGGGGTTGCCGATATTGCGTTCTACCACGTCATCGCCACCTCCCTTTCCAATTTAGTACGCCCCTCTGGTGAAGAAAGAGAGTCACCGTGTTGCATATGATCGCGGCATCGCGTAGGGTAGAAGGCAAATATTTTTTCTACCATTGGAAACGGGATGGGCCTGAACATCAAAAACGACGAAACCTGCAGGCTCGCTGGTGAGCTAGCTAAATTGACCGGCGAGACCATGACCGGCGCGATTACCGTGGCGTTGCGCGAACGCCTGGAGCGCGAGAAGCGTGAACGTAGCGCGGAAGCCCTGGCTGGGGAGTTGCGTGCCATAGCCAAGCGTTGTGCCAAGCTCATGAAGCCGGGACCCTCGGCCATCGAGCATGGCGACTTGCTCTACGATGAGCACGGCTTACCCAAATGATTATCGATACATCGGCCCTCCTTGCCATCCTGCTCGACGAACCAGACGCGGGGCGTTATGAAGATGCGATAGTCGCGGCATGGCCCCGTCGCATGTCGGCGATCGCGTTGCTTGAGGCGGCAATGGTTGTCGAAAGCCGGAGTGGAGCCAAGGCAGGACATGAGCTGGATGTGCTATTGGAGAAAGCGGAGGTCGAGTTGGTTCCTGTCACGTCTGAACATGTCAACGCCGCCCGCCTCGCTTGGCGGCGTTTCGGCAAGGGGAACCACCGGGCAGCGTTGAATTTCGGCGACTGTTTTGCCTACGCTCTCGCAAAAACGACAGGAGAACCGCTTCTGTTCAAAGGCGAGGATTTCACCCACACTGATGTCGAGCCGGCATGATCAAGATTGTCGGCAGATAAGAAGATATCCTGATCGGCCATGAACTTCTGGCATCAGCTTCCGCGGCCCATCATCGGGTTGGCTCCCATGCATGTTGCCAAGCCTCAATAACCAGGGCCGTTTTGTTACGACCGGAGGCGCGTAGTTGATTGACTTGTTATGAGTTTTATACCAAAATTTGGTACATATCGGTATTAAGGATCGGGATATGGCGAAAAATACCAGCATTACGCTCGGCGAACATTTTGATGGATTCATTGCTCACCAGATTGAAAGTGGCCGTTATGGCTCGGCCAGCGAAGTGGTGCGAGCCGCTCTCCGATTGCTTGAGAACTCCGAGAACAGGCTTGGAACCCTGCGCCGCGCGCTGGAAGACGGAGAACAAAGCGGTATTTCTGACTACAGCTATGAGACATTGATAGTTGAACTGGATGAAGAAACTCGTCAATGAAGCCGTTTGTGCTCACCAATGCGGCAAAGGCTGACCTGAAAGCGATTGCGAGATTTACCGAAAAGCAGTGGGGACGCAACCAGCGCAATATCTACCTTAAGCATTTTGATGATGTTTTCCATTTGCTCGCCAACACCCCGTCAATGAGCAAAGCCTGCGATTCTATAAAAATTGGCTACCAAAAATTTCCTCACGCAAGCCATATTATTTTTTACCGAAACGGCACGGAAAGTTTTATTGAAATCGTCAGAATTCTTCATAAAAATATGGATGTTGTTTCAAAATTTGAGAACTCATGACAACCATGAGCTTCTGGCATCATCTTCCGCGTCCCATCATCGGGTTGGCTCCCATGGACGGGGTCACTGATATTGCGTTCCGCCACGTTGTCGCCACCTACGGGAGGCCGGACGTGATCTTTACCGAATTCACCAACGTCCACGATATTTGCCAGGGCCGGGTTATGGGCTGGGAGCCGTTACGGTACACCGACGGGCAACGCCCGATCGTGGCCCAGTTGTACGGCAAAGAGCCGCTGTTGTTTTACCAGGCCGCCCACGTGGTGAGCGAACTCGGGTTCGACGGCCTGGATATCAACATGGGGTGTCCGTCGAAAAACGTGGCGTCGTCCGGGTGCGGCGCCGGACTCATCAAAACGCCGGAACTGGCGCTGGACATCATGGCCGCGACCGAACGCGGGCTTCGTGATTGGGCAGACGGGCAAACCCTGGCCGAAGCCGGACTCAAACCCGGCATCGTCGAAAAAGTGCGCATGGCGCGTGCCTCACAGGACCATCAGCCCACCCCGCGTTCCGCCCTTCCGCTTTCAGTAAAGACGCGCCTGGGGTATGACTCCGTCATTATCAAGGAATGGAGCGCGTGCCTCGCCCAAGGCCGGCCCCAGGTCATATCCATCCACGGTCGCACGTTGAAACAAATGTACCGGGGCGACGCGGATTGGGACGCGATCGCCGAGGCTGCGGCTCAAATCCGCGAACAAGGCATTCTCGTGTTGGGTAACGGCGACATCGGCTCCTTGAACGAAGCCATCGCCCGCATCCTTGCGAGCGGGGTAGACGGCATTCTTATCGGCCGGGCGGCTCTGGGCAACCCGTGGATCTTCCACGGCAAAGAAGCGGTCCGGGAAGCCGTGCAGGCCAGGGCGGACACACAGGTCCGCCCCTACCACCAATGTCCGGTTCCCGAACCTGCGGTTTCCCGTGAAGACCGGTTCGACATGATCCTGAAGCATGCCCACACGTTTGAACGGTTTCATGACGCTCCCCGTTTCCCGCGTATGCGCAAACATCTGGGGTGGTACTGCAGCGGCTTTCCACATGCGGCCGCCCTGCGCGCCGATATGGTCAAGACCAACAATTCTAAGGACGTTGAGCGATTGCTGCACGAATACGTCTCACGGCACGTCGCACCCGACGTCGAAGCCTTCACCGCAGCACCGGCGTAATCCGCTACGAGCCCCGTGTCCGTCATCCTGGCTTCCACCTCTCCGCGCCGCCGCGAACTGCTGACCCTGCTCGGTATCACGTTCGAGGTCGTCCCGCCCACGGTCGAGGAAATTCCTTCGCCCGGCCTTTCGCCTCGTGAGCAAGCGAAACAATTCGCGCTCGACAAAGCCCGCTCTATCGCACACCGGCACCCTGATAATCTGGTACTGGGGAGCGACACGGTGATTGAGATCGATGGAACACTGGTGGGCAAGCCGCAGGACCTCGACGACGCCGAAACCATGCTCTGTCAACTCCGGGGACGCACTCACCAGGTACACACCGGCATCGCGCTCATTCACGAGACCGTATCCGTGACCGTCGTCCGGGGCGAAACCGCCCTGGTCAGGATGACGGCATTCACAGACCAGGAACTCCGGCACTACCTGGAGACTGAAGAAAGTTTAGGCAAAGCCGGAGCTTATTCAATTCAAGGGGAAGGGGCGCGGTTCATCGAGAAAATTGAAGGAGATTATCCCACCATCGTCGGGTTGCCCCTGCGGCAGACCGCCGACCTGCTGGAGCAACGGGGCGTCATGCTGAAGACGCCCGTGGAAGAGATTTACCGCCTGAAGCCGTATGCGAATTGGAAGGTGTTTGGGTAAAGGGAGTTGGGTAAAGGGAGCAATGTTTTTTCAACAACCCAGAATATGGTTGCACAACTGGTGAAAGGGCGAGTACGATAATCTTACCAGTAAGATTGCAGAAAGGAGGGAACCCATATGGCAGAACTGACGACGACAAAGATGTCTTCGAAGGGACAGGTTGTCATTCCCGAAGAGATTCGAAAACGCCTGGGGCTTGAGGCCGGGACTCAATTCGTGGTGATCGCCAACAAGGATACGGTCATCATGAAAGCCATCTCCCCACCCTCAATGGGCGAATTTGCCACCCTGCTAGCAAACGCCAGAAAGCAGGCGAGAAAAGCCGGCTTGAAGCGGGCCGAAGTCAAATCCGTTATCTCGGAAGTCCGTTCCGGGAAATGAAAGTCGTCGTAGATACCAACGTTCTCATATCGGGTATCTTCTTCGACGGACCGCCAGCGCGAATCCTGGAGGCATGGCTTCACGGCCAACTCGTATTTGTCGTCTCACACGAGATTCTGGAGGAATACTTTGAAGTCTGCGAACGACTTTCCCTTCGATATCCGAATATCGAAATTACTCAAATTCTTATTCTGATTGTCCAAAACTGTCACATTGTGGATCCGTTGCCGTTACCCGAACCAGCTTCACACGACGCGGATGACGATATGTTCATTGCCTGCGCTTTAGCGAGCGCCACGCAAACAATTATCAGCGGTGACAGCGATCTGCTGACCATATCCGGCTATGAAAATGTTCAGATCATAACGCCACGGGAATTCGTCAATCGACACCTCGGGTGAAGCTCTCAATCATGCTCCACGCTTCCGCAAGCAATTGCAGAAGCGTGACACTTCAATACTTAAACGCATTCCCCTTCCCGAGGTTACATTGTTTACATTTGCAGGTGAGGTTATCGTCGATTGTTTCTCCACCTTTGGACCACGGCATTATGTGGTCTACATGAAGCTCTGTACCGGAAGAAGTCAACGGAGATGCACCGCAAGACTGACAACGAAATCCCGCATTCAATAGAATCCGAAATCTTTGGCGTTCTGATATATTGCGCTTCGTTCTACGAGATGATTGGTCCCTTGATGGTCGATTGTCAGGAACAATGTGTTTACGTGCTTTCGGAACATGTTTCGATTCATCCTCCTCATTAACCCATTCAACAAACTTTTTGAGCGCATTGGTCCACCCACCAAAACGCTTTTCGTATGGACTGGTGCTAAATTGAGAAGGCGGTTTACTAATCTCACCATACCGTGGTTGACGTTTCAAGAACATCCAAACGTTTCTGAGGTTCTCAAAGAGTTCATCGTCAGAAATGCCTATTTTGGATCGGCTAGGCCGCAGACCAGCCATATCAAGTGCTTGCGGCCACGAACCAAATCTACGAGTGATCGTTGTTGGGTGCCCTTTGCCTATTTTGGCAAACCCAGCTTGGGTAATCGTATCTCGCCCCAACTCGCTTGCGCAGCGCCGAAGTTCTTCGAGGAGTTCAAGATTTGTAGCGCCTCTCAGCGTTGTTTCAAGTTCGAACTTCATTATTTTTCTCAGTAACGTTTTGGTTCTTATGGGACAACTTTGCGTCAATCACCACCGCCACACGTTCAGCCGCCTCGCTCAGGGGCACATCGTCAAGATGGACGTAGCGGTTGGTGGTGCTGGCGCGCCGATGTCCGAGTAAGCACCCGGCGATGTGTAGACTCTCGCTGCTCATCACCGCGTGCGAGGCGTGCGCGTGGCGGAGGTCATGAAGGCGCGTATCCGCGATGATCCCGACCTTGCCGTACACCTTGGTCCAGACTCTGCGTCACATAAACTTCATGAACTTTTCCTTGGCTTCGTCCATGAGTTCGGCAGAGACCGTGGTCTCGCCACGTTCCTGGGCCAGCCGTTCGATTTCCTTGCGGGCCATGGGTTGAATGAAATCCGGGATGTTGCGCAGGCGCTGCTCGGCTTCCGGCGACCAACTCAAGCCGTTCGATGAATTCTTGGAATCATCCATGACTTGGAGCGTCACGGTCGAATAGCCGTGCTTCCGCGCGTACGTTTCCACGCTGCCCTTCACCATCGGCTGCACGAACGACGGCAGCTTGTCCAACCGTTCCTGCGCGTCGGGACTCCATTGCAGTGCTGCCGGTTGTGTGCCGGTGGAGGACTCGCCGCCAGTTAATCCCATCTGCGCGACCATCGCGGAAAACGGACAGCCGCCGGACTCGCCCTCTTTGGCGGTCGCGCCGGGCGCGGGGTTCGCGCTCTGTCCGGCGTGGATTTTTTCGTTCAGATAGTCCGTCATGGACCCCGACGCGGCCGGAGTCCCGGCGTCTTCCTTCAACGTCCCCCGTGTCATTTCCAATGGAGAAGGGTCCACCGTCCGCCCGCCAAGCTGGACGCCCAGAGAACTGACCATTTGGGTTTCGCCAGGATTCGTCACCATGGATACCTTCGCTTCGCAGGAAGGACAGGCGAAAAACACTCCGAGCGAGCCTTCGGCGGGTTTCTCCACTTTTTCAAAACTCATATAGGTTTCGCAGTTCAAGCAGACAAATTTCATAGTGGCCTCACGCGGGAAAGTTAAAGGTAAGGAACCTCTGAGTTCAATGGGGCGGACACGCAGGTCCGCCCCTACAAATTTTCGGCCAGCACTCTTTTGTAATCCAACATCGACTGGATGCGGCCGACAATATCCGTATAGCGCCGGTTCGTGGGGTACTCCCCATCCAACAACGGCGTCCCTTTATCGAACGTCTTCGCAAAGTTCCGGTCAAAGGGAATACGGCCCAACAACGGCAGGTTGAGCGCTTCGCACATGCCCTCGGTGTTGCCTTCGAACAGCTCATTCTCTGCGCCACATGACGGGCACCGGTAGTAGCTCATGTTTTCGACCACGCCCAAGATCGTGATCCCCAGTTCCGTGGCATAGCCGATCGACTTCTGCACCACGTTCGAAGCCACTTCCGACGGCGTCGTGACCACCACTGCGCCGGCCAGGTCCGGTAGGAATCCGGCGATGACCGGCGGCTTATCTGCTGCGGCGCCCGGGGGGAGATCGGCCAACAGATAATCCAGGTCGCCCCAGAGAATATCAGCCAGGAACTCGCGGATCACGTTCATTTCCATGAGCCCGAGCCACACGGGACTCAAATCCATCGGGCCTTTCCATCGCACGGGAGCCGTCTCATTGAGCAAGAAATCCATGGACGCCACTTTGATGCCGTATGGCCCTTCCGGCGGCCGCGCCCCGTCCGGCGTAACCTCAAGCCCCTTGCCCAGAATCCCCATCATACGGGGCACGCACGGCCCGTTCAGATCCACGTCGATGATCCCGACCCTGTGGCCTTGCCGTCCCAAGGCCAAGGCCAAATTGACCGTGGTCATGCTTTTCCCGACACCGCCCTTGCCGCTCATCACCACAATCTTGTGCTTGATCCCCGCCATGCGGTCCTGTACCTGCCGGGTTTGCTGGGTGATCTGCTGAACGACCTTGGCATCGTCGGTGTATTGCAGTTTACCCAGAATGCTTTTCAGGTCTTTTTCCATAGGGTTCGTCTACTCATGTTTCAGATTGAACAAAAAACGTAGCATAGGGGTTTTGACCAGTCAATCAATGGGCAAGGGCAAAGCGGGGTTCCGCACGGGCTTGAACGTGAATATGGGAGCCACACCCGGATCCACCGTGACCTCTACAGCGTGCATGTGTTCTCCGCCGTACACCTCCACGGCAATCAGGTTACCGGCCAAGCGAGGAAAGGGGTGAAAGATTCGGAACGTGTGACTGTCCCCGAACAGCAGCAGGACCGGTTTCCGGAAGGACCGGGCCTTCGCGGCAAGCGTTTCTCCGAAAGCCTTGAAGCCTGAAACGCGGGCAAAGGATTCCTCATCCGGATTGAACCCGTCCCCGAACATGTCGGCATGAATAGCGATGACCGCGGCCCCGGCGTCAGCAGCCATCGCCTTGTCAAACGAGTCTGCCAGCCACGCTCGATTCGCCTCGTCACGTGGAAGGAATTCTCGAGTCGCATCAGAATCCGCGGCGTCATCGAGATTGTTGTTGGAGCCGACCACGTGCGCGGTCATAAACCACACGCCTCTCCACTTGAACCGGCTGTTTTCCACAAACGGCTCGAAGCCGGGCATCACGTCCGCCTGACGCTCAAGACGCATCGGTTGCCCGCCGAGACTCTCGTCCGCCGGGAAGTAGTGCCTGCGGATGAATGCCAGCCGTTCGAGCGGATCATACGCACCGGCCAGCAAGCGATGGCAGTCGGTCCACTCGTTGTCCCCGGGGATGTAGATAAGGGCCGACGTGAAACTGTTCATGAAATCCCGCTGCTCCAGCAGCAGTTCGTCGGAGCAGCCGTCCAGGCCCGACTTGGTGTCGCCGACGTGGATGGTAAAGACGGGCGCCCGGCGGTTGATCGCCGCGATCAACGCCTTGTACGCAGGGTAGGCTTGCTCACGCGAGCCATAGGGCATGTCGCCCAGGGCCATGAACGTGAACTCCGCGCCCGTTGCCGTGGTCCCCGTTGACAGGATGAAGCAAAGAACGACGGATGCTATTGCCAGTAGGGAACAACGATCGTTGTTCCCTGCACGTTTCATCACCGGCGACCCGTTTCCAGCAGCAACCCGCCCAATTGCTTGACCCGCTCGAAATAGTCCAAGGAGGCTTCGCTCAATTCCGGCAGGACGGCCTCCAGGTCGGACAGGCAATCTTCAAGGATCGCCACGCGCTGCGGGTCGAGTTCACGTTCTTCAAAATAATAGGCGGCGCACCCGCTGACGACCGTATCCAGGGTCATGAGTTCACCTTCATGGAAGCCCACCCCGACCGGCCATTCCGCCGCCTGATGGATATCCCACAATCTGGTCAGGTCCTGCTCATTCGATGAAATCATGGCGTCCTTCTCAGCCATGGAGCATGAGGTCTGCGGTCAACCCAATCGCCAGGGCCAGGTCGACTGTCCCGCCGACCCGGTACAGCCACGGCGGCCACGTGCCGAGCCATCGCAACACCCGTTCCCGCCACGACACCGGGGCCCCCAGCAACAGACAGGCCTTGATCGTGGCCAGCGCGCCGCACGCCGCCCAGACCCAAAACCCCTTGAGAGCCGTAGTGCCGATCATCAACAACAACCCGAACAGCAGGATCGTCTGCCCGAACCAGAAGCGTGGCCAGGGGTCCAGGAGAATCGGCTTGGCCCAAACGAGCGCCACGGCGGGCACAACGGCTACTATCAGCCCGGCCAACCCCCAAGCCAAGCTCGTCAAACCCATGAAGAGGTCTGCCATCAACCCGTCAACGCCCCTTTCCTTGAGAGGGCGGACACAGGGGTCCGCCCCTACAGCCTGCACGTGTGAAGCGTGGCATTCGCCAAGTTTCAGTGTCAAGCGAAGCGCTTGCCTCAATCACGCCCTGCTGCGTATGCTGCGCAGGCGATCGGCAGAAGCCCTCACCCGAACATGCCATGACTGAACAAGCCCAGGAAACCGCGAAAGCTCTTGTTCAACTCATCCCTCCGTCCGTCGCCCCCGATTTCCTCGAAGAGTACGGACTGACCTTCACCGCTCAACAGGCGCAAGCCGTCACCAAAGAACTGTTAGCCCTGAGTCTGTATTGGATCACCTGCGCCGTACGCGTGAGTATTCCCGAACCCGTTTGCAGCCGGATGCACCAAGCCATTCATGAGCAGGTCCATGAAAAATGGGGCAGCCGGTTCGGGCTGGTCCACGTTCCCATCGATGAGTTTTATGCCGCGATGGAACGCAAGCACCGGACCTGGGAAGACATCACGCAACAGGGCGGGGAACCCATTGCGGTCTTAAGTGACGCAGCAGAGGGGCTCGAGGACGATCACGTCATTGCCTCCCACTCCCGGCAAAACATGCTGGCGGTTTTGCTCGACCTGGTCCCGATCGACGAGATCGGCGAACTCGTCGCCGAACTGGAGGAAACCCTGAGATAGAGAAGTCCGCGGCGCACAAACGGCAGGGAGATGATTGCCAAAACCGACAAAAAATGTTACGGGGTAATCGGGGCGAAACATAACCAACTAAGCAAAACGTTTGGGATAACCGAGCGTATATCCAATGGGCCAATCACCAAACTCATTTTAAGGCAGCTTCGAATCTGGTCTAAACACGCACACCATTAACCTTTAGCTAGAACAGCCCCTTATTTTAGACTGGATCAAAATCATGCAGCAAGCGGGATGATGATCACGTCGAGGGCGTCTTGGGCTCAGGCGGAAAAGACCGAGTGAAGTGAGAAGAAGGACGATCATGTGGCTGAAAGATTCAGAGAAGATCAGCGGAGCGGCGTTGGTTCTGGGCATGAGCCTTGCCTTGGTACTGGCCAGCGCGGGACAGATAGCCAAGGCAGAAGAGCCCGAACTCGAAGAAGTTTCTCCTACACAGAAGTTTCCTGCATACTACACAGAAGTTTCCTACACCTACGTCAGTCTGGAGTATGAGGTGTCGAACACCCATCAGGGCTCTGAGGGGCTGACTCTGGGCTTCAGTTTCGAGGTCGCGGAACCGTTCCACGTTTTCGGCGGCTACCAGGGAACTACCATTGATCTTGGCGATGTTGCCCCCGGCGTTAAAGGAGAGCGCAGAGGCTACCTCCTGGGAGGGGGGGTCAAGCAGCGCATCGGTGAGGGCATGACCTTACAGTACCGGTTGGGCTACGCGAATTCGGAAACGGACGTCAAAGTCCCCGGATTCGGAATCGTCGACACCGAGATAGGGGACGGTCACTATGCTGAGGTCGGGATACGGACCCTGCCGTGGCCCAAGTGGGAGCTTGACGGCTTCGTAGCCAACTTCTCGACCGGTCAATACGAGAACAACATGCTGTGGTTTACACTGGAGCGCCGAGTTCATGCGAACCTCGGAATCAACTTCAATTACAGGAAAATCCACGGGGACAACCCCAGTGATACTTGGATATTTGCCCTAAGATATCACCTGTGGCCCTAAGCAGCATAGCTGGGTTGGAACTTCGTGGCTTTTTCCCTTCTCAACCCAAAGGCCCGCTGTAGCTCCAGGCTCATTCTTACATGTTTCGTTCCTGACCTTGCTGAGTTGTTCTTTTGTGATGTCCCTGGCAACAGATGGGAAAACGGAGGGTTACAAATACCGATGCGAGACGGCATGTCCCTGATCGTCCAGTTCATACAGCAGCGGGGCGCCGGTGGGGATGTTGAGTTCGAGCACGTCTTCGCGCGAGAGCCGGTCGAGGTGCATGACAAGGGCGCGCAGGCTGTTGCCGTGGGCCACGACCAGGAGCGTCTCGTCCTTGGCCAGGCGGGGCCATATGTGTTCCCGGTAATAAGGCAACACGCGGTCGGCCGTGTCCTTGAGACTTTCTCCGCCCGGGGGGCGCACGTCGTAACTTCTTCTCCACAATTTCACCTGGGCCTCTCCGTATTGTTTTACCGTTTCGGCCTTATTGAGGCCTTGCAATTCGCCGTACATACGTTCGTTCAACGCCTGGTGTCGTTCGACCGGCAGCCCGGATTGTCCGATGACGTCCAACACGATCTCCAAGGTCCTGATGGCCCGCGTCAACACGGAGGTAAAGGCATGATCAAACTGGAAAGCCCGGAGTTTCTCCCCGGCTTCCCGCGCTTCCTGTTCACCCCTGGAGCTAAGGGGGACGTCCATCCACCCGGTAAACCGGTTTTCGAGATTCCATTGTGATTCACCGTGGCGAATCAGGACGACGTGTTTCATGCTCCCTCCTTATGTGCGAACCGGGCGAACACCCATTCGCTTCCTTCGACTTCGCTCCGCTACGCTCAGGACGAGCGGGGGACTTCTCCGTGCATCCTGAGCGTAAGGCACTACGCGCTTGGAGTCGAAGGACGCTCAGGGCAGGCTCCGGTTCGCCCCTACAGACCACCCGGTGCTCTCCCCTTGCTTTGCTCTGCCGCACCCCGTACCATGCCAAGCACGTCCCGCTCCCCGTCAGTTCCAGACAGAATCACGTCTCCGAGACAACCGTCATGCCGCCTATGACTCAACCCGACCGACCTCGCCTCGATGCCCGGTGGTGGATCACGCTGGCGCAACGGCTCAACATCGAGGAGAAAGTCGAGCAGTTCTTTGAAAACGCGGTCACGCCCCACAACGTGTTGGACCGCGTGGCGGAAGTCGATGGGGACATGCCGTACATCCTGTTCGTCCTGGTGCGCCATTGGATCCCCATCGTGTTGCCCCCGCCGGGTCGTGAACGCGTCTCCAAACACGATCCGGACTACTGGTTGGAATCGGCGCAGATTCTCAATGCCGCAGTGACGCGCCTGCGCGAACTCAAACCCCTGATCGACCTCTTGACGACGCCCAATCCCCTGGCCGGCCAAACGGCACCTTCGGCTTCCCCGATCGTCGAGGTCGAGTTGGCCAACATGTTACAGGACATCGCCAAAGTCGCGGGCAGTTACGGCGGACCGGACTATACCTCGATCATCAAAGACTTCGATCCCATTCCCCTGCGACAGACGCAACCCTTTAAGCACAACAAGAAACACAGTGCCGAGTTATGGGTCGTGTTTCTGCTCCGTGAACATTTTCGCACCCTGAACCTGGGGAAGGACCGCTATTGGCCACTGCTCACCGATGTGATTACGGCCGCCGGCATTCGTCAGCCCAATGACCATCCGTTTACCCCGGGCGAACTCAAATCCTGGTGGACCAAAAACTGGCCCCGGACCTATACCCTGTTGAAGGAGAAAAGCGACGACGGACTGCCCACGGCGCATACGGCCTACCAAAGCGATTATGAGTGGTTCCAATCATGGTTCGGGTGGGAACTGTCGCAACCGGCCGGGCCTGGCCACTGATCCCGATTCGTTCACGGCCGTCACAGGAACATCCTGCGGCCCTCCGTCTCCTCCCCGCCGGGCTCCCCGTCAGGCAAGGGAAACCCGTCCTCGAGCGGCGCTTCGCCGAACACGGCAAAGAAGACGCCGATCTTCAATAAGAATGACGCCGCCACCAACCAGAACACATAAGATTGTACGCCGCCTTCATCCATGAGCTGACGCATGCGGGTTGCGTGGTCCAGGGCGGTTCGGGCTTTTGCCTTCAACAACAGGTCTCTCAGGTGCCAGTAATACACGTAATTGGCGCTCGCGCTGGCGATGATCGACCACACAATCGGCACCGTGATATCGCTGGTGATAAACACGGACACGATGGGGCCGATAAAGTACACGAACGCAAACAGGTACATTTTGCGATACAGAAACCAGAGAAAGGGTTCGACCAAAAACGGGGCCCAGTTCCACGTGAGCGAAAAGCGGGGGCCTTGTGCGGTGTGAAACCGTTGAAACGCACGCCGGTAATAGTCCCACGCGGGTTTCCACGACCAGCCGCTCGTCAACGTGAACTGGATACATCTCCCGGGACCGATCAACGTCCGCCAATACTGCTCCTCCTGATCCGTCCCGGTCTCAGCCTCAGCCGCTGCTTCCGCAGGAAACTCCTTGCCGCAACGCAGGCAGAACCGGGCATCATCAGGATTCTGTTGTTCGCAGGAATCGCACGCTCTCATGGTTGAGGTTATACCATGCGACTGTTCCCGAAGGCCACCGGGCGGAGACATGGCTGAAAATGGCGAGGGCAGCAGAAAAGAAAAGGCGAACCCCCTCTCCCCACGGCGGGAGAGGGCTGGGGTGAGGGGTGTCAACGAATGATTGAACACATACAAAAATGACAGCTTAGGGAAAGGCAGGTTAGGCTTGTCTGGAGGAAACAGGGCGTTTATGCTTCATCCTGGTCGCGTATCACTGAATTTTGGTGTCGGCAAAAATTTGCCGAGGTAGTCCCATGCTGCATGACACAGCTTTCGCACATAAATTGACAGGCCATGAACTTCAAAGTCGAGATTAAAAATATCGGAAAACTCGCCGATTCAGAACTCCGTATTGGAAGGTTCACCGTGTTTGCGGGACCGAACAATACAGGGAAGAGCTTTGTCTCCAAGCTCCTGTATTCGCTTTTTGACGCCATGAATGCCAACCCTGCCGAGACGTATATGGATCATTTGGTAAGTCCGGCCGAGAATGCTTTGGTGATGATGCAGCCATGGGTGAGAGATGGCTCGATACAAGCACGTTTAATAGGTGCCATGCTGCCCGAATTTTACAGACTGAAAGATATTACGAGGGGAGCTTCAATTGACGAGTTAGATCAAATGATTCCCAAGCTAATCAGCCAAACGGAAAAGATGCAGGAGATGACCGCAAGTATTTCGGGGTCATTCGAATCAGAGGACGAGCAAAAGGGATCCTCTAGCCTTGTTGATAAACCTCCGCCATTCCAGGAAAGGTCGTGGAAGACGGTAGCTTTAGAAAACATGAAACGTTCCTTGGCCGAATTGCAAAAAACCCTCAACCAAGCAAATGCAAAAAAATTCATTGTTGCTGGGATGCAGTACAAAATTCGGGGGAACCTGATTCAAAACTTTCAAGTAACAAAAATTTCTGATCTCAGAGGTGACGGAAATACCTCATCGAAAGTCAGCGTAGAAGACTTTGGAAGTTTTGAATTTTCAAATGGAGAAATCAGATTCGACACCTATATCTCGGGGATAAAACAGTTGCAGCGGTATTCCAGGATATTTCTATGATCTCGCCAGGGCATTGAAGTTTGAATACACCGGAGACATGGCGTTCCCTGCTGTGTATGAACGGTTGACCAGCAGCGATGTCATTGGCGGAAAGATGGCAATTTCCGAAACCGGCAATTTGTCGTTCCATGAAAATGGCCGCAATTTCTCTCTACCCGTTACGGCCATGGGAATTGCCAATCTCGGCATCCTGGCACTGCTGATCGAGAGGAAGATACTGGATAAAGGGTCGTTTCTTTTTATTGACGAGCCGGAGGCGCATCTGCATCCGGCCTGGCAAGTCATCATGGCGGAAACTCTTTTCGAGTTGTCACGCCAAGGCATGAACGTCGTCATTGCCACGCACAGTGCTGACATACTCAAGTGGCTGGAAGTTCACGTAAAGAAAAATCCTGATGACGAGCAACTCGTTGAACTCAACCAATTTCCTGTCAATGGCCGTGAGGTCGATGAAGATTTTGAAATCAGAATAGCCGCGATCAAGCAGGAATTAACCAAGCCCTTCTCCAATCTGTACTTGGAGGGGCTATGATTGCCCTTGAAAAATTCCTGGAACCCATCGAACTCGCTAATATGCCTCTAAGTGAAATCCACCGCGCCTATCGCATGGATGGCAACTCACCGCAACCTGATATGAGGAAAGACGCGGGTTTGGGCACATGTGCTTGCTGCGACTATTTTGTGACAAACAACGATTCAGTTTTTCTTATTGAGGAGACACAATTACTAAAAAGCATAAAGAGATGGAAAAGGGAGGTTCAGTACTTAAACGACAATGACCAGAAAAATTTCGTCGATGAAAAAGTGAAAACGGAAAATTGTTTAAAGGTTTATGGTTCCTTACTGGTCCTAGCCCGCTTAATGAATAAATTTCCCGAGATAAAAAACCTTGTCGGCGAAAAGAAATATTGTTTCTGGCTTGTTGTTAGTGGTCTATCCACTCCGGAGGACAGGCGATACATTGACAACTTGAAAGACAGTCAGTTGGATGCCTGAACGATGCCCCCTCACCCCGGCCCTCTCCCACCTTGGGGAGAGGGAGAAATGCGCCATGAGGCATGTCCCTGTCTTTGAACAGGGAGGGCGCAGCTACCACTACAGAAGAAAAAGCTAAGACGCTGGATCCTCGATTAAAAATAGCCTGTCCCCGACGTTCGTAATCGGGGATCGAAGATGACCATTTGATGTGTTGCACGGTCTGAGTGATTGACGATTGCCGGTGATTCCGTTATTTTTACGGTAAATTTAACGGAATTGACGACATGTACTCTCGCATACTCACGCTACCTGAAAAAAGTTTTTTTCTCTTCGGCCCGCGAGGGACGGGGAAATCCGTGTGGCTGGATCAACGTCTCGGCCATGCGGCCTTGAGTATCAACCTGCTGAAATCCGATGAATATCTTCGATACAAACGAGACCCGTCCCTGCTTGCCCAGGAAGTGGCGGCACTGAGAAACAAGAAGGCCTGGATCATTATCGACGAGATACAAAAGCTTCCAGAATTATTGGATGAGGTTCATGCCCTGTTGTTCGAGAGCCGGCACGGCTATCGGTTTGCCCTGTCCGGTTCGAGCGCCCGGAAACTCAAGAGGTCCCATGCCAACATGCTGGCGGGCCGGGCCTTGTCAAAGAGGATGTTTCCGTTGAGCATGCTTGAGATCGGCGAGGACTTCAGGTTGCCGGACGTCTTGCGCTACGGGCAATTGCCCTTGAGCGTCACGTCGGCCACCAGCGAAGAGAAAATTGAATTTCTGGATGCGTACGTCGAGACTTACCTGAAAGAGGAAATTCAGCAGGAAGCCCTCGTCAGAAATCTCGACAGTTTCTACCGGTTTCTCTCCGTCGCCGCCCTGATGAACGGGCAGCTATTGAACATCACCAACGTCGCCAGGGACGTGGGCGTCGCCCGGTCTACGGTCCAGGGATATTTCAGTATCCTCGAAGACACGCTGCTGGGCTGGTACTTACCTGCCTACCGTAACAAAGCCAAAATCAAGGAAGTCGCCCATCCCAAATTCTATCTTTTTGATTCCGGGGTGCAGCGGGCTTTGGCGGGTTTGCACCGGGACAAGCCATCAGAGATTGATGTAGGCGTCCTGTTTGAAACCTTTATCCTCAATGAATTCAGGGCGCTCAATTCGTGGCGCTCTCACGGAGCGCAGTTTTTTTACTGGCGCACGGAATCCGGCAACGAAGTGGATCTGATTTGGAAAAGAGGCAGGCAGGCGGTCGGCTTTGAAATAAAATCTTCCTGTACCTGGAAAGAACGATTCAATAAAGGGCTGAATGTCCTGCTACGGTCAGGCGATATCCGGCAGGCCTTTGGGGTCTATCGAGGCAAACGGGTGCTCAAGGTCGGAAACATTACCGTTCTCCCTTATGAACAGGCTGTCGAGATGGCTTCGAAGGGGAGCTTTCTTCCGGCGTCTTCGTAACCGTTCACTCATCCGCTGACAGAATGGGGAGTTGCCCAATCGGCTACTCCTGTCCTTCGATGAAAAATACCCTGGCTCGGGTGTGTGTCCGAGCCAGGGTATCAAGGAACCTCTGATCCTCGATTAAGAACGTCAAGGACAGGTTTATTGTGATAGCGGGATGCAGGGCAAGACGTCCCGCAGCGAAACCCGAAGCTTATCATAGAGATAAGTGAGGGTTGAGCGAGGACACAACGCAGCCATGCGCCCGATAGTGCACTAAATCAGAGGTTCCTCAAGTTCATTATTCAAACCGCTCAGTGGCCCCGTAGAATGCCCCTACAAATATGCCAGTACTGTCTCCAGCAGTTGTGAAGGACGCGCGATGTGTTCCCGCGACGGCTCGCGGGTTGCCCGCAGCGTTATCACTGATTGAAAACCTGCCTGCCCATGAGCCCGAAGAGGTGATTTGAACTTGAGGATGTGTCAGCGTCACACCTTGACCTTCAAAAGTTCCGGTCTGGTTTATAGGCGCGGCACCGAGGATGCCCTCATAGTCTGTGTTTTGTAAACTTGGATAATAATCTATTGTTCCATCAGGTTCCATAGTACTGACGTGGTACAGACCGATATTGTCAATCCGTCCTGAGATCCGGCTGGACTCAAAATCAGCCGTCAGCCTGGCTCGTCCCGTGTACTCACCTTGTTCCAATGTTCCCGAAGGAACACCGGGGAAATCTGTTCCATAACGTGAAACGTACACACCGCCTGCCCTGCCGGTATACGTGGCCGTACCGGTGACAGGTACCTGTATGGTCCTTTCAAATTCCGGCCCGTCTATAAATGCCCCGATTTCAGCGTGTTGCGCATTAATATCGACGTGCACCCAATAGCCTCCGGACAGATAATCGGTAAAATCGGTGCTGGCCCACTCCACAGACACTCCCGCAGCCGTCAACGTCAATGGAGATTCATTCAGCCTGTAGACATAGCCTTCCGCAGCGTTTCTGTTAGTAACTTGATTCTCAGAAGGCGAAATCTCCTCAACGTCCAAAACGTCGTCATGGTCGGTATCCAATGTGGTCGAACTTCCATCCTGACGATTGATTTGAAGGGTGAACCGGCTGCCATTAAACGTTGTCTCAATCCCGGTTACATCGGAGAGCCTGGGAGAAGTAAAGGCTTGGACAACGCTGCCAAAGATAGGGGTACTGGGTTGCTGACTGGCATTTAACGACTGAGTTGCTACCTGAGTTGCTGAAGCGTACGTGAGATCAGAGACATTCCTCGTCTGTGTCCCACTGAACGCAGTCTGCATTTCCGCAGTCTGCATTTCTGAAGGTGGCGGTTGAGGATCAGATGGCGTATCTCCTGTCTCCATCATGCCATTCATAGACCCTCCCCCTCCGCCCCCACAGGCACTGAGCAAAAGCCCGATACTGAGCGTGATCGTCCCCAGATGAAAATGTTTCATCATACCCTCCTTGTAGTGAAAATGATGGCCAACGGTCCGATCCGCACATGGTCGGGCCGTGTCTGCCTCACCAAAGCATCTTGGAGACCCTGCGTATTTACCCTTTTGGATACAACATCGTCTGACGTGGGAGCTACCCACGAAGACGATGCGAGGCTCTTATATTGAGCAGGCGACCCGACAGAGGGGTCGCTTTGATGAAGCAGACAAAAGCACTATAGCGTAAACTTTCAGACAGTGTAAATGACGAATGCAAATACCTCTACCTCCCCTCGCCCCTCCTTACAAAGGAGGGGAATAGCGACGCCGTTCCGTTGCGTCACTGAGAAGCCCTGTGTTAGATTCGCCTGTTTATACGCGAGGTTTCGTCGTTATGCTGACTGAAGATCTGCAACAGCGTTCCGCCCGGACGATCATGAATACGTATGCCCGGTTTCCCGTCAGCCTGGTGCGGGGCAAGGGGTGCAAGGTCTATGACGCGGAGGACCGGGAATACCTGGATTTTGTCGCAGGCATCGCGGTCAATGCGCTGGGACACGGGCATCCTGACCTGGTCACGGCTATCGAGCGACAAGCCCGGCATCTTCTGCATACGTCGAACCTGTATTATTCCGAACCACAGGTACTGCTCGCGGAGCGATTGGTCGCGCATTCCTTTGCCGACAAGGTGTTCTTCTGCAACAGCGGGGCCGAAGCCAACGAAGCCGCCATCAAGCTCGCCCGCAAATATTCCTTTGACAAATACGGCCCGGACCGGCACGAGATCATCACTATGCGCAACTCGTTTCACGGCCGAACCCTGGCCACCTTGACGGCAACGGGACAGGCCAAAGTGCAGCAGGGATTCGCTCCCCTCCCACAAGGGTTCAAATACGCCGATTTCAACGACGTGTCCACGATCGAACGCCAAATGAATCAACGCACCGCCGCGGTGATGCTTGAACCCATACAGGGCGAAGGCGGCGTGGTGGTGGCCGAGGCAGCGTTTCTGAAACAACTCCACGCGCTCTGCCGGAACCGCGACGTGCTGTTGATTTTCGATGAAGTCCAGACCGGCATGGGCAGAACCGGCACCCTCTTTGCGTATGAACACTACAACGTGCAGCCGGATATCATGACCCTGGCCAAGGGTTTGGGCGGCGGGCTTCCCATCGGCGCCTGTCTCGCCACCGACGACGTGGCGCAAGCGTTCGGTCCGGGTTCTCATGCGTCCACGTTCGGCGGGAATCCCCTGGCCTGTGCCGGCGCCCTGGCCACGTTTGACGCCTTACTGGATGACCGTCTGCTCGAACGCTGCCGGGCTGCCGGGGCCTACCTGCACAAGGGACTCCAATCGTTGCAGAACCGGCTTTCCGTGGTCACCGCGGTTCGCGGCCTTGGGCTCCTGCAAGGCATGGAGTTATCCATCGACGGGCAACCGGTCGTTCGGGACTGTTTGGCACGACGCCTGTTGATCAACTGCACCGTGGGCAACGTGCTTCGCTTCGTGCCGCCGTTGATTGTGACCAATAACGAGATCGATCGATTGTTGGACGTATTGTTGGGCGTGTTGCAGAAACGACTCGAGTCGCTTTCGCATTCATGAAGACGGGCAAAAATGACGTTACACGCAATTCAATTGGGATCATGGACGGCATGGGGGCCGTCCCCTACATGACACTCTTGGGACAATCCTTTTCAGAACCCGGCGTTTCGGCGGCCCCACCGGCGACGCCGCAAGGCGGCACGAAAGACTTACTGGCTGTCTCCGGCCTGTCCGGCAGCCGGATCTTCCGCCTGTTTCGCATTGCGCGCGAACTGAAGGCGACCCCGCGGTCCGGTCCGGCTTCTCAATGGCTTTCGGGATTGACCTTGGGCCTGCTGTTCGAGAAACCCTCGACCCGCACGCGGGTTTCCTTTGAAGCGGGCATGCATCAATTGGGCGGGCAGGCCTTGTTCCTGCCGTCGGATACCATCCAACTCAGCCGGGGCGAAAGCCTCGGCGATACGGCCCTCGTGCTGTCCCGGTACCTGGACGGGCTCGTGATCCGCACGTTCGAGCAGTCCACGCTGGAGGAATGGGCCCGCCATGCCACCGTGCCGGTCATCAACGGGTTGACGGACCTGTGTCATCCCTGTCAGGCCCTGGCCGACCTGTTCACGCTCATGGAAGTCAAAGAATCTTTCACCGAAGACGTGTTCCACGGTCTCAAACTCGCGTACGTGGGGGACGGGAACAACGTGGCGAATTCATTGATCGAAGCCGGGGCGAAAGTCGGGATGCACGTCGTGATCGGATGCCCGCCGGAATACCAACCCGATCCCGGCATCGTCGAACGCAGCCGCGAAGAAGCCGGCCGCACGGGCGCGACCATCGAGATCGTGCATGACCCCGGTGAGGCCGCGGAGAACGCCGATGCGCTCTATACGGACGTCTGGACGAGTATGGGACAGGAGCAGGAACAAGCCGAACGGGTGAAAATTCTAGCCCCCTACCAATTAAACGAACGACTCCTCAGCCGGGCCAAATCCTCGGCCATCGTGTTGCATTGTCTTCCGGCTCACCGGGGTGAAGAAATTACCGCGGCGGTGCTGGACGGCCCGCAGTCCGTGGTCCTTCGGCAGGCGGAAAACCGCCTGCACGTTCAAAAAGCGATCTTAACGGAGTGGCTGGGGCGGCCCTGGCCCTGACCATCTTCATACCACGATGCCGACACGTTCACCGCAATCCAACGCGATCAGCAAAGTCGTTCTGGCCTATTCAGGCGGGCTCGATACCTCGGTCATCCTGCAATGGCTCAGGACGGAATACAAGGCCGACGTCATCGCCTTCTGCGCGGACCTCGGTCAGGGCGAAGATCTCCGAGCTATCAAGAACAAGGCCGTGGCCGTGGGGGCGGCGAAAGTCTACGTGGAGGATCTTCGGGAAACGTTCGTCAAGGACTACGTCTTTCCCATGCTCCGCGCCAATGCCGTGTACGAAGGCTCGTATTTGTTGGGCACCTCGATCGCGCGTCCGCTGATCGCCCGGCGCCAGATCGAAATCGCGCAACAGGAAAAAGCTCAGGCCGTGAGTCACGGCGCCACCGGCAAAGGCAACGATCAGGTCCGGTTCGAACTCACGTATACGGCCATCAATCCCGATATCGCCATCATCGCGCCGTGGCGGGAGTGGTCGTTGCAGTCCCGCGGTGAGTTGATCCGGTACGCCCGCAAACACGGGATCCCCGTCACCGCCACCAAGGCGAAACCCTACAGCATGGACCTGAACCTGTTTCACGTGAGTTACGAAGGCGGAATCCTCGAAGACCCCTGGAAAGCCCCACCCGAATCCATTTTTCAGATGACGGTTTCCCCGGAACGCGCGCCGGACAGGTCCCGCCGGATTGAAATCGCATTCGAGCACGGAAACCCGGTCGCGGTGAACGGCCGGCGCCTGTCTCCGGCCAACCTTCTCGAGTTCCTTAACCGGCTCGGGGGGCAACATGGCATCGGACGGGTAGACCTGGTGGAAAACCGCTACGTGGGCATCAAGTCTCGCGGGGTCTATGAAACTCCAGGCGGGACGATCCTGCACGTGGCGCACCGCGGTATCGAATCCCTGACCATGGACCGGGAGGTGCTGCACCTGCGCGACGGCTTGATTGCACGGTACGCGGAACTCGTGTATTACGGCTATTGGTTCGCTCCCGAACGCGTGATGCTGCAGAAACTCATGGATGAGGCCCAACGCGGAGTGAACGGCACGGTCCGGATTAAATTGTACAAGGGGAATTGCACGGTCACGGGCCGCCGGTCCGAGTCGTCGCTGTACCGGGAAGACCTCGCAACGTTCGAAGAGGACGAGGGGTATCGCCAGCAGGATGCCCAAGGGTTTATCCGGCTCAATGCCTTGCGCCTGGCGATCATTAAATCCCGGGAGACAGCCCGGTCCCGTGGCGCCTCCCGTGGAAAAACCCGGCGATCGAAATGAGCTCCCGCAAGCGTACACAGGGCAAAGGACAACCACGGGGGGTTGTCCCTACAAAGGCATGGACAGGGCGATTCGTCGAACCGACGCATGCGTTGGTCGAACGTTTTACGTCCTCCCTGCCGTTTGATCGACAGTTGTTCGAATACGACATCCAAGGCAGCCTCGCCCATTGCCAGGCCCTGGAAAAAGCCACGATCCTGACCCGGGCGGAACGCCGCACCCTGATGCACGGACTTGAACTGGTTCGAGACGAGCTTCGTGAAAACCGGTTTCCGTTTGCGGATTCGGATGAAGACATCCACATGGCGGTGGAGCGCCGGTTGACGGAACTTGTGGGCCCGGTCGGCGGCAAGCTCCATACCGGCCGGAGCCGGAACGATCAGGTCACCCTGGATCTTCGTCTTTACCTGCGAGACCACCTTCGAACGGTGGAGTCGCACATTCAGGATTTGCAACGGGCGTTCGTTGAACAAGCCAGGGAGAACCTCGATGTGATCATTCCCGGGTACACCCATCTTCAACGCGCCCAGCCCGTCTCGCTGGCCCATCATTTTCTGGCGTACGTGGAAATGCTGGAACGTGACAACGCCCGCGTACGGGACGCCCTGAAACGCGTCAACGTCATGCCCCTTGGTTCAGGCGCCCTGGCCGGCAACAATTATCCGATTGACCGGGCCTTCACCGCGAAGCTGCTGGAGTTTCCCGCCCTGACCCGCAACAGCCTGGACGGAGTCTCGGACCGGGATTACGTGGCGGAAACGCTCGGGGTACTGGCCATCATCATGATGCACCTGTCACGGTTGAGCGAAGAACTTGTCCTATGGGCGTCGTCTGAATTTTCCTTTGTGGACTTACCGGACGGCTTTTGCACCGGCAGCAGTATGCTGCCCCAGAAAAAAAACCCGGACGTGCCCGAGCTGGTCCGCGGCAAAACCGGCCGGGTGTACGGTCATCTTCTCTCGATCATGACGACCCTCAAGGGGCTCCCCCTGAGTTACAATCGGGACCTGCAGGAAGACAAGGAGCCTCTTTTTGACGCCATGGGAACCGTGCTGGATTCGCTGGTGATCTACGCCGAGTTGATCCGGCGGCTTCGCGTCCGCCGCGACGTGCTGTCGGAAGCCGTGGGGTCGGGGTTTCTCCTGGCCACCGAGTTGGCCGATTACCTGGTAAAAAAGGGCATCCCCTTTCGGGAAGCCCATGGTATCATCGGTCAATTGGTGCGATACTGTCTGGAGCGTCAGGTGGACTGGCATCAACTCTCGTTGGCCGATCTCAAGGGCGCGTCCCCGCATTTTTCCAAGGACGCGTTGCGGTACCTGACTATTGAAGGAGCCGTTGACCGGAAAGTTCAAACCGGGGCCACTGCCCGAAAGCAGGTGACCCGGCAAGTGAACGCCTGGGAAGCACGCCTCGCCAAGAAAGCCTGAAGATGGTATCCGATTCTGCGCCCCCCGTTCTTCTTCGCATTCTCGTTTCGGCCATGCTGTTGTCGTTTGCGGGCTGCGGGGTGATGGGCGCCCCAATCGCTCCGGAAGATATCGGGATCGAAGCTAAGATCCGTGCCCAGCGCCAAGCCGAAGAGAAACGCTCGACCCCGGAGGAGCCCTGTAGGGGCGGACCTGGGTGTCCGCCTTGGCTGCCCCCTCTTCAACCCGTGGGAAACCAATAACCGGCCTTGAGCGAAACGACGTGATTCAGATAAATTTCGACCATTCTCAACCTGTTGACTCGACACTAGAGTAAGGGAGATCGTTGCATGGACGAACACGCAGGACGCGAGACAACCCGGACGCTACTTCTCCTCGATCCCTACCCCAGGAACAATCCGTATCGCATGACTGCGAGCGAGCGGCGTTCCATCTGGTTTCCCAAACTCAGTTTGCCCGTCATCGCCGCGTACACCCCGCCCACATGGGACGTGCGGCTCGTGGATGAGGCAGTCCAGTCCATCGACTTCGATCAGCCCTGCGACCTGGTGGGTATTTCCGTGATGACCTGCTATGCCCCGCGGGCCTATGAACTCGCCATGGAATTTCGCAAACGCGGCAAAACCGTGGTTCTCGGCGGCGTCCACCCCACCTATTGTCCGGAGGAAGCCCTGCGATATTGTGATACCATCGTATGCGGGGAAGCCGAAGACCTGTGGCCGCAAGCCATCGCAGACTTCGAGGCCGGGCAGATGAAACGCATCTACCGGATGGAGCAATTCCCCGCGCTGGACAACTACCGTGCCCCGAATATCCAGCTCCTCAGCCCGGATTCCTACATGACACGGCATTGCACGTTCACGACGCGCGGCTGCCATTTCGATTGCGAGTTTTGTAGCGTGTCGCCCTTCAACGGGAAAACCACCAGACGTCGGCCAGTGCCGGAAGTCATCGAAGAAATCAGGAACGTCAAAGAATGGATACGAGCCGAGTTGGTCGAGCGCATGGCAACGGGAACGTTACGGGAAGCCATGACCATCGCCGCGAAAGTCTGGGTGGGGCTCGAAGAAGGATCGATCGTGGCCTTCGTAGACGACCTGCACAACAGTCACCGTGCCTATTGCCGGGAGTTGTGGCAGGCCATGAAATCCCTGAACATCAAATGGGGATGCCAATCCACCCTGTTTTTGGGAGACGATCCGGAGATGGTCAAGTTGGCGGCGGACAGCGGCTGCATCTCGGTGTTCGTGGGCATGGAATCGATCTCCGATAATTCCCTGGCTGAAACCAACAAGGGCTTCAACCAGGTCAGAAAATTCGAAGACCAGATCAAGATGTTCCACGACCATGGCATTATGGTGAATCCGGGCATGGTGTTCGGGTTCGATAACGACGATGAGGCCGTGTTCGAATCCACACTGAACTTTCTCATCCGCAATCGCGTGGAGTTGGCATATTTTAACGTCCTGACGCCCCTCCCCGGTACTGCCTTATATGAACGGTATACCCGCGAGGGCCGGATCTTCGATCGGGACTGGGCAAAATACGACGGGAAGCACGTGGTGTTTCGCCCAAAACGGATGACGCCGGAACAACTGCAGGAAGGCTTCTTCTGGGTCAACCATGAGTTCTATTCGTTGAGATCCATTTGGCATCGACTCCGGCATACCAGCCAGCGCCTGATCCCCCGCATCGAGATGAATTACGAATTTCGCAAGCTGGTCAAACGATCCTGTCCTCAGGGGAAACTCTCTCCCATTGCGGCCGTGCTCAAGAACTTGCAGGCGAAGCTGCCCTCGCTGGATACCGGACAACTCATTCCCAACGCCCTGCACAAGATCAAGGTGCCCGCGAAGCCGCACGAGTTGTTCCTGAACATCAAGGGCCGGCGCCACGATACGCCCGTGGCGCTGTTTATCGACCTGGAAGGCACGTTGGATCATCTGAACGCCAGGGAACTCCTGGAGCGCATCAAGGACGCCGCGCAGAAAGCCCGGATGGACATCGTCGTCAACTTCGAGCATCTCCGGCAGGCCACTCCCGGGGCCATCCGGATGCTCATGGATCAGGACGTGCTCAAGGCGGTCGCGCCTTACGCGAAACTGCGTTACCGGAAATTACAAGACGCGTTTCATTCGGCCCTCGAAGGGTTGACGCTGCTCGACCCCGAACTGTTTGACGAGTTGCCGCAAGATGCATGACTTTCACTATCACAATGATGCGCTCTTCTGTGAAGACGTCCCGCTCGAACGCCTGGCGAAGGAACAGGGCACGCCCTGCTATATCTACAGTCACGCGACGCTGACCCGCCATTTTCGAGCCTTTGACCAAGCCTTTGCTGCAGTCCCTCACCTCATCGCGTTCGCCATGAAGGCTAATTCCAACCTGGCCATTCTCCGGCTGATGGCGTCACTGGGAAGCGGGGCCGACATCGTATCGGGCGGTGAATTGTTTCGCGCGTTGCAAGCCGGCATCCCCCCAAGCAAAATCGTGTTTGCAGGGGTCGGCAAGAGTCCGGAAGAAATCGGCTACGCCCTGGACTCCGACATCCTGTTGTTCAACGTGGAATCGCCAGCGGAACTCCAAGCCATCAATGACGTGGCGAGAGGAAAAGGCCTGCGCGCGCGCGTGGCGCTCCGGGTCAACCCGGACATCGACCCCCAGACTCATCCCTATATCACGACGGGGTTGAAAAAGAGTAAATTCGGGATCGGCGCGGACCGGGCACTGGAAGATTTCACGACTGCGGCGTCGCTCCCCAACGTCGAGGTTATCGGGGTGCACGCGCACATCGGCTCTCAACTGACGCAGGTCAGTCCCTTCGTCGACTCCCTGAAAAGAGTGGTGGGGCTGATCGAGACCTTGAAGAGCCGGGACATTCCGATCCGGTATCTCAACATTGGGGGGGGACTCGGCATTACGTATTCGGACGAAACGCCGCCGCTTCCCACGGAGTACGCCGAAGCCATCATGCCGCTCCTGAAAGCGTCGCAGTGTGAGATCATCATGGAACCCGGCCGCGTGATCGCGGGAAACGCCGGCGTGATGTTGACGCACGTCCTCTACATCAAGGAGACCGGCACGAAGAACTTCGCCATCGTGGACGCGGCAATGAACGATTTGCTGCGACCCAGCCTGTATCAGGCCCATCACGACATCCTGCCGGTTCGTCAGGTTCCGAATGCCCCGGACGCAGTGTTCGACGTGGTGGGACCCGTTTGCGAGTCCGGGGATTTTCTCGCGCAAGGCCGGACCATGCCCAAAGTGAAAGCCGGTAATCTCCTGGCGGTAATGTCCGCGGGAGCCTATGGATTCACCATGGCGTCTAATTATAATTCGAGACCCCGTGTGCCGGAGATCCTGGTGAAGGGTGGGGAACATTTCGTGATCCGGGACCGCGAGACGTTCGACGATCTCGTGCGCGGGGAACGGATTCCCGCGTTTCTTGAGGCAAAGGCGTAAGCGCGGACGCAAGCCGTCCCGCACAGTTACTCCGATATATTTACAACCAAAGGCCGCACGATGTTTTCAGGATCTCTAGTCGCTATCGTCACCCCGTTCAAGAACGGCGCATTCGACGAAACCGCGTATCGCGAGTTGATCGAGTTTCAAATCGCCAACGGCACGCACGGCATCGTGCCCTGCGGGACCACGGGGGAATCCGCCACGCTCTCGCACGAAGAACACGAGCACGTCGTGGCGTTCACCGTGGAGGTTGTGAACCGGCGAGTCCCGGTGATTGCCGGCACCGGCTCGAATGCCACGGACGAAGCGATCGCTTTTACCGCCCACGCCAAACAGGCCGGCGCGGACGGCGCGCTCCTCATCACGCCCTATTACAACAAGCCCACACAGGAAGGCCTGTATCAACACTATGCGGCCGTGGCCAAGGCCGTGGATCTGCCATTGATCCTCTACAACATACCTGGGCGTACCAGCGTGAACATGACCCCGGCCACAATTGCGCGGATTGCCAAACTCGAAAACGTGGTGGGGATCAAGGAAGGCAGCGGGTCATTGGGGCAAGTCTCCGACATCATTCACCTATGCGGCGACGATTTGACCGTGCTCTCCGGCGACGATTCCCTGACCCTGCCGATGATGGCGCTGGGAGCCAAGGGCGTGATTACAGTCACCGCCAACGTGGCGCCGAAAGACATGGCCGCTCTGGTGAACGCCGCCCTGGCCGGAAACGTTGCCGACGCGCGCGCCTCTCATTTCAAACTCGCGTCGCTGTTCAATGCCCTGTTCTATGAGACCAACCCCATTCCGGTCAAAGAAGCCCTGGCCATGATGAACAAAATCGAACCCGAACTTCGGCTCCCGCTCACGCCGATGTCGCCGGACAACCGTGAACGGCTCCGGCAGGTCATGAAAGAGACCGGGTTACTCTAACGCCATGACGGCTCCCCTGTTTTCCGAGAGTTGTCATCCTGAGCGAAGCGAAGGATCTCGTAGTTGCCCTGGGCCAACCCAGGCATGCAGGCTCCTTGAACCTCACCCGATTGCGTTATGAATTCCCCGATCAACGTCACGATCACCGGCGCCGCCGGACGAATGGGCAAACGCCTCGTCGCCCTTGTCAACGAATCGGCCCGGCTGCAACTGACCGGCGCTACGGAAGCAAAAGGACACCCGGCCCTCGGCAAAGACGCCGGGGACGTGGCCGGCTGCGGACCGCTCGGCGTCGCGTTGACGGACGACTTCACGCAGGCCTTGTCCCAAAGCGACGTCGTCATCGACTTCACCGCACCGGAAGCCACACTGCACCATTTGGCGCAAGCCGTCCAGCACAAACGGGCCATGGTCATCGGCACCACGGGATTGTCTTCTACCGACATGGACCAACTTCGCCAACACGCAGAGTCGATCCCCTGCGTTCAGGCGCCCAACATGAGCGTCGGGATTACGGTGCTGCTCCGGATAATCGGAAAGGTGGCTCAAGCACTCGGCGATGACTACGACCTCGAAATCATTGATGCGCACCACAACAAAAAGAAGGACGCACCGAGCGGCACCGCGCTGAAACTCGCCGAAGTCCTGGCCGCGGCCAAAGACTGGGACCTGGAGGCAGCGGGAGTCTACGCACGTCACGGCCTCATCGGGGAACGCACGAAAAACGAAATTGGCATCCAGACCGTGAGAGCCGGAGACATCGTGGGTGACCATACCGTGCTCTATGCCGGACCCGGAGAACGCATCGAGATCACGCACCGCGCCCACAACCGCGACCCGTTCGCGCACGGCGCCCTGCGCGCCGCAGAGTGGGTCGTCCATCAGCCCCCGGGCCTGTACGGCATGGCCGACGTGCTCAGATTATCCCGTTAACGCATTTATTTTTGTTTGTTATTGAGGAACCTCTGATTTATTGTGATAGCGGGATGCAGGGCAAGGCGTCCCGGAGCGAAACCTGAGGCTTATCATAGAGATAGGTGAAGGTTGAGCGAGGACACAACGCAGCCATGCGCCCGATAGTGCATTAAATCAGAGGTTCCTTGAATAAGGAGGGTTGTCTTATGGATATGTTCGGCAAGATTCCGCTCATTGAAATTCCACTCCACGTGACCCCCGACCAGAAAAAATGGTTGGACAAAATGGTCGAAGAAGGCCGGATCGCCGTCCCGCCCGGCGGGACACTGGAAAAAGGCTCCGTCATCTCGATGTTCATCCGGATGCTGATCCACAACGCCATGGAAGAACAAATGCGCCAAGCCGCCCTGGAAGCCGAGGATGAAGATGACGACGATGATGACGAATAAATCCGGCGGAAACAGCTCCCGCCCGTGAACAAATTGAAGCGCATCGTTGTGAAGGGCATTGATGACTGTGGAATTAGCCTCAAGGTGGGGGAGGTGAAATGATGACCAAGCAATGGAAAGAAGTGGTAAGACTGCACTTCCATGGCGAACGTTTCAGCGATCACGCACTTGATCTCACCGCACTGCGCGAACTCGAACACTTCCAGAAGATGGTTGCCGAGACGGCCAAAGTCATTTGGCGGAGGACAAATCCAGGTCGTGAACGATTGCCGTCAAACTTTGAAGACCGAACGCGTTTGTGCTTCCGCACGATCGAAGACGGCAGCACCGTCATTCCACTCGAAGTGTCTATTGAAGAGCCGGTGCAACTCGACTACTTGGACCAGGAACCAGAAATAGCTCGGGAACTAACCGAAGCCGTAGATGTTATCTATCGTGTGTTCAGAGCAGTTCATGACAACACACAGCTACCAGAAGAATGTCCAAAGGAACTTCTACCTGAATACGCTCGTTGGGGAGAAAGTCTCTCAGAGAATGATGCGTTAGGATTCGCACAGCGTGGGAATCATCCAGCGCAAGTTGCAAAGCTTGAACGTCAGCGTCTAAGAGAGTTGGCCGAGCAGCCATATGAAGACGAAGTAAATATAACTGGGCGTGTCCTTGAAGCCGATGTCCGGCAAAGAAAGTTTCAGATCTGGCTCGACGAACGAACGAATGCTTTCGTTACATTTACGGAAGAGCAGGAATCAGAAGTGACAACCGCTCTCAAGGAACACCAGTTTGTGCACCTCGCAGTACGAGGCCATGGTGAATTTACTCCGCAAGGAACGCTAAAGCGAATCATCAATGTGGATAGCCTCAAGCTTGTCAGGGATGAAGATCCGATTTTCGATTCAAGCGCTCCGCGCATTGAGGATGTAATAGCTAAGATTGCCAAAGACGTACCAGATGAGGAGTGGGATAGGCTCCCCCCCGACCTTACGGATAGATTGGACCATTATCTGTACGGCGGGGAAGAAGAATGAAAAAAGTGTTTGTGGACACCGTATATTGGATTGCAATTGCAAATCCAAAAGACCAATGGAGACAAGCGGCGGAAGATGCACGGGAACAATTGGGAAATGCACGGCTTGTGACCACGGAGGAGGTACTTACGGAATTTTTGACAGCTCTATCAAAAAGGCCGCGTTTGCGAGACATAGTGGTACGAGTCGTTCGCGGGATTTTAGGTAATCCAAATGTAAAAGTTATTCCCCAATCCCGAGATTCCTTTCAAAGGGGCCTGAGGCGATACGAGGAACGACCTGACAAAGGATATAGTTTACAAGATTGTATTTCCATGAACGCTATGGATTCGGAATCAATTACAGAGATCCTGACTAATGACCACCATTTTGAGCAAGATGGATACACCGTTCTCATGAAGAGAAATACCTCTTAGAACGGGATGACAGAAAAAACGACCATGCCCCTCATTTCCTCACACCAAGAATGAAGAGCAACCGTTCTCATAGCCTAGCGGCAGATTCCTGGTCTTGTAGAATCCTCAATATCTGAGGATGAACCATGGCGAAGCCAAAGAAAAGTCCTAAGAAGAGCGCGAAAAGGGACATCGAGACTTACGCGCATACTGACAAAGAGCGCGTGAACAATCCGCCGGTTGGCTTGGTGACGCCGGATACGGACAGGGATTCAGGCAAGAAGACTTACGCCTACGATCCTCACCTTGATCCGCAACTGCAATGGGCCGGCAAGGCGGAGCACACGTCCTTCGAAGTACCGACCGTCTCGCTTCACGTTCACGAGCGCATCGACCCGCGCACCATTGTCGAAGCCGTGCGGAAACGAAATGGCGCGAAACCGCAAATGGCGCTGTTCGCCGCGCCCGAAGAAAACCCGCCGATCCGCCAAGCCATCGAGTTCTACAAACACCGGCACAATTGGACCAACCGCCTGATCGCAGGCGACAGTCTGCTGGTCATGAACAGCCTGTTGGAAAAGGAAGGACTTGGCGGCCAGGTCCAGATGGTCTACATCGACCCGCCCTACGGCATCCGCTACGGTTCGAACTTCCAGCCGTTTGTGAACAAACGAGACGTGACCGACGGCAAGGACGAGGATCTGACCCAGGAGCCGGAGACCATCCGCGCTTTCCGCGATACATGGGAACTCGGCATCCACTCTTATCTTGCTTATCTGAGGGACCGCCTGTTGTTGGCAAGAGAGTTGTTAGTGGATAGTGGATCGTGTTTTGTGCAGATTGGCGATGAGAACGTGCACCGTGCAGGTATGGTCTTGGATGATGTTTTTGGTTCGACAAATCGGGTGGCGACCATATCCTTCGCGACGACGAGTGGCAGTTCTACGGCTCACTTACCACAAGTAGCCGATTATTTGCTGTGGTACGCAAAGGACAAGGACCGCGTGAAGTATCGGCAATTGTATGAGACCCTGACCCGCACGGAAATCATTGACTACTTCAGTTGGCACGTCATGGTGGAATTACCCGACGGAAGTTGTCGAAAGCCAACCGACGAAGAGCGTTTCGATCCTGACAGATATTTGCCCCTAGGCGCGCGTCTGTATGAACGCACCGGTCTGGATTCGCAAGGTGTTTCCACTACCGGGCGATCGGAACCCTATGTGTACAACAACAGAACTTTTCACTGTGCTAAGAATAGACAGTGGTCTATTTCCAATCCGGAGGGATTGGATCAACTGGCGAAATTGGGACGACTGGAAGCCTTGGAGGGACAGGATTCACTCAGATGGAAGAAATACGAAGATGAAGTGCCGGGCCGAAGAATTAACAACATCTGGCCCGCACAGATGTTTCCAAGTGAAAAAAAATATGTTGTAGAGACTTCCATCAAAGCAATTCAACGCTGCATTTTAATGACCACCGACCCGGGCGATTTGGTGTTTGACCCCACCTGCGGCTCCGGCACCACCGCTCACGTTGCCGAGCAATGGGGCCGTCGCTGGATCACTTGCGATACCTCCCGGGTGGCCCTCACTCTGACCAAACAGCGCCTGATGACTTCCGTTTACGACTACTACAAATTGGCTCATTCCCAAGAAGGCGTAGGGAGTGGCTTCAATTATAAGACTGTCCCCAAAGTTTCGCCCAAAATTTTAGCAAACGAAGAGCCGTCCTCTGCCATAACGCGCCATGACCAGCCGCTAGTGGACAAGACCAAAACACGTGTCACCGGACCATTCACGGTCGAAGCGGTTCCCGCTCCAGCGGTGAAGCCTTTGGACGAAATCGTCGATAAACAGCCCGCGGATCACTCCGTGGCGCGTACAGGACAGACTCTACGGCAAGCTGATTGGCGCGACGAGTTGTTCAAAACCGGCATACGTGGCAAGGCAGGGCAACGCATCTCGTTTGCGCGGTTGGAGCCATTGCCGGGCACCAGATGGCTGCACGCCGAGGGAGAAACCCGGCCTGATAGCACCGGCGCGGATCGCATTCGTGACGGAGGAACAGCCGAGAATCCCGAACGCGTGGTGATCTCGTTCGGACCGGACCACGCGCCGATGGAACAACGGCAGGTAGCCCTCGCCATTGAGGAAGCTCAGACCCTTGTTCCCAAGCCCACGATCATTATTTTCGCAGCCTTCCAGTTCGACCCCGAGGCGGCGAAGGACATCGACGAGACCAACTGGCCCGGCGTCACACTGTTGAAGGCACAGATGAACGCCGACCTGCTGACCAATGACCTCAAGAAAAAGCGCGCAAGCAACGAGAGCTTCTGGCTAATCGGCCAGCCGGACGTGGAACTTGAAGGGGTCCCGGATAGGGAGGACAAAGGCAAGCTCCGTGTCTCGGTCCGAGGTTTCGACTACTACAACACCAAAACCGGCAACGTGGAATCCGGCGGCAGGGACAGGATTGCCATGTGGATGCTGGACCCTGACTATGACGGGCGCAGTCTGTTCCCCCGCCAGGTATTTTTCCCCATGGCCGGTGACGAAGACGGCTGGGCGAAACTTGCCAAGAACCTCAAAGCCGAAATCGACACGGACCTGATCGAAACCTATCGCGGCACCACCTCCCTGCCCTTTGTGTCAGGTGAGAACAAGCGCATCGCGGTCAAAATCATCGACGACCGGGGCATCGAGAGCTTGAAAATCATCGAGGTGGAGTGATGGCGCGACAGCCCAAAGCCAAGGCGATAGAACGTCTGAAGGAGGTCCTAGATGCGATACCTGAATTGAAGCAATTATCTTATGATTCACCGCAGTTTGAGGGGTGGAAAATAGATACAGGGCTCGCCATCAGCAATACCTTTGGGGACGACTCAGCCCAGATTCATCGATTCAACAATATCAATTATGATCCAACAAAGACATGGGATACTCCTGATGATGTGTTCCTTGACATGTTATCGATCCCTTCTGTGTGCCAAGAAGCCTACGTTAGGGGATTGGAATTAGCGGCGTCATTCCTAGAATCGATGATTAAAGAGGTCGAGGAGTATTGGGAAGATGACAATCAGAGAACGTCTTCTAGGACCCGAAAGAAAAAACAGCAAGACGGAGAGCAGACGCTAAAATCTTCGGGGGCACTAATAAACGCCCCACCAAATTCGGATAAAGTCTTTGTCATTCACGGCAGAGATGAAGGCACCAGAGATCAAGTGTCGAGATTCCTAGAAAAACTGGGTCTCAAGCCAGTGATACTTCAGGAACAACCGAATGCGGGCCGCACAATCATCGAGAAGTTCGAATATCATGCGGATGCGCAGTTTGCCGTAGCTTTGCTGACACCCGACGATGCCGGTTCGCTTCAGAGCGACAGGAACAACCTCAGCCCACGGGCACGACAGAACGTGATTTTCGAATTGGGGTTTTTCATCGGACGGCTTGGCCGAGAGGGCGTCTGCGCCCTGACCAAGGGAGACGTGGAGATACCATCTGATTATGCGGGCGTTGTGTACATTCCATTGGATGCCTCTGGAGGTTGGCAGTCAAAACTTATTCAAGAGCTAAAGACCACCGGAATCTCAGTCGACGCGAACCGGGCATTTCAGGCATGAACGCGCATATCAATATACCGCGAGACGAGATCGCCGCCTTTTGTAAACGGTGGCGGGTGACGGAACGGGCTTTGTTCGGTTCCGTGCTACGCGACGATTTCGGTCCCGAAAGCGACGTAGACGTATTGGCACGTTTTGAGGAAAAAGCCCGACATACCCTGTTCGATCTAGACCGCATGGAGGAAGAGTTGGCGACGATATTCGGACGCAAAGTTGATCTTGTGAGTTGGCAAGGCGTTGAACAGAGCGAAAACTACATCCGCCGCAAATCTATCCTCCAATCCGCCAAGACGATCTACGTGAGGTCGGTGAGTACAAACGCAGCATTGTCAAAGTCATCGACAACCGGGGCATCGAGAGTTTGAAGATTGTGGAGATAGAGTGAGGGCCAATAATAACAAAGGGCTTGATAGGAGAGTACCAATGTCAAAAAACGAACGGATACACAAAACTCTCGTTTTTAGTTTTGACGGCACTGGTAATGAACCGAGCGATGCCAAACAGTTTGCCGAAGATGAAAGTGTAAGCAACGTACTCAAACTCCACATCCTGATGGGTGGAGGAATAGAGGCCGACAACTCCTCGACAAAAACACTAAACGGCGAGGATCAGATAACTCACTACTACAACGGCATCGGTACCCGTGAAGACGGCCAATGGGTCCCGTTGGTGGGTTGGCTGATCTCAAAAGCTCAGAAGTTCGTAAATATGACTGTGGCACCAAAATGGGGGGACGCAGCCAGGATTCTTCGCGAGGCACGAAATGATTTCGAGAAATGTTATGAGGACAATGATCGAATCGTGGTTTTGGTTTTAGCCGAGGTGCGGCATTGGCTCGGAAATTCGTCAGCCAGATCCTTAACGACAAGAATAAGTGCACCGTCTCTTTCTTGGGTGTATTCGACACCGTCGCCGCCATGAACGGCATACACCGAAAAGGTGAGAAGATTAGTAGCGACGTGGTGTTCGAGAATGGTACTTTGAATGCACGAGTGCAGCGGGCTGTGCACATCGTATCACTTGATGAAGACCGCGTGCCTTTTGATCCAACGCTAATTAACAAGGATGGGAAGAACCCAGACCGCATTTTGGAGGTCTGGTTCCCCGGCGTCCACAGCGATATTGGTGGGGGTTATTGGTTTGATGGACTGTCTGATCAAGCGCTTCGGTTTATGATCAAACAGTGCGAAGCGACTTTGGGTAAAGATATTGCTATAAAACCAGGTAATCAAGCTGGTATCAAGAATTTGCTTGTACAACAAGGCAAAGCGATGGCGGGGCTGACCGTAGACGACATTGCGATCAATCCGATGATCCAAGGCATTTTGCACACTCATTCAGGCTTGCTGACAGAAATCGGGGCTCAGGAACCTCGCATGATTCGGGTCAACGTCAATGACCGACCAAGCAAGAATCTAAATGACCTCCCTATTCTGTATCAATGCGTCAAAGAGCGATTTGATAAAGTTACCGGCTACCGGCCACCAGCACTGCGCGGACTCAGTTTCAAACTACTATTGAATAACGGCAACCTCAGCAACAAGATAGAAGGAATCAGCGGGTTACGGGAATACAAAATTCCAAAATCGACTAAAGCGGCAAAGCAATGAACTCACAAGTGACCATACCGCAAGACGAAATCGCCGCCTTTTGTATACGGTGGCAGGTGACAGAACTGGCCCTGTTCGCTACAAGACGATTTCGGTCTCCCGAAAGCGACATGGACGGGTTGGCACGTTTTGAGGAAGAAGCCCTCATACTCTATTCGACATAACCTGGATGGAGGCAGAGTTGGCGACGATATTCGAATGCAAAGTTGATCTTGTCAGTTGGCAGGGTGTTGAACAGATCCAGAATTACATCCGCCGCAAGGCGATTCTCTAATCCACTGAGACGATCTACGTGAGGTCGGTGAGTACAAACGCATCATGGTCAAAGTCATTGACGATCAGGACTTTAAAAGCCTGAGGATGACAAAGATTGCAGGTTATCTGACGTTCACCATACAAAGGAACACACCATGGAGCCCACCAACAATCATCAGTCTCCATCAGTGAAATTTCTATTCACAGATATTGGTCCCGTTAATCACGCTGAATTGGAATTGGGAGATCTCACAATCGTTGCTGGCTGTAACAATACGGGCAAGACGTATCTAGTATATACGCTATACGGCTTCTTGAAAATGTGGTACTCGTGGCCAAATGCTAGACATTTTCTTATAGGCAACGATGACATCGCGCAGAATGACGACACAAATGAGGCCGACCCTGATGATGAGTATCCCGATCGAGAGCATTACGCCGACGAAGACGAGTACGTTGAGGATGTGGGAAGCGGGAAAGAAGGGAAGCCGCTGCACGACAAATGGCGCAACTTGCCGCAAAGAATAGGGATGTTGGTCCGGCGAGCAATGAAGGAAGGCCAAGCCACATGGACCATAGATCGAGAGAATCTTGATCAAGAACGAAAGAAAGTGATTAAGAGTTTGGCCCAAAGTTTTTCAAAAACAGCTCTTTATGGTGTGTTCAGTTCTTCACCAGATGATTTCAAAAGAGCCTCGCTCAACGTTGAGTTGATTGGTGAGTTTCCCAAAAATCATTCTCTTGAAGAAAAATTTCCATCGGGAGACGTGTTTTCCATACGATACAACGGTGAAAAAATTGTTCTAACCAGAGACCGCACTGAGAAGCAACACAACTCATCCTTTGACGACGAGGCATTATTCTTAATTCCACGCCTTTATCTTCGGTTTCTCTTTCCAGAGCTTTTTTGGGCTCCATTCGTCCTGTCTGCTGAACGATTTGGCATCTCGCTCTTCTACAAAGAACTCGACTTTACTAAGAATCAATTGGTGGATTTGCTACAGAAGGTGGGAGCTGAAAAAAACAGAAAGCACTTTTCTCCATTTTTCCTGATCGACAAAACCACCAGCCGCTATGCTCTTCCCATCAAAGACAACATTGATTACACCAGAAATTTATCTGATTTCCAAAAGCAGACAAGTGAGCTTCATGAACACAAGTTGTTTGACGAGATAAAGGATATGATAAGGGGTTACTATAAAAGCTCAGGTGACGATATCAAATTCAAATCCACAACACGCAACAAAGAACACAGCTTCAGCATACCGCTTCATCTTGCTTCCTCTTCGGCACGTGGGTTGTCCGACTTGTATTTCTTCTTACGTCACGTCGCTCAGAAAAATCACCTCCTCATTATCGACGAACCGGAGAGTCATCTCGATACAACCAACCAGATTCTGTTGGCACGACTGTTGGCTCGATTGGTACGGACTGGCTTGAAAGTTTTGATTACAACTCACAGTGACTATCTCGTGAAGGAAATCAACAATCTCATCATGCTAAGCAACTCCTTTGAGGGTAAAGACAAAGTGGTGAGGAAGCTTGGGTATAAGGAAGACGATTTCCTTGAACCAGATTCAATTCGAGGGTACGTCGCGGAAGAGAACCGCCTAACCAAATGTGCAGTAGATAAATTTGGCGTAGAAATGCCGATTTTTGACACAACAATCGACAAAATCAACCGTGCTTCGAATGAACTGGCATCTCGAGTGAGGGGTACTGAGTCATGATGCAGAAAGGTAAGGCGACTCTGAACTTCCAGATAGAGAACGTGTTGGATGGAAAGGTTCTGGCAACAGCACCAAATACCAGCAACGACATCACTCTTCGGGAGAAAAATGAGAACCAGCCAGATATGATAGTGGTCGTCTCGGGTGTTCCTGACTCTCTCACCACGATTCAGTTCACCAGGAAATTTGGCCATTTGTCAGTTCTGAAAACGGGAGATTGGAAAAAGATCTGCGATTATCTGCTGATCTACTAAAATGGAGAAGCGTATCATGCGATGTTTATCGAATTGAAGAAAACTCTGGGTGGAAACCGTCATCCTAAAGAACAGTTACGGAGATCACGTCCGCTACTGGGGTATCTCCTCGCTGTTTGCCGCATTGAAAGCAGAGAAACGATTCCGACGCCAAGTATGAGTTACGTTCTTATCGGTGAGAGAATAAACGAGAGACTTGATAAACAGCCCGTGAAAAGCAGGCCAGGAAAGATAGAAGAGGAACGGTACGAGGGTATTAACATTAAGAAATTTTTGGGACCTATAGTGGCTTTTGCTGATTTGGCCTTGTGATTCTGGATGTGCCCCATAAACTGCGTAAGATGTATCTTTCTGTTTTGATTTTCCTTCTTGAACCATTGCTGTTCCTGCCGGCGGTGACGTAATGGCACGGGCGACTATTGACCGCCTCATCATCAACTCACCTTACGAGGAACCAACGAAGTACTGGAGTTATGACCATGAGCAACGCACTTTCTCGCTTGTGGAAGACCGGCGGCCGGCCGGATACGTCATTGCCTCGGAGGGCTCCCGATCGTTCGATGACCCAGGTCATTTCGTTGAAATTCCCCTCGTCAATCTGATCCGGCCACGCGTACGGGCGTGGCGCGAAGCCGGGTATCCGGGCGTCACGGGCATCACGAAGCGACTGCTGGAACATTGGACAAACCCTGAAGAGTTCGATAATCGGCGGTTATTCTTTTGTCAGCTTGAAGCTGCCGAGACGCTGATCTGGCTTGCGGAAGCGTCCGCCGCCGATAAGGTCGGCGTGGAGCCTCAGTCTGACGGCGGGCCGTTCCAACGTTTGTGCGCAAAGCTGGCGACCGGTTCGGGCAAGACCATCGTCATGGCCATGGTCGTCGCCTGGCATATCCTGAACAAGGTGACCTATCCGCAGGATGCGCGATTTGCCCGGAATGTTTTGATCATTGCCCCCGGCTTGACGGTTAAAAGCCGTCTTGCAGTGCTCGAACCGTCCGACTCGGAAAACTATTATGAAAAGTTCTCCATTGTGCCGTCGTCCCTGCTGGACAAACTGCGCCAAGGCAAGGTTATCGTCCGCAACTGGCACGCGCTCAACCGGGAAACCGAGGAGAAGATCGACAAAAAGCGTAGCGTGGATAAGCGCGGAACCAAGAGCGATGAAGCCTACGTCCGCGAAGTGCTGGACGACTTGGCGAGTGCCCGGAACGTCCTGGTCATTAACGACGAGGCGCATCACGCCTGGCGGGTTCCCGCCGAATCCAAGGTCAGAGGCGTTGCCAAGGAGGACATCGAGGAAGCGACCAAGTGGGTGGGCGGTCTCGACCGGATAAACAAGGCACGTGGCATTCTCACTTGCTACGACTTCTCCGCCACGCCTTTTGCGCCATCAGGCAAACGGAGTTCCGAGGAGGCATTGTTCGACTGGATCGTGAGTGACTTCGGCTTGAACGATGCCATTGAATCCGGATTGGTCAAGACCCCGCGCGTCGTGATTCGCGACGACGCGGTGCCTGATGCCAGGACCTACAAATCCCGCCTGTACCATATCTACAACGACCCGGAGGTCAAAGACGACTTGACCAGGAAAGCCAAGCCCGAAGAACCGCTGCCGGATTTGGTCATGAACGGTTATTACCTGCTAGGGTACGACTGGCGCGAAGCCACCAAGGATTGGGACGCTACCGGATTCAAGACGCCGCCGGTCATGATTACGGTCGCCAACCGAACCGAGACTGCGGCTCGAATCAAGTATGCGCTGGATCACCGTAAGGTCCACATCGACGAGCTTTGCGATCCGGAACGCACCTTGCACATCGACTCCAAGGTACTGGGGCAAGCCGAGGCCGCCGAGGAGCCGATTGCAGAGATCGCTGCCGACGAAAGCAAGGAAGGCGGGGACGACGACCAAAAACCGAAGTTGACCAAAAAACAACAAGCCGAGCGACTGCGCTTGCAAGTGGACACCGTCGGCCAAGTGGGAAAACCCGGCGAGCAGATACAGAAGGTAATTTCCGTGGGGATGTTGTCCGAGGGTTGGGATGCAAAGACCGTGACCCATATCATGGGTTTGCGAGCCTTTACCAGTCAGTTGCTCTGCGAGCAGGTCGTCGGACGCGGCTTGCGACGGACCGCCTACGAGGCCGACCCGGACACCGGCTTGTTCAAACCGGAGCACGTCAATATTTTCGGTGTGCCGTTCACTTTCCTGCCGCATGAGTCGGCGGAGGGCGTCATCCCGGAACCACCGAAACCGAAAACGGCTATCGAGCCGGTAGCGGACAAAGCGGCTTTTGAAATTTCCTGGCCGAACGTCATCCGTATTGACCACGTCTACCACCCGCACCTTTCCCTGGATTTGGAAAGGGTGACGACCTTGGAACTCGACGCCAGCCAGACAGCCAAACTTGCGGAGCTTGCCTCGGTTGTCGAGGGCAAACCGGACGTTACAAAAATCGGGGCTATCGATCTGGGAAAACTGGCAAAGGAATTCAGAACTCAACGGATCATCTTCGAAACCGCTCGGGATGTTTACGACCAAATGCAGACGAACTGGCAGGGTGGTAAGGCTTTCCTGCTGGCCCAGTTGGTTCGGCTGGTCGAGCAGTTCATTCGTTCGGATCGAATCAACGTCACTCCCGCCTTATTCGTTCACGACGATCTCAAGCGCCGTCTCATCATTACGCTCAATATGACCAAGGTGGTCCAACACATCTGGGAAGCAATCCGCTTCGAGAATACCGAGAAGCTGGAGCCGGTGTTTGATCGCGACCATCCCATCCGTTCAACCGGTGACATGGGGACATGGTACACCGGTAAGCCCTGCGAGCATACCGCGAAAAGTCATATCAATTTTTGTGTCTATGACAGTACGTGGGAAGCGTCAGAATCCTTCGAGCTTGATCACAACCCCGCGGTAGCGGCCTGGGTGAAAAACGATCACCTCGGCTTCGAGGTGCTCTACGTCTATCGCGGCGTGGTGCGGAAATACCGGCCCGATTTTCTCATCAGGCTCACGTCCGGTGACATGTTGATATTGGAAATCAAGGGTCAGGACAGCGAGCAAGACCGAACCAAGCGCCGGTTTCTCGAAGAATGGGTCAACGCCGTCAACGCGCATGGCGGCTTCGGTCGCTGGACTTGGGCCGTGTCCAAGACTCCAGGTGACATCCTTGATATCCTGGCGCGCCATTCACGCGCAACCGCCGCGTAAAAGTCCAAGTGGCTGTGGCGTTTTAGACACTCCGTGAGTTTCGGCGACGGCGTCTGGGCACTAACCTTACCTGCCCCAACCTTGTAATTGGTCGTCTAATCAGCTCCTTGAAACCTTTCAATCAGTCATGCCTTAAACTTTCAATTAGTCATCGATGAAAAATTCGTTTATGCCCGTCATTTTGAATCGCATATGAAGGATTCTCCCATTGTGCTGTTTCAAGATCCCCGTCTGTGCAGGAGGACGACGCTGAATTCCTCCCCGACATCCTTAATCGGGGATCCAGTTTGTATGGTCGGGAATTGTAGATGTTCACTAATTCGTTGACAATTCCCCCTCCGTCATCCCCGACTCCGATCGGGGATCCAGGGGTTTTCTTTTTGCATGTGTAGCCGCGCTATCCCGGATTAAAGTCCGGGACATGCCTCATGGCGCTTCCTGCCCTTGGCTTCTCCAAGCCGCATGAGATGCGGCAGCTACAACGACAAAAAACAACCCTGGATCCTCGATTAAAGATGTCGAGGATGACAGAAGGAGAGGATGAAATGGGTCAACGAATGACTGAACACATACAGGAATGACAGCTTGGGACAAGATTACAACCGCCGAAACGCTTCGTGCACGGCCTTGATGGTTTGTTCGACGTCTGCTGCGGTATGCGCGGTGGAGACGAAAGCGGCTTCGAATTGGGAGGGGGCGAAGTAGGACCCGCGTTTCAACGTCTGGTGGAAGAACTTGGCGTATCGGGCCGTATCGGATTTCTTGGCTGATTGGTAATCCACAACAGGGCCTTCCGTAAAGAACCCACCCAGCAGGGAACCGACCCGCGTTTGGTAAAACGGGACGCTGGCCTGCTTGGCTGCTTGCGCCAAGCCTTGCGCCAACTGGTTGCCTCGCCGTTCCAATTTTTCATATACCCCGGAGGCCCTGAGTCGTTTCAACGTTTCGATTCCCGCGGTCACGGCCAACGGGTTCCCTGACAAGGTCCCGGCCTGGTACACAGGACCTGCCGGCGCCACCAGATCCATGATCTGCTTTGACCCGCCGTAGGCGCCGACCGGCAATCCCCCGCCGATGATTTTCCCCAGGCACGTGAGATCGGGGGCAATGCCGTACAGGGTTTGCGCTCCTCCATAGGCCACGCGAAATCCGGAAATCACTTCGTCGAAGATCAGGAGGATGCCGTGTTTCCTGGTGAGCGTGCGCAGTTGCCGGAGAAAGTCCGGTTGCGGCAACACCACGCCCATGTTGCCTGCGATCGGCTCGACGATGATACAAGCCAGATCCCGCCAATGTTTTCTCACCAGGCTCTTGACCGACTCGATGTCATTATACGGCGCGGTGAGCGTCTGACGTGCCGCAGCCTTGGGCACGCCCGGGCTGTCGGGCAGACCCAGTGTCGCGGCCCCGGACCCCGCCTTCACCAGCAGGTGATCGGCGTGGCCGTGGTAACACCCTTCAAATTTGAGGATGGCGTCCCGTTTGGTGAAGCCCCGCGACACCCGGATGGCGCTCATCACGGCTTCCGTGCCGGAACTCACGAGTCGAACTTTGTCGACGGAGGGGAACGCCTCACATATCATCCGCGCCAGCTCCAGTTCCTGTACTGTCGGCGCGCCGTAGCTGGTCCCCGCGCCGGCAGCGCGCCGGATGGCCCGCACCACTCCCGGATGGGCGTGTCCCAGGATCATAGGTCCCCACGAGGCCACGTAATCGAGATACACGTTGCCGTCCGCGTCGGTCACCGTGGCGCCCTGCGCACGCGTGATGAACAACGGATGCCCGCCGACCGACCGAAACGCGCGGACCGGGCTGTTCACCCCGCCTGGAATATATTTTTGTGCATGGGCAAATAATCTTTTCGACGTCGCGCTCTTCACTGTGATTACCTCTCCCCCTCACCCCGACCCTCTCCCTCAAGGGGCGAGGGAGTTGTGAGACGGGGATGACAGATAACACCGCTACTCGGGATCGCTGAAACGCTGTCCTTCCTCACCGGACCAGCGCACAATGCCGATTTCTTCCGATTCCCACAATTTTTGTTGTTCTTCTGCAGCCAAGTCGGCTTCTTTCATTTTGTCTTCCACGGACTTTGTGTCCCGTTCACGCGCCGAAACCCAGCCCGGCGGTTTTTCTCCTTTGGGAATATCCTTGCGAAGCACGTTGACTGGCATGTGATTCCTCCTTGATAGCCACAATGGTCCCGGCACCATTGTGTTCGAACCTTACCCATGCGGCCAAGACATAGCCCTAGCTGCGAAGCCCACGCTTTGTCAAGAGATGCTGGACCCGATAGGCATACAGCGCCATACCCGCGGCGACAACGGCGTTGAGGGATTCGACCGAGTCGGTCATGGGGACGGCAACTCGTGTGCCGGAGGAGATGGGCGGCAGACCTAGGCCTTCCTCTCCCACCAGCAGACGAATGTCTTTTGGCCATTGAAACGCGGGCAAACTTTCACCCTGCGTATCCAGAGTCACCCACGTGGCAGGTTCCGGCAAATCCTTAATCGAAGGACCCTGCGCTAGAGACACCGTGAACGTCGTGCCGCTGGCTGCCCGGGTCGCTTTGGGATGATAGGGATGGGCTGATTCTTTCAGCAGAATAACCCGCGCGACGCCCAAGGCCGCCGCCGTCCGGATCAAGGCTCCCACGTTCGCCGGATCGCCCAAGGGGCACAGGATTTCGAGGCCCCGAGGTCGAGCCTCAAGGTCTGCGAAGGGACAGAGAGGGACTTGACAGACCAGGACCGGAGCCCCCGTGCCAAAGAGGTCGATCTTCTCGAAAAGCGGAGTGGTGAGGGCATAGGCTTTAACGTGAGCCGGCATCGAGAAAGGTAGGGGCGTCCCGGTGAGATGGATGAGCTCGAGACACAGCGCGGGATGCTGCGCTAAAGTTTCCCGAACGACTTTTTCCCCCGAGACGAGACACTGCCGGAACCGTTCAATCCCACGAGCCTCCCGTAATGCCGACCATCGCTTCACGTGAGCATTCTGCGCACTACTGATGTACCGGATCCTGGAAGGCGACGTCATAGGTCATGTGTCAATGCCGGTGCTAGGACACCGCGTCGTTGACCCACCGCTAAAATGAAGTGAAGGATTTCCCTTTTCCGCGGAACCGCACATCGGGGGTGTGGATCACGACTTCCCAATCCTCGGGGTCCCGTTCGGTGACGTGTCCGAGCCGGTAAGCCTTTTTTCCAAACCTGCCAACCAGCTCAAGCGTCCGGCCGGCTTGGGTTTCCGGGACCACCAGACAGAAGCCGGTGCCCATGTTGAAGACCTCGAACATTTCCGAATCGGCGATCCCACCCAGTTGTTGAATGATGGAGAAGACCGGAGGCGGCGAGGGAACCATCTCAATCACAAACGTGACTCGAGGTGGGACACGGCTTAGGTTCAGAAACCCGTCACCGGTAATGTGGAACAGGGCCTTGACGTCGATATCCGAATCCGCTTTAACGAGGGGCAGGATTTCCCGCGTGTAGATATGCGTCGGCTGAAGTAATTCTTCACCCAAGGACCGGCCGAGTTCGGGGAATGCCTTGTCATACAAGGACACGTCCTGCCCGATCGCCTTGCGCGCCAGGGTCAGGCCGTTGCTGTGCACCCCGTTGCTCTCAATGCCGATAATCGCGTCGCCCGGACGGACACGTTCCCCCACGATGATCCTGTCCAGATCCACGATCCCGATAGCCGAACCCGCCAAATCAAATCCTGCACCGTCCTTGCCTGTCTCACTCTTAATGACGTCCCTGACCTGCGCAATTTCCCCACCGGGGATGGAGATGCCGGCGCGCAGGGCACCCTCGGTTAATCCTTTTGCCAGTTCCCCCAGGCAGCCCGGATCAAGCACCTGCACCGCGATATAATCCACCATGGCCAGCGGGGTCGCCCCGACGCAAAGCAGATCGTTGACGTTCATGGCAATGCAATCAATGCCGATCGTATCGTATTTGCCCATACGCTGGGCCACCAGGACCTTGGACCCAACGCCGTCCGTGGTCATGGCAATGCCCCTGTTATTACCGATTTCGATGATGTTGGCGAACAACCCGAAATCCAGACGAACGCTGCCGATTTTTCCCTTGGGGACGGTCCACGTCTGACGAAGCTGCTCGGTAACGTCGGCCAGGGATTGGGCGACTTGGTCCGCATCAACCCCTGACCCTTGATACGTCATGCGAGGCGAATCGCTCACGTTTCAGGCCTTCCCGCAGTTGTTGGTGTGAAGTAGCCAAGCCCGGACAGAAAATTGGCTGGGGGACCAGGAATCGAACCTGGGTTCACAGATCCAAAATCTGTTGTCTTGCCCCTAGACGATCCCCCAGCGGGGAGTCTCACCTTACCCAGCCCGTCTTCATGCAGTCAAGACCGTTGACGAATGGGGCCGCTAATACACGCGGCCGGATACGAGCCAATGCCGGTCGTCGGGGACATCGATCAGCAGGCGGCTTAAATTCATTTCCGCCAACTGAGCTGCGATTTCGTCTTCGGTGAAGGCGCTCAACAGGGAATGATAAAAATCGTGGCGCAGTTGTTCCGGCTCATCAGCCGCGTATTGATCGACCAATGCCCGGGCCTCTTCCGGAGTCTCGGGTCGCAACAAATCCATGATAAGCACGGGTGCCCCGGGCTTGGCCAAGGTTTTCAGGGCATACCAAAACTGAAAGGCATTGGGCACGTGATGCACCAGGCTATTGGAGATCACGGCATCCGCCTGGCCGTCCAACTGCACGTCCTGGAACCGCCCGCAGATGAGTTTGATCCGGTCCTCAAGCCCTGCCTGACGCACGGCTTCTTCCGCCCAATGCAGCATGGGACCGGACGCATCCACCGCAATGACGCACAGCCCCGGACGACTGCGCAGAAGCCGGACCGGAATATCCGCCGGGCCGCAGCCCAAATCCAACACGGTTCCTTCCTGGAGATCGGGATACAGGACTAGAAACTGATCAACGAACCCCTGATTTTCTTCCGCGAAATCGGCCGTCGCATAGACCTTGGCCTGTTCTTCGCCGTCCATAATTTCCGGTTCAAGAATCCGTTCCATATCAGGGCGTCCTTTCCACCACTTTTGTCTATCAACACTGGCTATCTGATCGTACCTACACCCACCAAGAGGATTCAAGGTGAAAGGAACGCAGCCACATTTTCCTTGCACCATTCCCAGGTTCTGGCTAAGGTCTGAAGAAGGATACGCTGAAAGGAACCCAATGGCCACGTATGCATTCGGCGATATTCAGGGGTGCCTGACCCCTCTCCAAAAACTGTTGGATCGCATTCGATTCGATCCGTCTTCGGACCGGCTGTGGTTTGTCGGCGATTTGGTCAACCGCGGCCCTCATTCCTTGGAAGTGCTGCGCTTCATCAAGGGTCTCGAAGGACGTTGCGTAGTCGTGCTGGGCAACCACGACCTGCATGTCCTGGCGATCCATTGCGGAGTCGCGCGGCTCCGGAAACAGGACACGCTGCAACCAATCCTGGAGGCGCCCGACGCCAACGCATTGCTCGACTGGCTTCGTTGCCAATCCATGATTCATCGTGAAGGCGACTATGTGATGGTCCATGCCGGCATTCTTCCCCAATGGTCCGTGGAACAGGCCGTGGTATTGGCCGGCGAAGTAGAGGATGCTCTCAGGTCCGAACGGTATCAGACTCTTTTACCTTTCATTTACCGGAGTGAGGAGACCCGTTGGTCCGACGCCCTCCCGTCCCCTGCGCGACTTGGCGCGATCACGAACGTCCTGACCAGAATGCGGATGTGTACCCAAGAAGGCCATATCGACCTGGCGTTCAAAGGTCCGCCGGAACAGGCACCATCCGGCCTTTTTCCCTGGTTTCGCCTTCCCTCCTGCACCCAACGAACAGAAACCATAATCTGCGGGCATTGGTCAGCCTTGGGGACGTGCATAGAGGAAAAAATGATCGCGCTGGACGGAGGATGTGTCTGGGGAAACGAGTTAGCCTGTCTGAGACTTGAGGACCGGAAGCTATATACGATTACGTGTCAATGAGCGAGCCCGTAGCAACCGGGTCGTTTCCGGTAAACCGGGAATCCGCGTCCGGCACACCTGCGAGTGGCTCCATGAAGCTGCTTTCGAAAAAGCATTCCATCCTGGAAAGACCCGTCATGCAATTTCGTCCGTTCGGCGTGACCCCGGACGGACGGAAAATCCGCGACGTGAGCGGAATTACGATCAAGGCAAACGTCGAATACCTGGAAGAAGTCGTCGGCAAGAAAAACGGAGAAGCCGCCGGTCGGCAAGCCATCGAGCGCCTCTGCGATTCGCTGAACACCCGGATCAGCGATCCCTCGTACCACGTGACCCCCGAATTCTTACAAAACATCTGGCACAGTTATTCTTATGAATTCGCCATTTATCTCGGTGAATTCTGCATCCTCATCTCCGAGGATCCGAACTTTCAATTCGAAATGGGCAAACACAAATTCATTTCTCCCGTCATTCAAACCCTGGGGCGTCCGTTTTCCGTTGTGCAAATCTTCGAACTGTTCCCGCGCTTCGGAGAAAAATTTGCCAAAGACTCCCTTCGTTTCAGCGTACGCAACGTGACCAATGGTTCAGCCGTCCTGGGTATGACGCTGACCGAACACGTCGCTCAACAATTTGGCCCTTATCGGAACCGGTGCGCCTATGTCATCTGCCAGGCATCGAAGGCCGGACTCCTGGCTGTGCCGCAACTGGTTCATCACCTGGGATTCGCCAGCGTCCGGGACCTCCGATGCATGGCAGATGGGGACGAGTCCTGTGAATGGGAATTCCATTGGCCCGCCCAGCCGCTCTCTGAAACCCGTGGATGGGTCGTGACCGGGACCGTGGCGTGTATGAGCATTCTGGCCTTCGTCTACGTCAGAGCGATGCACCCTGAATGGTCCTGGTTGGAGGCAAGCCTCCGGACCCTCATCCCGGGCTTGGCCTCCTGGTTCATCTGGAATTGGTATCGTCTCAAGAAGAAAGTGGAAGAACAGAAAACCTTGCTCAAAGAACAAGTGGATTCCGTAGATGCCCGACACGAAGAGCTTCGAGAAGCCTATCTCGAACAGGAACGCACCGTTGTGGAACTCCGCACACTGAACGCGGAGTTGGAAAACCGGATCCTGGAACGAACGCGCTCCCTCGCAGTCGCCAACGAACGGCTCCGGGAACTCGATGAACGCAAATCCGCCTTCGTCTCCATTGCGTCGCACGAAATACGCACGCCCCTGACCTCCATAAAAGGCTTCGTGGAAAACATGCTGACCGGCGTGACCGGGGATTTACGTGAGCGACAAGTCTTGTATCTCACGCGGGTCAAATATAACATCGACCGATTGACGCGAACGCTGAACGACCTGCTGGACTTGTCCCGTATCGAAGCCGGTCACGTGGCATTACGGTTGACTGACGTCTCGCTGACCGAAGTGACCGCTGAAGCCTTGGACAATCTGCGCCCCCAAGCGGAAGAGAAATCCCTTGTGCTGGAGGCCACGACCCCTTCGCAGCTTGCGCCGGTACAGGGAGACCGGGACAAGATTCTTCAGATTCTGACGAATCTCATTCACAACGCCATAAAATTTACGCCTTCATCCGGTCGCATTTCGATTTCACTCGTGCCGTTGCAAAACTCCACGATCCAAGTGTGTGTCGCCGACACGGGCTGTGGCATCGCCCCCGAAGAGGCGCCCAACGTCTTCGATCGCTTCTACCGGAACGACAGCGGGACGACGGAGACACGGGGAGCAGGCTTGGGGTTGGCAATTACGAAAAGCCTGGTGGACCTGCATCGAGGACGGATTTGGGTGGAAAGCACAGTAGGCAGCGGGACCCGATTTTATTTTACGCTTCCGGCCGGTTGACCCGGGAAGCTGCCCTACTTCTCGTTTTTGCGATTTTCTGCCTGTTTCTGTTTGAGAACGCGCGCGAGGTAGGAGCGCTGAAGTCCGAGCGCTTCGGCAGCCTTGGTCTGGTTGCCGTGAGTGCGTTTCAGCGCCTGTTCAATCAGAAAATAGCGATACCGTTCCATGGCCTGATGGTAGAGCAACGCGCCGGACTCCCTGACCTGGGGCTCCTCTTCATGAACTTGGGACTTTGCTTCGTAATCCTGTGGGAGACGTAAATGCTCGGGACCAATTTCGCGGTCCGTGGACAGGACCACGGCCCGGGCCACGGCGTTCTCCAATTCCCGCACGTTGCCCGGCCACCGGTACCGCTGCATGGCCCCGAGGGCGGCTTCCGTCAGCCGCATGCCCGGCTTTCCCATCTCCTTGGTATAGCGCCGGAAGAACAGGCCGGCCAAATGAGGAATCTCATCGGGTCGGTCTCGTAAGGGAGGTATGGAAAAACTGATCACGTTTAACCGATGAAATAAGTCCTCACGGAACTTGCCTTCTCTCACAGCCTTTGACAGATCGCAGTTCGTCGCGGCGATGACCCGGATGTTGACCTGAACCAAGTGCGTCCCGCCTACGCGGTGAAATTCCCGGTCCTGTAGAAGACGCAACAATTTGGCTTGCAGGTCCAGTGCCATGTCCCCGATCTCGTCCAGAAAGAGGGTGCCGTTATCGGCCAGTTCGACCTTGCCTTTTTGTTGCGCGGTCGCGCCCGTGAACGCGCCTTTTTCGTGACCGAACAATTCGTTTTCGAGCAGGGTCTCGGTCAGGGCCACACAATTGAGCACGACGAAGGGATTCTCAATCCGCCTGCTCCATTGATGGATGGACCTGGCAAAGAGTTCCTTGCCCGTCCCGCTTTCTCCCAGCAACAGCACGGTGGCATCCGAATCCGCTGCCCGTTTGATCAATGCAACGAGAGACGCCATGGCCGGCGTGTCCGCTACGATGGTGCCGTACCGTGAATCGACGTCCTCGCGGAACACGGCGTCTGGATCATCATCAACCACTGGAATGTTTTTCTGCATCGGCAACCCAACGAATGTTGGTCCTGACAAACAACGTTTCTTCTTTCATGCCGAAACGGCCAGAAGCGATTCTAGGCCCACTACTTCCTAAATCTCAACTATATTATACCTATTGGTCTATAAAATTACCCCTGTCTTCATCACTCCCCCCTTGAGGGGGAGTCGGGGAGCCAAGGGCGCAGCCCGCCGGCGAACCGGTGGGGAGCTATAAGAACAGGTCCCTGTACCTGCCTTCCGGCCAATTCGGGACGGCACCCTTCGACTTCGCTATCGCTACGCTCAGGGCGAACGGAGGGAGGGAACCGCCAAACTGAAATCGTTGTATGGCCCCCTCTCCGTTCACCCTGAGCCTGTCCTGAGCTTGTCAAAGGGCGTAAGTTGCCCTGCGCCTGGAGTCGAAGGGTCAGGGCAGGCACGGGGCCGTCCCCTACACAGTCGGCGCTTGGAGTTTGCCGGAAGGCGATGGTATAGTTTCGCGGTCATGAGCGGGGAATATCGGACCAAAGCCTTACTCATCGCAGTGTCAGAGGACCCTATTCCGGTGCAAGCCTGCATCAACCGGCTCGCCCCGGAGTTTCTCTGTTTCGTCGTCTCCGAGTCCCGAAAAGGCTCCATCGAAACCGAAGTTCAACCGGCCATCACCACCATGCCGCAACGGTGGGATTGGATTTTTGCGGAAGAGTCCGAGAGTTTTACCGCGGTCCATCAAACGCTAACCAGGAGCCTTCCCGAGATGCTGAAGACCTGGGGCCTGCAACCCGGAGAGCTTGTCGTGGACTTCAGCCGGACCACGCCGGCCATTGCCGCAGCAATGGTGCTCGCCTGCAGGCCGTGGATGTCGCAAGTCGTCGGCTTGACCGCGCCAGGAAGCGGCACGGGCAAGCCTGCCCTGCCTGTCCTGAGCGGAGTCGAAGGGAGTGACGTGATCGAGGCCGGAGACCGGGCCTTCGCCTGGCAGGAAGGAAACCCCTGGAACGAAGAAGCCGTACCGGCACGGCAGGAAGCAGCCCTGTTATTCAATCAAGGAGGGTTCTCATCGGCAGCCAAACGGTTTCGACGCATTGAATCGTTGGTCGGGGGAAGCCTCAAACCGCTGTATCACGGCCTCGCAGATTTAGCCGACGGCTATGCCGCCTGGGAAAGCTTCAAGTACCGGGACGCCTGGGACAAACTCAAAACCGCGCACAAGGCCTTGGAGTTGGCCTCGGTCTGGGATGGGCCGGCCGGCATGTCATCACTACTGTCCAGGGTCAAACACAACCTGAAATTTTTGGAAAGCATCGTCATGGACCCCGATGACGTCAAGCTTCCCGTGGCGCATGATCTGCTTGCCCATGCCAAACGGCGTGCCGGAGAGCAGCAAATCGACTCTGCCCTCCAACTGTTGCTGCGAGCCTTGGAAGCTTATGCCCAGTACCACTTGTGGAAACAGTATCGCATCAAGAGTTGGGACGTACAGGTTGACCAATTGCCGAAGGATCTGCAGGAAGCCTGCCGGACCTGTTATAGCAGCGACGTGGACGGCAAGTTTCACCTGCCGCTTCATGCCCAATTTCGCGCCCTGTCAGGGCTGGGGCATCCCATGGGGCAAACCTTCGTCAACGAGTGGACCAAGCTCAAAACGCTGTGGGATGCGGCCCATCAGAGCGTCCTGGGCCATGGGTTTCACACCACGAAAGCCGACCGGTTTCATCAGTTCTATGCCGCGGCCATCAAACTGACCAACGTCACCGACTCCAACTTGCCGGTCTTCCCGAAGATGACGCTGTAACGCCGGTGAACGTCAAAATCTATTATGAGGACACCGACTGCGGCGGCGTGGTGTATTACGCCAACTACCTCAAATATTTTGAACGGGCGAGGACCGAATACCTGCTCACACACGGAATTTCGGTCGCGGAATTTCAACGGCAAGGCATCTACTTTTTGGTCACCCATGCGGAAATCTCTTACCGCTCGGCGGCGCATTATGGAGAAACCCTCCACGTCGAAACGGTGGCCTCGGCATCCCGAAAAACCGCCATCACCTTCTCCCACGTGATCCGGGAAACAACCAGTCAACGCCTGATCGTCGAAGGATCAGCCACCCTCGTCACCATCGACGCCAAGGGGAAAATCATCAAGAGACCGCCGCAGATGCAGGCGATGTTTCAGTAGTCCGTTATTTCCTCCCCTTTGTAAGGGGAGGTCAGGTGGGGTAGAGGCATTCACACCCTCTCCCCAACGAGGGAGAGGGCTGGGGTGAGGGGGAACTTTCTCAGACCTTGTCCCGAAACACCCAAGCCAAATACATCCCGCCAATAGCGATCGTCACCAGTTCCACGGTCTGGAGGATGCGACTCACCACGGCCTCAGGCTCCGGGGGAGACAGGATGAAATGCATACCCAAATAGGCAGGAGGCGAACCGGGCGACGACTCCCACGGCGGAAACAGCACGGCCAACACCAACAGCCCCGCCATGGCGTACAAGATCCGAAGGTTGAGGATCTCCTTGGCCCGAGTCTCAGTCTGCGACTTCTGAACCAGCCGCCTCCCGCAACTCGTACAAAAACGAGCCTCCGCAGCCAATTCATGCCCGCAAGCCTGACACGTCTTTTGATTGTTCATCACATCAGATTATAACCATGAGGAGAGAAATTGCCAGCAGGGAACCACGAGTCACCAAAATCCGAGACACAGACAAAGGCGTCTGGAACTGTGGTTGTATGTGTTCACTCATTCATTGACAGTTTCTACTCCACAACTCCCTCTCCCCAACGTGGGAGAGGGCTGGGGTGAGGGGGTATGAGGGAAACCAACACCGGACAGGCTCCACACATGCCAGGAAACGGTTTCAAAAGAAGTACCGGCACGGTAAGATGGCGATACGATTGTGAAAAACGATCCAGCAAATATCCAAATCGCAGAGTACATCCTGACGCACATGTAGCCATGTCAACGCAGTCGAGCATCGAATGGACTGAGGCTACTTGGAACCCGGTGACGGGCTGTACAAAGATCAGCGACGGCTGCAAGCATTGCTACGCCGAGCGAATGGCCACGCGGCTCCAAGCAATGGGGGTTGAAAAATACCGGAACGGGTTCGACCTCACAATTCACGAGTCCGTACTGGAAGAACCTCTCAGGTGGAAAAAACCGCGGCTTGTGTTCGTGAACTCAATGAGCGACCTGTTCCACGAATCCGTCCCCGCTGCATTTATCGATTCAGTGTTCCGTGTCATGAATCAGGCATCCCAGCATACGTTTCAGATGCTCACGAAGCGCCCGGACCGAGTCATGAAACTCGACCCTGGACTGATTTGGACGCCGAATATCTGGCTGGGCACGAGCATCGAATCCAAAGAGTGGCTCGACCGATTGGCAAAACTGAAAAAATCCAACGCCCAAACGAAATTCCTGTCTCTCGAACCATTACTGGGGCCGTTGCGCGGCTTGGACTTGGCAGGAATCGATTGGGTGATCGTAGGCGGAGAATCAGGACCCGGTGCCCGCCCCATGAAGGCGGATTGGGTGCGGGAAATACGAGACAACTGCCTGCGAAGCCGCATCCCGTTTTTCTTCAAGCAGTGGGGCGGCGTGTTCAAGAAACAGACAGGCCGCGTGCTTGACAAAAAAACGTGGAATCAAATGCCTGCTTTCAAGACGACCTGATAGACCCCATCATGGACCATGTGAATCAAACCCCGGAACAAAAAGCTCGTGACAACATCGACAGGATGTTGGAAGCTGCGGGCTGGGTCGTCCAAGACAAAAAGCGCATCGACTTTAATGCCGGGCCAGGGGTGGCCGTCAGAGAATATCTCACGGATATTGGCCCAGCGGATTATGTGCTGTTTGTGGACCGTCGACCGGTAGGAATTATTGAGGCCAAGAAAGAAGAAGAAGGGCACGCCCTCACCTGGGCAGAAACACAGGCTAAGGGTTACGCCAAAGCAAAACTAAAATGGATTGCCGATAGTGAACCGCTTCCCTTCATCTATGAAAGTACAGGCATCCTGACACGGTTTCGAGACGACCGTGATCCGAAACCACGCTCCCAGCCGGTATTTTCGTTCCACCGACCTGAAACATTCAAAGCATGGATTTCACGGCCTAAAACGCTACGTTCCCGCTTATTGGATCTTCCAATTCTCAATACTGAAGGATTGTGGGACTGCCAGATCAGGGCTATCAACAATCTGGAGAAATCATTCAAAGAGAACCGCCCGCGCGCCTTGGTCCAGATGGCTACCGGCTCAGGGAAGACTTTTACGGCCATTACGTTCATCTACCGCTTGCTCAAATTCGCCGACGCGAAACGAATCCTTTTTCTGGTAGATACCAAAAATCTGGGTGAACAGGCTGAGCAGGAATTCATGGCTTATGTGCCAAATGATGACAACCGGAAATTCACCGAACTGTATAACGTGCAGCGCCTTAAATCGAGTTATATAGCTTCAGACAGTCAAGTTTGCATCAGCACCATTCAGCGGCTTTACTCTATCTTGAAAGGAGAGCCTTTGGACGAAGCCGCTGAATTGGAAAACCCCGCCGAACGTGTTCTATCTAAAACCCCCTTGCCCGTAATTTATAACGGGAAAATTCCTATTGAGTTCTTTGATTCCGTCATCATTGATGAATGTCATCGGTCGATCTACAACCTTTGGAAGCAAGTATTGGAGTACTTCGACACGTTTCTCATTGGTTTGACCGCAACCCCGGACAAACGCACCTTTGGGTTTTTCAATGAGAACGTCGTGAGTGAATACACCCATGAAGAGGCTGTGGCCGATGGCGTGAACGTGGGATACGACGTGTATACCATCGAAACAGAGATTACCAAAAAGGGCGCGAATATTACGGCCAAGGAATATGTGGAGATGCGGGACCGCTTGACCCGAAAAAAACGATGGGAAGAGGTAGACGAAGAAATCGGGTATTCCTCCAAGGACTTGGATAAGGACGTGGTCAATCCCAGCCAGATCCGAAACATCATTCGGACGTTCCGGGATAAACTTCCTGAAATTTTCCCAGGACGGAAAGAGATCCCCAAAACTTTGACCTTTGCCAAAACCAATAGCCATGCCGACGACATTATCCAGATCGTTCGGGAGGAGTTTGGGGAAGGCAACGAATTCTGCAAGAAAGTGACGTATCAGACCGAAGAGGACCCAAAATCCGTTTTGGCGCAATTTCGGAATGATTTCAATCCTCGTATTGCAGTAACCGTAGACATGATCGCGACGGGGACCGATGTCAAACCACTGGAATGTCTGCTCTTCATGCGTGACGTGAAAAGCCGCAATTACTTCGAGCAAATGAAAGGACGGGGAACCCGCACCCTGGAGTATGACGATCTGAAAAAAGTGACACCTTCAACGCACAGTGCCAAGACGCACTTTGTAATTGTGGATGCCGTTGGTGTGACAAAATCCCTGAAAACAGATAGCCGGCCACTGGAGAAAAAACCGACCGTTCCTCTGAAAGACCTTCTCTATACCGTGATGATGGGGGCACAGAATGAAGAAACCATTTCTTCCCTGGCTAACCGCCTGGCCCGGCTTTCCAAACAACTGAGTGACGACGAACACAAACAGATAGCAGAAAAGACCGAGGGCAAGACCATCAATCAGGTTGTTCGTGGCTTACTCGATGCTATCAATCCGGACATACAGGAGAAAAGGGCCCGTGAAGTGAATAACCTTCCTCCCAACTACCCACCTTCGGGAGGACAGCTAAGAACAGCAAAGGAAGAATTGGTGAAAGAGGCAACAAGCGTTTTTACCGGTGAACTGAATACGTTGCTTGAGAACATCCGCCGCACCCACGACCAGATTATTGATACGGTGAACATCGACACGGTGGAATTTGCCGGGTGGGACAAAGAGGCCAAGGAGAAAGCCAAGGCACTCATACAGGATTTCACGTCTTACCTTGAAACGCACAAGGATGAAATCACGGCGCTACGAATCTTCTATAACCAACCCTACCGCCGACGAGAATTGACCTATCAGATGATCAAGGATGTTCTGAAACGGCTGAAGCAGGAAAAACCCAACCTCGCACCGCTACGGGTCTGGCAGGCTTATAAACAACTGGACGACTATAAAGGCCAAGAGCCGGTGAGTGAGTTGACAGCACTCGTGGCACTGATCCGGCGTGCCTGTGGCATTGATGAAACCCTTTCGCCGTACTCGGAAACCGTTCGCCGTAACTTCCAGAACTGGATCATGAAGCGCCATAGCGGTGCAGGCACGAAATTCAACGAAGAACAGATGCAATGGCTGCGGATGATCCGAGGGCATATTGCCGATTCCTTTCATCTGGAACGTGAAGATCTCGACTATGCCCCATTTAACGCCCAAGGTGGCTTGGGGCGCATGGCGCAGTTATTCGGTGATGAGATGGATCAGGTGATTGAAGAGATGAATGAGGCATTGGTGGCATGATGGGTGAGGATAATCAAACGTTGCGGCATGATGATTCAAAAATAGAATCGTATAAGTTCCCAAAAGAGTGGTGCATAAGCAAAATTAGTAACTTATGCTCACAGCTGCAATATGGATATACGACAAAAGCGAGCGATAAGGGGGATCTGAAACTTCTTAGAACGACAGATATTACAAGAGGAAAGATAGACTGGAATTTGGTCCCGTTTTGTTCAACTAATCCCGCTGACCCAGAGAAATATCTACTCAAAGAAGGGGACATCGTTATTTCTCGTGCCGGTTCAGTAGGTTTTAGCTATCTCCTAGAGAAACCAGAGGACTCTGTATTTGCATCTTATCTCATCAGATTCCGTCCATATATAGACAAGAAGTTCTTCAAGTATTTTCTAGATAGTCCTCTTTATTGGCGGGAAATATCGGAGAAGAAGCTCGGAATCGCTGTACCAAACGTAAATGCAAACAAATTAAAACAGATCCCTCTTCCAGTACCCCCTCTCCCTGAACAACGGCGCATCGTTTCCAAACTCGAAGAACTGTTATCAGAACTGGACAAGGGCATTGAATCTTTCAAAATGGCCCGCGAGCAGTTAATAGTCTATCGTCAGGCGATCCTGAAAAACGCTTTTGAAGGTAAGCTGACCGAAGAATGGCGCAGGAAACATGCCGATGAGTTAGAGTCTGCTGAAACGCTGCTGGAGAAAATCAAGGCCGAGCGCGAGCAACGCTACCGGCAACAACAAGACGACTGGAAACGAGCCGTCAAAGCGTGGGAGGCCAGTGGCAAAGTGGACAAGAAACCCACCAAACCCGGTAAGCCCAAGGAACTCCCACCGCTCACAGAAGCAGAATTATCAGAGTTGCCGAAACTGCCTGATGGGTGGGCGTGGATTCGGTTCCATAATATGGTTCTGGAATCTTGTCTAGGCAAGATGTTGGATAAATCCAAGAATGTCGGAACCCCTATTCCATACCTTCGAAATATTAACGTTAGGTGGGGTAGCTTTGATTTGTCTGATTTGCTGAATATGAAATTTGAAGAAGCAGAAAAGGAAAGATACGGTTTACAGTCGGGAGATTTAATTATTTGTGAAGGAGGTGAACCTGGTAGGTGCGCGATTTGGAAGCAAAGCAATTCAGACATGCGAATTCAGAAAGCTCTTCATCGGGTGAGGTTTCCAACAAAATCAATTGCCAATAAGTTTGCATATTATTTTATGCTTTTTTCTTCCTCGAATGGGCATCTATCGAAATTTTTCACCGGCACGACAATAAAACACCTAACTGGGAAAGGCTTGGCAAACTTAGAATTTCCGGTGTCTTCGATTGCAGAGCAAAATCAAATCGTCGACCAAATCGAATCCCGCCTTTCCGCTGCCGAAAGACTCGAACAGGATATTGCGAATGGCCTGAAACAAGCTGAAGCCCTCCGCCAAAGCCTTTTGAAAAAAGCCTTTGAAGGCAGGCTCGTGCCGCAAGACCCCAATGATGAGCCTGCAAGTGTATTGCTGGAGCGGATCAGGGCGGAGAAGGCTAAGCCGAAGCAGAAAGCCCGAAAACTGAAGAAAGTAGCCGTATGAATACCGAATCCATTGTCTCCAAAGTCTGGAGCTTTTGTAACGTTCTCCGGGATGCGGGCGTGAGTTACGGCGATTATCTGGAACAATTGACCTATCTGATTTTCCTCAAGATGGCTAATGAATACGGGAAGCCGCCCTATAACCGCGATGTCGGCATTCCCGCTGAATACGATTGGCAGACGTTGAAAGCCAAGAAAGGTGCGGAACTAGAAGGATTTTATATCAAACTACTTCGTGAACTGAGTAAGCAAAAAGGTTTGCTCGGGCAAATCTTCACCAAAGCCCAAAACAAGATTCAGGATCCGGCAATGCTCTTCCGGGTGATCGACATGATTGATACAGAATCCTGGATTATGATGGGCGCGGATATCAAAGGCGATATTTACGAAGGCCTCCTGGAGAAAAACGCAGAGGATACCAAGAGCGGGGCAGGGCAGTACTTTACTCCCCGCGCTCTGATTAAAGCCATGGTCGATTGCGTACGCCCGGAGCCAGGTAAAACCATTGCCGATCCTGCTTGTGGGACAGGCGGGTTCTTTCTCGCCAGCTATGATTTTCTGGTCGAAAATCACAACTTAGACAAAGCACAAAAAACCTTCCTCAAACATCGAACCTTTCACGGCAATGAAATTGTCGCCAATACCCGCCGCCTTTGTCTGATGAATATGTTCCTGCACAACATCGGTGAGATTGACGGTGTGTCTACGGTGTTACCAACAGACTCCCTGATTGCCGACAGCGGGGACCGCTATGACTATGTGCTGGCTAATCCGCCCTTCGGGAAGAAAAGCAGCATGACGGCCACCAATGAAGAAGGCGAACTGGAAAAAGAAGATTTCACCTATAACCGGCAAGATTTTTGGGCCGCCACGTCCAATAAGCAACTCAACTTTGTCCAACACATTCGCACCATGCTGAAAACCACAGGCCAGGCCGCGGTTGTGGTGCCCGATAACGTATTGTTCGAGGGAGGAGCCGGAGAGACGGTTCGCAAGAAACTCCTGCAAAATACCGACTTGCACACCATTCTACGTTTACCTACCGGTATCTTCTACGCTCAGGGCGTCAAGGCGAACGTGCTGTTTTTTGACAACAAACCCGCAAGCCCCAATCCCTGGACGAAAGCAGTGTGGTACTACGATTACCGTACCAATATCCATCATACCCTGAAGAAAAAACCCATGCGGCTTGATGACTTGAAGAATTTCATCGGATGCTATAATCCTCAGAACCGCCATGATCGCAAGGAAACATGGTCCGAAGAACACCCCGAAGGCCGGTGGCGAAAATTCACCCACGACGAAATCGCCGTGCGCGACAAAACCAGCCTGGATATTTTCTGGCTCAAGGATAAAAGTCTGACCGATCTGGACAACCTGCCCGAACCCGACGATCTGGCAGAAGCCATTATTGAAAACGTCGAAGCCGGGCTGAACAGTTTCAGAGAAATTGCGGCCAAGCTGGAGGCCTGAGTTGGAGTGGCAGCCGGACCACGCTCACTCACGACTTGCATTTGATCATGCTGGTCATGTCAGTAACCAATCCTCAACCGGCATGGACAGGAAGGTTTCCACGGCGAGCCCGTCGCCGCCTACGAGCAGTTTTCTGGTCGGCTGAAAGGCTTGGGCAAAAGCGGCCATTCCCGGCAGAGCGTGGCGCGACTGTCCGCCTTTCACCTCGATCGCCATGATGCGCTTGCCCGCCTGGACGACGAAATCCACCTCGCGGTTGCGGTCCCGCCAATAGAATACCTGACACGCTCCACCGGCCGATGCGTTGACCAAGTGGGCACCCACGGCGGATTCCACCAGTCTTCCCCAGAACTCGCGGTTGGCGCGCGCTTCGGCGAGGGTCATCCCGGACTGGGCCGTGATCAGCGCCGTGTTGAACACCTGAAGCTTGGGGCTCGATCCTCGTTGCCGTGCCGCGGAGCCGGCATACTTTTGCAGACCGGTCAGCATCCCTGCACCCGCTAACAACTCAAGGTAGTGGGCCAACGTCGCGGTGTTGCCCGCGTCCTGGAGTTGCCCCACCATCTTGGTATAAGACAGAATCTGCCCTGAATAGACGCAACCAAGTTCGAACAGACGGCGCAGAAGCGCGGGCTTATCCACACGGGAAAGTAACAGGACATCACGAGCAATCGTCGTTTCGATCAGCGAATCTCGAATGTAGCGGGACCAGCGAGCCGGTTGTCTTATCAACGGTTCGGCGCCGGGGTATGCGCCGTAAAAGATGTACATGTCCAGCGCCCAACCGAACGCGTCTCGCATCTCAGGGAAACTCCAGTGCGGTAGGGATAGAATCTCGAACCGGCCTGCCAAACTCTCGGTCAACCCGCGCTGGATCAGAAGCGGAGCCGAACCCAGCAACACGACTTTCAGCGGTCTGCGGAAACGGGTATCTTCGTCCCACAGGCGTTTGACGGTTTCTGACCAGTTCGGGACTTTCTGTATCTCATCCAGGACCAGAAGCGCGCCGTCTTTTCCAGCCTTTGCAGCCAGTACCCGCGCGACCTCCCACTGGGTTTCCAGCCAGTCGAGGCCGCGTAACGTCGGCTCGTCCGCACTGGCGATACAATATGGTAGTCCGGCTTTCGCCGCCACCTGTGTGCTCAAAGTGGTCTTTCCCACCTGTCGCGCCCCGGCGACAACCTGGAGGAAGCGGCGGGGTTCATTCAGACGACGCAACAGTTCAGTCGCATGATGTCGGATGAATTCCTTTTTACTCATTATAGCTCGTAATTTTACTCAGTAAATCTCGTAAAATGCAACTGATTCGGAAGAGAATCGGGCGACATAAGCGGGTATGACGCAGCCGGTGGATAATTCTTGCTTCGTTCTCTCCAGAATTGACAGCCCCGAAAGGCCGTTCTTATAATCCGGCACCCGTTTTTGCCTTGCCATATCGAAAGCCATGACGATTTCTCTGCCTGCTATTCACACTGCGTCGGTTATCGGAGCGGGGGCTTGGGGCACCACGCTCGCCAGGCATCTAGTGGATCAAGGGCTTACCGTCAGGCTCTGGGCCTATGAAACCGAAGTCGTCGAGAGCATTAATCTCAAACGGGAAAATGCCTTGTTTTTGCCGGGCATCGCCCTTCCTACGGCGCTCTCGGCCACGCATTCTCTTCAGGATGCGGTTGCCGGCACCGGCTTGGTCGTGCTGGCTGTGCCTTCGCATGCCATGCGACCGGTGGTCCGGCAACTGACCCCTTCCCTTTCCGAACCTCTTCCGGTTGTCGTGGCGTCAAAGGGGATTGAGGAGGATTCGCATCAATTAATGTCCCAGGTACTCGACGAACTGCTGCCCTCCGGCTGGACGAATGGGATCACCGTGCTCACGGGGCCCAGTTTTGCCGCTGAAGTGAGCCGGGACAAACCCACGACCATATTGTTGGCCGGGCAGGATGCCGGCCTTACGGCGCACCTGCAAACGGTGTTCATATCCGCAACGTTCCGGGTGTACACCGGCACGGATCTTATCGGAGCGCAATTGGGAGGGGCGCTCAAAAACGTCATGGCAATTGCGGCCGGCGTCGTGGATGGTCTGGAGTTGGGACTGAATGCCCGGGCCGCGCTGATCACACGAGGATTGGCCGAGGTGATTCGCCTGGGCGTCGCGCTCGGGGCCGACGTGCATACGTTCTACGGTCTTTCAGGGTTGGGGGATCTGGTACTGACCTGTACGGGCGCCTTAAGTCGCAACCATGCCGTGGGATTGCAATTGGGTCAAGGCCTGCGGTTGGAGGATATTCTGCACGAAACGGTCACGGTGGCCGAAGGTGTTCGGACCACCAAAGCCGCCATGGCATTGGCGCGGCAGTTTCAGGTGGAGATGCCGATTGTTCAAGGCGTTCACGCGATGCTGTTTGAGGATAAACCACCCAGGCAAATCGTCGCCGACCTGATGTCACGGTCGGCCAAAGAAGAAATTCCTTTCGCAAATTCCGGACGCGCGCGCTGACTCCTCATGCACCCTTCGGCCCTCGAATCTCTGCTGCAGTCGGTTCAAGCCGGGTCCACGTCGATTGCGGACGCGCTTGAACAACTGCGCACCCTTCCCTACGAAGATTTGGAATTTGCCAAGCTGGATCACCATCGCACGTTGCGTCATGGCTCACCGGAGGTGATCCTGTGCGAGGGGAAGACCGAGAAGCAGATCGTCACGCTGACCCGGGGGCTGCTCAAACACAAACAGCCGGTGCTCGCCACGCGCGCCGATGCCGCCGTCGCGCGCGCGCTCAAACGAGTAAGCCGGAAGGCCGCGTATCATCAAGCAGCGCGAGTTGTGGTCATTCAACCGTCCACGCCCAACCCCTTGAAGGGCGACATCGTGATCGTCACCGCCGGCACCGCGGATATCCCGGTTGCGGAAGAAGCCAAGGTAACCGCAATGACGATGGGGAGCGCCGTCCACACGATTTTCGACGTGGGAGTGGCCGGGGTCCACCGGTTGTTCGATCAGGTAGACCGTCTCCAACGCGCGCGCGTGCTGATTGTCGTCGCGGGCATGGATGGCGTGCTGCCCAGCGTGGTGGCCGGTCTGGTGCAAACGCCGCTCATTGCCGTACCCACCAGCCAGGGCTACGGCGCGCACTTCGGGGGGCTTGCCCCGCTACTCACGATGTTGAATACGTGTTCCGGTGGAATCGGCGTGGTGAATATCGACAACGGGTTCGGAGCCGGGCATCTGGCCCATCGCATCAACACCCTGGTCGATCGGCCATAGTCGCCGCCGGGTTCTCTTCACGTCCCTGAGTCGCGGGGTGCCGGGCTGAGGGCACGAGGAGAAGACACGTCAAGAGTCCCTCTCGCAAACGGCGAAACGATCTTGGCCTTGGTAAATCCGTCCTCATGAACCATCAACTTGGCTCTGGCTTCATAGGAATACGTGCCTTCCGGTACATGGTTTCGGGTCTGGTCTTTCCCGTCCCAGAGCAGGGTGGTCGTCATGCGAGGCTTGCCGCCCCTGATGATGACGGTATCCAGGACCTGCCGTTTAACCAGGAATCGAATAGATCGCCTGGTCGGCACACTGATGAGCGAGGAGACTTCGAGCAAATCGAACTGATCCAGTTTTTCAGGCAACTCCACGGTCACCGTAATGGCCATGGGTTCATGCCCCGGAGCAAACGGCACGGGCGCGGTCGTGATGTTCACGATCTTGAGTGGAGACGGCGGGGTCCGCTTTTTCCGTTTGGCATCAAGGGCCGCCGGAGCCAGCACAAAAGCCAGAAGCGTGAGCAGGCTGATAAAGGTCAGACGGGATGGGATTGTTTGCATTGCGGATTTTTGATTTTGGATTGGGGATTGCTGACTGTAGATTGACAATCCGCAATCCACCATGTGCTTACATACCGTGACGCGGGTAACTCGTCAAGAATTTTTCAACCAGAACAAGGCGTGAAGGATTGCCATGCATCTTCACTTCGATTGTTTTTCCGGTATCAGCGGAGACATGACGTTGGGAGCCCTTGTGGACGTTGGGCTCTCGCCGAGAGCCCTGCGCCAAGGTCTCAAGGCCCTTCCTGTTTCCGGGTACCGCCTCAAAGTCTCAAAAGTCCACCGCGGGGCAATCCACGCGACGAAGGTGGACGTGGTCATTTCCAGGGTCACGGAAAAACGCCGCTCCTGGACGCAAATCCGGCGGCTGCTGTCCACGAGCCACTTGCCTCCCCAGGTCAAAAAACAGGCTCTTGCGGTCTTCGAACGCCTGGCCACGGCGGAAGGAAAGGTCCATGGGCAAGATCCCGCCAATGTCTCGTTTCATGAGGTGGGAGCCATTGATGCCCTGGTCGATATCGTGGGCGGGCTGCTCGGATGTCATGAACTGGGAGTGAAGACCTTTAGCGCGTCTGCCGTCAACGTGGGATCGGGAACGATCGACGCAACCCACGGCGTATTGCCGGTTCCCGGACCCGCGGTTGCCGAAATGGCAAAAGGGTATCCCATATACTCCCAAGGGCCCGCCATGGAACTGACCACTCCGACCGGGATGGCCCTGCTGACCACCCTGACGCAGAACGTTGACCGGCTACCGCTTGTGGTGCCAGGCTCCGTCGGATACGGAGCAGGCACGGCTGATCCTCCTGACTGGCCGAACGTGTTGCGCGTGTTTCTTGCGGATACAGCCCTCACACCTTCCTCTCTCACCCCCTTTGCCCTCACCCCTACCCCTCTCCCGGGGGGAGAGGGGTTTGAAGCGGACCAGGTTATCCTGTTGGAAACCAACATCGACGACATGAATCCTCAACTGTACGAAGCGGTCATGGAATGCCTGTTCGAGAACGGCGCCCTTGACGTCTGCATGACCCCGACCATCATGAAGCGGAACCGGCCGGGGATCATCCTCACGGTCTTGACCCATCCCGAGCATGCCGGGCGGCTAGCGCAACTGCTCTTTCATGAAACGACCACCCTCGGCGTGCGGAGCCAACTTATCAGCAGGACCACACTTCCCCGGTCAATGCAAACGATCGGCTTGCCGCAAGGTCGCGTCCGGGTGAAAACCATTCGCGTGGGCAAAACCGTCAAACATCGACCCGAATTTCAGGACTGCCGGACCATCGCCAAAAAAACCGGAATGCCGATTCAAGAGGTCATCGAACGGGTGATGCAAGCGATCCGGGACAGGAACCGGGGTTAACCCATGCCAAATACGCCGACACACCACAAGCCCATTCTCGCCGTGACCATGGGTGACGCGGCCGGCATCGGTCCTGAGGTGATTGTCAAGGCACTGGCGTCTCCCGCGGTGTGGCGGGCGTGTCGGCCCATCGTCATCGGATCCGTGCCAGTGCTCCAACGGGAAGCCCGCCGTCTGTCCTCTTCCCTCACGGTCCTCCCCTTGGAGGGTGATCACGGACAAGGGTCAGCCATTCGCAGAGGTCACGTTCCGGTGTTTGACCCTTTGAAAACGCCACTGGATCGCATTCGAGCAGGCCAACCTGCCCAAGGTTCCGGAGCGGCTTCAGTCGAGTTCATTAAAACAGCCGTCCGGTGGGCGCAGAGCGGCTGTGTCTCGGGAATGGTCACGGCTCCGGTCAATAAAGAGGCCCTTCACCTTGCCGGGTATCCCTACCCCGGGCATACGGAACTTCTCGCCGATCTAACGAGCGCCAAACAGGTCGGGATGATGTTAATGGGCGGGCCACTGAAAATTCTCTTCGTGACGACGCACCTGGCGCTCCGGGACGTTCCCGGCGCCTTGACGACCTCACGCGTGTTGCAGGCCATTCGACTCGCTCATCGCGCCATGAAAGACTATTTCCGGATTCCAATGCCGCGGATCGGCGTGGCCGCCCTCAACCCGCACGCGGGCGAGCACGGGTTGTTCGGCAATGAGGAGCAGGACTGCATTGCCCCGGCCGTTCGCCTTGCCAGGCGCGCCCGCATTCAAGCATCCGGGCCGCTTCCGGCCGATACCCTGTTCGGTGCCGCGGTCCACGGAGCGTATGACGTGGTGGTGGCCATGTATCACGATCAAGGGCTGATCCCCCTCAAGACCGTGGCGTTCGGACGCTGCGTCAACGTCACGGTCGGCTTGCCGATCATTCGCACTTCGGTGGATCATGGTACGGCCTATGACATCGTTGGCAAAGGCAAGGCCGACCCCCAAAGCCTGGTGGAAGCCATCAAGCTGGCCGCGGACTTGGCAAGGGGAAACGGATGATTGCTGATTGAAAGCATTCGCAATCCATAATCAACAATCCGAAATGCCTTCATGGACCTGCCGAAGCCTGGCCCTTCAAACTCTTCTGGTCGTGGAACGGGAAACCTGTTTTGCCGATGAGGCGTTTGCCCGCTTCGCCGCGCGCGCGAAGTTGTCTCATGAAGACCAGGCCCTGGCTTTTGAACTCGTGTACGGAGTGCTCCGCCACCGGGCGACATTGGATTGGCAATTGAACGCCGTCGCCAGCCGTCCCCTTGACCGGCTGCCCGTGGTTGTAGCCGCGATCCTGCGTCTCGGGGCCTATCAAATGCGGTATCTGGATCGCATCCCGGTTTCCGCCGCGGTGAACGAATCGGTCAAACTCGCCAAAGGAATCAAAGGCCGGGACTGGCGCGGGGTGGTGAACGGCATCCTTCGGAATTTGGATCGGGCGGAAATCGAGTGGCCTGACGTGGCTCACAATCCCGTGAACGGGCTCTCCGTCACGTACTCCTGCCCGCACTGGTTGACACAACGCTGGATCGACCGATGGGGACTCGAGACGGCAGAAGCCATGTGCCGGCACACCCTCACGATCCCGCCCCTGACGTTACGCACCAACACACTCCGTTGTTCCCGCGAGCGACTCGAAGCCAGACTTGGCGAAGAAGGGTATACGGTATCCCGGACGTCCGTCAGCCCCGAAGGGCTTATTCTGGGGAAGTGCGGGTCGTTGCAGGCCTTGCCCGCGTTGCAGGAGGGCTGGTGTTACGTCGAGGACGAGGCCGCCCAGTTGGTGCCCCTGCTGTTGGATATCAGGCCCGGGCAGCGTGTCCTGGATGCATGTGCGGCTCCCGGAGGGAAATGTTCACACATCGCGGCGTTGATGCAGAACAAAGGGGAGATTGTGGCCACCGATCCGGAACCCCGCCGTCTTGAACGCCTGGAATCGAATCTGCGCATGCTGGGAATCACGTGCGTGGAAACGTGCGAGCTCTCGCACGAGACGGACCGTGTCTCCCCATGGCTCCATGCCCAAGAAGCGTTTGATCGGATTCTGGTGGATGCGCCCTGTTCGGGATTAGGCGTGCTCCGGCGCCATCCTGAAGCGAAATGGCAGAAGACCGCCTCGCAGCTCGATTGGCACGGGAAACGGCAATCAGGCATTCTGGAGCGCGTGGCTCCTTACTTGAGAACGGGCGGCATCCTGGTCTATAGTGCGTGCTCAACGGAGCCTGAGGAAACGACACAAGTCATTTCTCGTTTTTGTCAAGACCACCCGGAATTTTGCCATGAATCAACGGCACGGTGGCTTTCTCTACATGCGCATTCCCTGACGAATCCGGACGGAGATTTCCTCACGTCCGGCTTCCATTACAATATGGACGGGTTCTTTGCCGCACGACTTCGACGAACGTAGACGATGAGTCCCACGACCGTACACATTGCTCCTTCGATTCTCTCCGCGGACTTCGCGCACCTGGCGGACGAGGTTGCCGCGGTGGAAGCCGCGGGAGCCGACCTGCTGCACGTGGACGTGATGGACGGGCATTTCGTTCCGAACCTCACAATCGGCCCGCCCATTGTCGAATCGTTGCGAAAAGTCACGGCTCTGCCCCTTGACGTTCATCTCATGGTGACGAATCCGGATACCGTGATTCCCGACTTTGCCCAAGCCGGAGCCAACTATCTCACGGTGCATACGGAAACCTGCCCCCATTTGCACCGCACGCTCCAAAGCATCAAAGAGCAGGGGGTCAAGGCCGGGGTCACGCTCAACCCTTCAACTTCTTTGAACACTGTCGAAGAAGTCGTCCCGGATGTGGACCTGGTGCTGATCATGTCGGTCAACCCCGGGTTCGGGGGACAAACCTTTATCTCCGCCTGTTTGGATAAACTACGACGAGCCAGACAGCTCATCGATCGTACAGGAAGCCAAGCCCTGCTCGAAGTGGACGGTGGCATCAAAGTCGAGAACGCCGCCGAGGTCCTCAAAGCCGGGGCCAACGTCCTGGTCGCGGGGTCCGCGATTTTCCACAGCCCGAACTATGCCAACACGATTGCCGCGTTCCGCAACGTTGCCCGGGAACTCCAACCGCACTAAATCCATGCAGACCACGGCTGTGTATGACAGTTTGCATCCTCTCGAAATCAACCTGCTGGCGGCATTCGGCCAGTCCGGGGATAAGCCGGTTTCCGATTCGTCCTTACAGGAACTCTCCCAATTAGAGCCGTCCCAAGTCAGCATGGCCCTGGGGTGGCTTCAAGCCAAAAACCTCGTCCGCATCGATTCCGAAGTCGTCACGGCCTGGGTGGAGTTGACGGAAGTCGGACGCCGGTATCTGGCCGACGGGTCTCCACCAGAGTGGATCATCAGGACGTGCCGGCAAGGGGCCCATGAGGGACGATCGTTCACCGTGAAAGACTTGCAGGGCCTGAACGCGTTCCCCCCCACCGAACTGAGCCGGGCCATTGGCCTGCTCAAAAAAGAAGGCGCCATCGCGTTGGGAGCCGGCGGTCGCATTGAAGTGACCGAGACGCTGAGTCCCACTGTCGAGAAGCTGTACGCGCTCCTGCACGAGTTGAAGAAGGACCGTCGGGAACTTCTCTCCTTTTCGCCGGACCAACAAGCCCTGTTACGCCAGTACGCGGTCAAACGGGGCAGCGCCCAGGAGCCGTTTCGGATCGAGGAACGGATTCAACGCGAATACATCCCGACCGGGACGGGAAAGGCCGTAGCGAAACGCTGTCACGCCGGCTCCACGGAAGAAGTCTCCCAACTGACGCCCGACATGCTCAAGGACGGCTCATGGCGGAGCAAGCGTTTCCGGAAATACACCATTACCCTGAGACCCCCGCGGGTCGCGCCGGGACGGCGGCATCCATACAGGGATTTTCTGGACCTGGTCAAACATAAATTAGTCGGCATGGGCTTTCAGGAGATGCGAGGCCCCCTGGTCGAAACCGAATTCTGGGACATGGATGCCCTGTATATGCCGCAATTCCATCCGGCACGGGCTATTCACGACGTGTACTTCGTGAAGACCCCGACCCATGCCAAGGCAGTCGCCGAACCGTTTCTCTCTCAAGTGGCCGCGGCCCATGAGACCGGCGGGACCACCGGTTCAAGCGGATGGGGGTACCGCTATGACACGGAACGGGCGCGCCGCTTGATCCTGCGAAGCCAGGGCACGGCCGTGTCGGCTCGCACCCTGGCTTCGAATCCCCTGATCCCCGGTAAATATTTCTCCATGGCCCGGTGTTTCCGCTATGACCAAGTGGATGCCACGCATGCCACGGATTTCTTTCAGATCGAAGGGATCGTGCTGGGCGAAGAGATCAATTTTCGCACGCTGCTGGGTCTACTCACCATCTTCGCCAAAGAAATGGCGCAGGCGCAGGAGAGCAAGTTTTTCCCGGCCTATTTTCCCTTTACGGAACCATCCGTCGAACTGCACGTCCGTCATCCGAAACTCGGCTGGATGGAACTCGGCGGCGCGGGCTTGTTCCGGCCCGAAGTCACCCAACCCCTGGGAGTTACGGTGCCCGTGATCGCGTGGGGCTTGGGCCTGGATCGCATGGCCATGGTGGCCCTGGGCATCCATGATATTCGCGAACTCTTTTCCGTGGACCTTGAAAAAATTCGCACCTTGCGCGGACGGTTTGCCTGAATGCCCACGATTTCCTTTTTCCAGAAAGATTTGGAAGAGTTACTCGGTCGAACGGCTCCGCCTGAACAACTCGAGTCGTGGCTACCATTGGTCAAAGGGGAGTTGAAGGACGTGACCCAGGCCACAGGCGAAATTCGGGTTGAACTTCAGGACAGCAACCGACCGGACCTGTGGAGCGTGGAAGGGATCGCCCGGCAGATTCGGATCAAGTTACAGGAATCGCCACTGGCCTATCCTTTTCTGCACGCCAGGACCAAGCCCAAACGACGCATCCTGGTGGCCGAGGGACTCGATCAGGTGCGACCGTACGTGGCAGCCTGTACGGCCACGGGGTATACCGTCACCGAGGAAAGCCTGGCGCAACTCATTCAGGTACAGGAGAAACTGGCCGACCTGTACGGGCATAAACGAAAAACCGTGTCGGTGGGGTTGTACCGTCTTCCCCGGATCCACTTCCCCGTGACCTATGGATTGGTGAAACCCACGGAAGCCCGATTCACGCCCCTTGGCTTTTCCGAAAAACTCACGCTTCAGGAAATCCTGACGGTTCATCCCAAAGGCATGGAGTACGGCTCCATTCTCGCCGGCCAGCCCCTGCTGCCCTTACTGTGGGATACGGAAGGCCAGATTTTATCCTTCCCTCCCATCATCAACAGCCAGGACATTGGACAGGTGCACGCCGGCGACTCAGACCTGTTGGTCGAAGTCACGGGCACGGATATGCGCATGGTCCTGCTGACCCTCAATATTTTTGCCACGAATCTGGCGGACCGGGGAGCCGTCATCGAGCCGATCGAGGTGCAGTATCCGTATGACACGGGATGGGGCAAGTCGATCAGAACTCCCTGCGATATCAGCGCCGTGCAGAAAATTCCACTGAAAGCCATTGAATCCGCGCTCGGGCTTCCCATCGACGCCGAACTCGTTCAGCAAACCCTGCGGGCCTATGGGTATGAAATCAAAGCGAGTCGCCATACTCTCGCGGTGCGCCTGCCGCACTATCGCAGCGATCTCATGCACCCGGTGGACGTGGCGGAAGACGTGGCGATCAGCCGCGGATATGACTCGTTTGTTCCGGTGATGCCGGCCCAATTCACCGTCGGGTCGTTGTCGGCTCTTGAAATGATGTCCGATTACATTCGCGAGCACATGGTCGGCCAAGGATTCCAGGAGATCTTTTCCAATATTCTGTTGTCTCACGAGGAACTCGTTGAACGGATGAGATTGCCGGAGGACGAGCAAGTGGTGGAAGTGGACAACGTTATGTCCCAAAGCTTTTCCTGTCTCCGGTCCTGGATCCTGCCTTCCCTGTTGCGCGTGGAGACGGCCTCGCCGCGCGCGTTTTACCCTCACCGGCTTTTCGAAATCGGCGAAGTCGCGATTCCCGACCCGAGCCATGAACTCGGGTCACGAACCACCATTCAACTCGGGATCGTCATTGCCCATCCCCACGCGAATTTTTCCGAAGTGCACACCTGCCTGGACATGCTGATGTTCTATCTCGTGAAGGACTACGAACTCGAACCCCTGAATCACGACTCCTTCCTCAATGGCCGAGCAGGCACCATCCTCTGCCAGGGACAACCCGTCGGGGTAATCGGAGAACTCCATCCCGAAGTCCTGGAAAACTGGGGCATCTCCGTCCCCGTCTCGGTCTTCGAGCTTGACGTGGATTGGTTGTGTAACGACAGCCCTTAGCCGGTGCAGATCGAAGACATACTTTTCAGGAGAAATTCATGTCCATTCAACGTTATTCGGTAAATCAGTACCCTATCAATATTCTGCTGGCCTGGATCAATGCTGGCCAAATTGCCATTCCCGAGATCCAACGCCCTTTTGTCTGGAACACAAGCATTGTGGAAGCAATGTGAAAACGGAAAACCTCACTATGGTGGGATCACAGACGCCGATCAGTTGCGTGCCAATCTCGCGGCGCATTGCATCCCTCAAAGGATGGATCAGGCAGGCGTTCGGGACTATGATAAGTTTCTGCAGCAACGTAGAGTCCTCATGGCGGTCAAAATTCGAGACTATTACAAAGCATTATGAGTGATCTGTTACGGAAGCCAGTTCTGTCATAAGAAAGGATGAGAGGAGCAAACAATGAGCCATCCCAGAATTGCCGACCTGACGGTCGCCGAATTCAAGGAACTCCTTCACGAAACAATGGCGCAGTCGTTCGCCGAGATGCTCGGCGACCCTGATGAAGGTTTGGTACTGCGTGGGGATTTCGCCGAAGAACTGCGGCGCTCCCTCGCCGAGGTCAAAGCTGATGGACAAATGTCGAGCCTGTCGGACATCGTGAACAGACTCGAGTCGAACGAATGACCTACGACGTTGTCCTGACCTCAACAGCGGAAGCTGATCTTCATCGATTGGATTCAGCCGTTGCGCGCCGTGTGATCAATAAGCTTCAGTGGCTGGCAGAAAACATCGAGACGATCAGGCTTGAGACGTTGACGGGCTCATGGCCGGGCGTATTCAAACTCAGGATCGGCCACTATCGCGTGCTTTACACTCGTGAAACAGCAAAACGGCGTATAGTCGTTCACTTCGTAAGACATCGGCGCGACGTGTATAAGAAACCGGGAGGCTGAGGCCGCTAGCTATGCACCGCTGCAACGAATGTAAGCCTTTGATTTGAAAGAATTTCTTGGATGAGGCTTCTCGATACCCATGAGACTTCATCAACGAAAAACCAACATGATGCTTGACAAAGGTACGTTGGACGACATCTTCCAGCGCATTGTGGAGGTGGCTCGGCCGGAGAGGATCATCCTGTTTGGCTCCGCCGCCCACGACGATATGGGTCCCCACAGCGATGTTGACTTGCTCATCATCAAACAGGGGGTTGACTTGCGCAGGCTCACGGCCAAGCTCTATCGGAGGCTCCACGGCGTCGGTGCCGCAGTGGATGCGATCATGGTCACTCCCGAGGACGTGGAACGGTACAAGGACAGCCACGCGCTCATCATTAAGCCCGCCCTGCGGGAAGGAAGAGTCGTATATGAATCCGCCTGAGCACTTCCCACCTGATGACCCACGGGAATGGATGAATCGCGTCAGAAGCAATCCGCTCTCAGCGAAGAATCGGATTCCCGGTGTCTATCTCGAAGACTTGTGCATGGATCACGCGCTATCTCAGTGCTGATAGGCCGGTTTAGGACCAGGAATACGCTGAAGCGATAGAAATTGCCGAAGCAGTCATCCGATGGGCCGAGGAGCGCGGTCCGGACTTCCTGTGGTTTGCCAACTCGCTATCGACCCTCTATCCTCAAGGCTGCGACGAGAAACGCCTGCTCGACGCCATGTTGCTGGCGGTGCCGCGGTAGCCGGATTGATGATTTCGGTGAAGCGTTGTCCAACGTCGTGCGCATCATAAATCACGGAGGAAGGCATGAACACACATTCTGAACTCCTCAAGCGCATCACCGTGCGTGCGGATATCTTTGGCGGTAAGCCCATCATTCGCGACATGCGGATTGCGGTAGAACACGTCTTGGGAATGCTGGCGGCAGGGGACACAGCGGAGATGATTCTCGATGAGTATCCGGACCTGACCGCCGAGGATGTCCAAGCATGCCTGCTGTTTGCCCATCGTTCACTGGCGGGTGACCACGTGTATGAGCGTGTTCCCATACGAGAGACCTTGTGAAATTTCTTCTGGACGTGTGTGCTGCATCCAGAAGCTTGCACGCATTATTGGTCAACCTTGGCCACGACGTTGTGTCTGCCCGGGATGGGTTTTCTCGTGCGACCGATGAAGCGCTACTGGCCATGGCCGCTCAGGAACAGCGTGTGCTCATCACAGAAGACAAGGACTTCGGCGAGCTGATCTTTGTGCGCCGGCTGCCACACCCATGTGTCGTTCGTTTCGTCGGGATGCGGATTGCAGAGAAGGTGGGCGCCATGCGGGATCTTATCGCGCATCACGCGGATGCGATGCACGACAGCACAATCATTGTGGTGACACGGGAACGGGTGCGATTGCGGTCCGGAAGAGGCAACCACCAAGGTGACGAGGAATCGACCGGGGATCCTCGTCACGGATGAGACGGATCAGGCTGCGGCTTTGGCCAGGTCCGTGAGGGATTTAAAGCCTGCGGGATCGTGAATGGCCATTTCCGACAGCATCTTCCGGTTCAAGCCGACGTTGGCTTTGGCCAATTCGTGCATAAACCGGCTGTAGGACAACCCGTGTGCTTTGACTGCGGCTGAGATCCTCGTAATCCACAGTCGCCGGAAATCTCTTTTCCGATGTCGCCGGCCAATATACGCATAGACTTGGCCTTTATCGACTGATTCCGTTGCCGTCCGAAACAGTTTGCTTCTGCCCCCATACTGCCCCTTGGCTAATTTCAGCCGCTTCTTTCTGCGGCGACGGGTTTGAGGGCCTCCTTTGACACGTGGCATGACCTAGAACTCCTTCGTTAGGAACCTCTGATTTACTGCACTATCGGGCGCATGGCTGCGTTGTGTCCTCGCTC
>VYFB01000139.1 GCA_009842645.1 Nitrospira sp. SB0677_bin_15 | reverse complement strand
AAGGCAATTAAAACAGTGGGTTAAAAGAGAACTCGGTTAGTTATCTAGGACAGCCCCAAATATTTTGTGTTATACACAGGATGCGAAAGGCGTTTTCCAGTCATCCACAGGCTTCTTCCGGCTTGCGTGGCAATGCAAAAGAGGATCTCTCCGGCCGTTGAATCTCGATTTTTGCCGGCATCCGTACTATTCTACCCGTTGTACAAGGGTACAGTACATCGACCCGGCATCACATCTGAACCTTGAGGCATTAGATAAAAGGAGGCGTATCTCATGTACGTGTGGAGCAAACGGATTGTCATTACCCTGTTGGTGGCGTTTGGCGTCCTGCAAATGGTCTTTTGGGGCACTGCCGCGGGTGACGGCGCCAGTGTCCTCACCACGCGCGCGACGCACTGGCTGGGAGTCAACTATTTCCTGCTGGTTGTGTGGGTATTTGTCTGGATATTCGATCAGGCGCGCGTTCGCGGGAAGAACGCGTGGGTCTGGCTGCTTCCCCTATTGGTTGCCCCGCTGCCTACCCTCATGGCGTTCGTCCTGATTTTGCAGCGACGCCTGAAATAGCCGAGGAACCTCTGATTAAGTGCACTATCGGGCGCAGGGCTGCGTTGTGTCCTCGCTCAACCCTCACCTATCTCTCTGATAAGCCTCGGGTTTCGCTGCGGGACGCCTTGCCCTGCATCCCGCTATCACACTAAATCAGAGGTTCCCCAAGTTCCCTTTAGCCGATCATGACTCTGGATTCCGGGAACCGGTACCGTGGGGTGGTGGTGGTGTACACGGCGAACAGACCGATGAGGAGCGGCCCGAAACGGCCGATCAGCATCGAGGCGATGATCACCAGCTTGCCGAAGTCGGTGAACAGGGCGGAAAAGCTTCGTCCGTCCCCGTCGCCCAGGGACATACCCACGATTCCCATGGCCGAGGTGACTTCAAACATGATGCTTAAAAACGGACGTTCTTCCGTAAAGGCGAGGACCAGGGTGAACACGGTGATGGCCGTGAAGGCCAGGATTGCAAGACAGAAGGCGCGGACCACCAATTCCCTGGATATTCGCCGGTGAAAGATTTCAATGTCCTGCCTTCGTCGAAGGACCGCCCAGATGGTCACCCAGATGATGGCGAACGTCGTCGTCTTGATCCCTCCTGACATACTGCCGGGTGAGCCGCCGATGGTCATTAACAGCAGCAGAAAATACAGGGTCGCGTCATTCATGGCGCTGATGTCGATGGTGGTGAAGCCCGCGGTCCGGGACATTGCGTGGAAATGCGCCGTGGCCAGGCGTTCTCCAATGCTCAGGGGTTGAAACGTCCGTGGATTGTTCCATTCCAGGATCGTGATGCCGAGCGTGCCTGACACGAGGATGACCAGGGTGACCACGGCCACCAGTTTGGTATGCGTCTGGAGCCGGAAGCGCCGGCCCTTGAGATTGTCCCATGCATCCTGAAAGAGAATGAAGCCGGTGCTTCCCAGAATGACCAGGACCGTGACGATGAGATTGACGGACAGGTCGGTTCGATAGGAGATCAGGCTGTCGGAGAACAGGGCAAATCCCGCGTTGTTGAAGGCCGAGATGGAATGGAAGAGACCGGAGTAGAGGGCTTCCCCCCACGGCATGTCTTGTGAAAAGCGTAAGGCGAGAAAGAGAAACCCCAATCCTTCCAACGCCACGGTCGCGATAGCCACGATTTTGACGTAGCGAATCGATCCGGCCATGTCGAACGTGCTTAGCGTTTCGGCCAGCATCATCCGGTCCCGTAGGCCGATGCGATGTCCCAGGGCCAACAGGATGATCGTGGCCAGCAAGGCGTACCCCAGCCCGCCGATTTGAATGAGCAGCAGGATGATGAGTTGACCGAAGGTGGTGAATTCATGTGGGGTGTCCATCACGATCAACCCGGTGACGCAGACGGCTGAGGTCGCGGTAAACAAGGCGTCGATGAACCGTAATTGCATTCCGTCCGGGGTGGCGAACGGGAGCATGAGGAGGGCCGCGCCGATGAAGATCAGGGCCGCGGCGGCCAGTGCCACGACCTGACCGGGCAAGAGGCGAATGGACGCCAGCCGGCTGCGAAGGGAAGATGGGGCTGTTTGGGACCGTTCAAGAAGTGGCATGGGGCCGGCATCGCGTGGATCTGAGGGCGGCTGTTCGCATCCGGGAGAGAGCCGCTATCCCTTGAAGGACATGCGGAGGCCGGAAGCGTTCAGCAGCGTTGCCCGTTAAAAAGGCAGGGTTTATAGCGGGTCGCGTCAAAATCAACGTCTTCTTTATAGACGAGTTCGTTCCCATTGACTCCATCCTGTTCGGGATCATTCCACATCGTGTGGTTCCACCAGTAAAACAGGGGGTAGGGCTCGAGATAATATACGGGATTGCCATACACGCTTCTTTGGTGCTCCCAGACTTTTCGCCCGACCACGTAATCGACTTCTTCCGTCCCTTTCAATGAATACAAAAAGATGACCATGCGCGATTCATGATCGTATATTTCCTCGAGCCGGGTTTCTTCATCCGGCTCCACGGGAAGGGTGGGCTGCGCTACGCTCAAGCCCGGCAGGGCAAGCAGCAATGAGAGAACGGTCGGCGCAATCGGAAACGGGTGGGTCATACGGTACCTGAGAAGAGACGTCGAACAACCATTCCTCCGGCAACTGTCATCCATTCTACTCCTAACGATGCCCTTGGGCAATTCGTTTTTGTGATTGACGATTAGCCAGGAGATGCACCTTGATGATGGTTTTGAATTTCGCGTCGCTGGTGCGCTTCGCATTAAAGGAACCTCTGATTAAGTGTGATAGCGGGATGCAGGGCAAGGCGTCCCG